>CAMDEX010000193.1 GCA_945897075.1 Litorilinea aerophila
CGAAAGAAGGTGTCATGCGGCTCCTTCGCTCCGTCTTGCAGGTTGCTTTTCCGCAGTTTTTTCGCCATACCCGCCTCAATCTGCTGCGTTGGTTTGTCTTGGCCGATTATAGCATACGATTACGACTTCATGCCAGAAGAATGAAAACCTCGCTTAAATGACTTCGACAACCTTCCCGGAAGGTAGCGCATCAACGTATTTGATCGCCGATGCTTGGGGGAAAGTAAAGCGCCTTTTGCGCAGAAAACCGCCGCAGGCAAAGTCCCCGGCACTTCAGAAAGTGCCGGGGACTTTTACCCTTTCGGCAACAGATGTTTCTGCACTTTGCCCATCGCGTTGCGGGGCAGTTGTTCCACGTAATGGAAGCGGCGGGGCAATTTGAAGCTGGCAAGCTGGGAACGGCAAAAGGCCACCAGCCCGGCCTCGTCCAGCGCGCCGGTGCAGACCAGATAGGCCACGGGCACTTCGCCCCAGTCGGGATGGGGTGTGCCCACCACCGCAGCCTCGATCACACCAGCAAACGCGCAGAGCATCTCTTCGATCTCGCGCGGGTAGATGTTGAAGCCGCCGCTGATGATCAGTTCGTGGCGGCGGCCCAGGAGTGTGACGTAGCCGGTCTGCGCGTCTTGGCGGGCCAGATCGCCGGTGTGAAACCAGCGGATGCCTTCGCCGTCTGTGCTGAAGCTGGCCGCGGTCTTCGCCGGGTCTTGCCAGTAGCCATCGAAGACATTGCTGCCGCGCACCAGCAGCTCCCCTTCCACGCCCGGCGGCACGGGGTTGTTCTGCCCGTCTACAATGCGGGCGCAGACGCCGGGTAGGGGTGTGCCCACCGTCCCGGCGATGCGCGGCCCCGCGTAGGGGTTGCTGAGATTCATCCCCGTCTCGGTCATACCGTAACGCTCCAGGATGCGCAGACCGGTCAACTGCTCGAATTCGGTGTGGGTCTCCGCGGGCAGGGGTGCGCTCCCCGAACAAAAAAGGCGCATACGGCTGAAATCGGGCTTCTTCTCCATCCTGCGCAGGGCGTCCACCAGCCGGAAGTAGATGGTGGGCACGGCAAAAAAGAGGGTTGCGCTGCCGCTGCCCAGCACCTCCAGCGTCTCGGCCAGATCGAAATGGGGGCGCAGACGGGTGGTGGCCCCTGCGGCCAGCGTGCAGTGCAGCCCCACAATCAGCCCGTGCGTGTGGAAGAGGGGCAGGGGCAGCAGAATCACATCCTCCCGCTCCCAGGCCCAGGCGGAAAGCAGACCCGTCACCGTCGCCAGCACATTGTTGTGTGTGATCATCGCGCCTTTGCTGCGCCCGGTGGTGCCGCTGGTGTACAGAATCAGCGCCAGATCTTCCCCCTGCACGAGTACCGGCGCGGGCGTGGACGCATCGTCCAGCCAGCTTTCGGTCGCGTCCACCGACAGCACCCGCTCCAGCGCGGCCAGATCGCCCGCCTCCAACTCGTCCAGAACCGGTTGCTGGCTGGCTTCGGTCAACAGAAACCGGGCCGTGGAGTCGTGCAGGATGTGGCTGATCTCCCGTTTGCGGTAGCGCAGGTTGATGGGCACCATCACCCCGCCCAGGCGGATGACAGCCAGGTAGGCAATGACAAATTCAGGCCGGTTGCCCAGGAAGAAGGCGATGCGGTCGCCCTTCTGCAAACCCAGCCGCTGCAGTGCCCCGGCCCAGCGCTCCACCGCGGCGTAGAGTTCTCCATAGGTGTAGCGCTCAACACGGCCGGGCTGCTCGGCATCGGCAAATTCCAGCGCCAGCTTGTCGGGGCTGCGTTCCAGAGCAATCGCAAAGAGTGTGGAGAGGTTCATGGCGTTAACCTGTGTCGAGAGAAGATGGACAGCGGACGGCGGACGGTGGACGGTGGATGGCGGACGGCGGTCTGCGGTCTGCGGTCTACTTGGCGTGGGGATAGCGAAGTTCCGCATCTTCCGCCAGCGCGGGCGCGTTTTCCATGCCGATCAGAATATCGGCCACATACATGCGCTGGGGCAGGGGCAGGGCAAACCAATCGCCGCCACTGTCCAACAGCCCCAGCGTGCGCTCTGGCCCCCAATTGTAGGCGGCCAACGACCACTGGGGATCGGCGTAGCCCAGATCGCTGAAATAGCTGTGGATATAGGAATAGTAGGCTGCGCCCACCAGAATGTTGCTGTAGGGATCCCAGGGGTCGCTCACCTCTACCAGTGGTGCCCATTCGTTCCAGGTGGTGGGCAAAATCTGCATCAGCCCATACTCGCCCGATCCGCCCTGCGCGTTGGGATCGAGACGGCTTTCGCGCTGGGCGTGGGCCACCAATTGCCGCCAATCCATCCCGTAGAGGTCGGCGATCTCCTGAAACATTTCGGTATAGGTCAGCTCACCCGGCTCTCTGGCCCGCGCGCCCCCCGTGGCCAGAAGCGGGCGTACAACCGTCTCGGCGGAGGGAGCCAGCCAGGCCAGGTGGGGTACAGTCGCGGTCGGCGCAAAGGCCAGCGGCTCGCTGCGCACCCGGCCAAAGCCGGCGGAGATGTTGCCCCGCAGAAAGTAGAGCGCGCCCAGCGCCAACAAAAAGGCCAGCAGAAGCAGAAAACCCATACGAATGGCCGGGCGGCTTTCAAAGCTGCCCGCACTGGTTTGGGGTGCGAAAGCGCCGGTCGGAGATTGCGCGGTAACCGTAAAGCGGTGGTGGATTGCGCCAATGCCAAACCGGCGCCCCGCGTTCGGGGTAATGATCAGACGCAGATGGGCCAGCGCGCCGGGTGGCAGCAGAAGCAGCAGATCGGTGGGGTAGAAGAGGCCGTTGGCCTGGGGGCGCTCCCACGCCACGCCCTCCTCGGGCGCGGGACGATCCAACACCGGGTCAATCTGCACAACGCAGTCGTTGCGCCGCTCCTGGCCGCTCACATAGACCTGGGCGGGGATGTTGCCCCAGTTGGCGATGGTGACGTGGGTCTGCCCGGCGCGGCGGAAGGGGCGCGAGACGACCGCCACCGGCTCCGGCTTGCTCATCTGTACGGCAGGGGTCGCCTCCACTTCCAAATAGAGAGCTTCGCTCTGCGCCCAGCCGGGATAGTCCGGGGATTCCATCTGCCAGGTGAGGGGGTAGATGCCGGGTTCGGTGGCGGGGCCGGGCGGCAGGCTGACCGCCAGTTGCAGCGCGGCCTGTCCGCCTGGCGGCAGGGAGATCGTCTCTTGCGAGAGCCAGAGCCACTCGGTCGGCACGCCGCTGACACCGATGACAAATGTAGCGGGGCTGTCCCCGCTGTTTTGAATGGTCAGGTTGTGGCGCAGGGTCTGGCCCGGCTTGGCCCGCCAGCGCACTTCGCCGCCCGCGGCCGCGGGGGTGGGCGTATTTGTCGTGTTTTGTGTGTAGTCAGACGAGGGCGCGGTATTTCTGGTGGACAAGCGCTGCCCGGCCCGTTCACCGCTCATCAGCACCAGTTCGTATTCACCGATGCGTAACCGTTCCCAGTCGCCCAAAGGCCGCTCCGCGCCAAAGCCGCCGTCCTCTTCCAGCGAGATGTACTGGTAGGGGTGGCTGCGGTGGTCAATCAGCGCGTGGAAGGGGCGCACGTCCTGCCCGTCCAGGACGAGATCGTTGTCCGGGTGCTGGCCGATGTTGACGATGCCGAGCGCCGGGTTCAGCTCATAGAAGCGTACCTGTCCGCTCGGCGAGACGATTTCGATCTGTTCACTATTTGCCATAGACGTTTTTCTGAAAATAAGGCCACGAAAAACCGAGTTTTTGAGACAGGATCACTCCTGAATCGCGGCGATTTCTGCAAAAAAACTCGGTTTTTTCACTGGAGTCACGGATTCAATCTGCGAAAGTAGAAGATTGGCTTGCCGCTCCGGGTGCATAGGGGATGGAGACGATAAAAGTAGTGCCCGTCCCCACGGCGCTCGCAAAGCGAATGCTGCCCCCGTGTCCTTCCACAATACGTTTGACGATCACCAACCCCAAACCGGAGCTTTTTTCGCCCGCGGTGCCTGCCTGCCCTTTCTGAAAGGGGATAAAGAGACGCTCTTGCACTTCGGGGGGAATCCCAATGCCCTGATCCTGCACCTCCAGGACGAAGTTGTCGCCAGCGCCGTAGAGCCGCACCGCCACCCGGCTGCCCTCACGCGAGAATTTGACCGCGTTGGTAATCAGATTGTTCAACACCTGATCGATCTTTGTGCGATCCAGCAGCGCAGAGGGGATACCGCCGCGGTCGAAGTCTATCTCCACCTGTTTGCGTGAGGCCAGCAAACGGTTGCGCTCCACGCTTTCCTGGGTCACGGCGTTCATATCAACCGGCGCGTAGTCCAGCAACACCTGGCCCGACTCGATTTTTGCCACGTCCAACAGATCGTCGATCAGCCGCGCCATAAAGAGGGTGCTGGAGCGGATTTCGGCCAGAAATCCCCGTTGTTCCTCATCCTGAATCTCGTCGGCCAGAAATTCGCTCAAGAGAAGGATCGCATGCAGCGGGTTGCGCAAATCGTGGGCAGCAATGCCCAAAAAGCGATTCTTTTCTTTGTTCAATTGGCGAAGCTCGGCGTTCTTTTTCGCCAGCTCCCGCTGTGTGTCCACCAATTCGTTGTTGAGACGGCTGCTCTCGTCGTACAGGCTATGGCTGCGCTGTATTTCGCTATAGGCCCGGCGCAGGGCATTGACCTGCTCGTTGTTCATACGCATCATCTCTTCGTAGAAACGCAGGGCCGCGGAGCCGTCGGTCGCCGCCACCACAAGTGTCTGGGTGTCAATTTTGCCCCCGGTGAAATGGAAGGTCACTATCCGATCACCCAGCTTGACATTGAACTCCCAATCGAAAGCGTTGCCATTTTTGTGAATCTCAGTGACAAAGGAGAGGGCTTTGGCCAAAGATCCTTGTGCAGCCAAACGGGCGAAAGGTGCTCCAATTTCGACATGCGCTGTCAATCCCACTGGATCGCTCAAGACTTCGGCAATGTTGGCCTGGCTGTCCAGGCGCAGCGTCACGATATCTTTCTCGCTCATTTCCGCATTACCTGTTCTGCTGCGCGTAGGGCACCTTGCGCATCGGTGGCGTAGCCGTCGGCCCCGATCTTACGCCACAACTGGCTGGAGAGATTGAAGGGTTGGCCCCCCACCAGGACAGGGGGCTTCTGGCTTCCAGCCCATTGGCGCAGACCGTCAATCAGTGCGCTGACGTGGCCCAGATGATATGTCATCGTCACGGAGATGGCCAGCAGATCGGCCTGCTGTTCTTCCACGGCACGCAAAACGCCTTCCAACGGTGTATTGGCCCCCAGAAAATAGGTGTCCCACCCGTCCATCTCGAAAAAGTCCGCCACCATCCGTGCCCCGATCTCGTGGAGTTCACCCCCCACACAGGTCATAACCATCCGTCGTTCTTTGCGCTCGCCCGTAAAAAGGTATGGGTAGAGTTGGGAGATGACCATTTGGGTGGCGGCTGTGCAGAAATGCTCCTGGGCTACGCTGATCTGGTTGATCTGCCACAAACGGCCAACTTCCCGCTGGGTGCGTTCGAAGACCTGGGCGTAGATGTCTCTGATGTTGACACCGCCCCTGGCGGAGGCCAGAATCATCTCGCTGGCCCGGCGGCGATCCCCAACCAGCAGTGCTTCCAGAAAATCTCTGGCCAGCTGGTCAAGCGGTTCGTCGCCCCTGATAAAGGAGGGCAGAATCGTAGTTACCTGTTCCAGGCCCTGTTGCCCATTATCCAACATTGCCAAGACCTCGTGGCGTACCTCCGCAGTCAGGGCCTGGCTGAGGATCAGACGGATGGTGGCGAGGGTGTCGGGCAATACGCTGGCTGGAAAATTCAGCCCAGCAAAGAGGACTTTGACCCAGGCCAAATACTCGTTGAAGAGGGCAGCTTCGTCCGCGTTGAGCGCTTCGGCCAGATAGGTTAAGTGATAGCCCACATCCCGCACGCTCTTCTGGCGGCCGACATCGCCGAGCGCACGCCACGGTTCGCTCTGACGACCATAGATATTGTCCACAATGCGTTCTGCCAGAACCGGTATCTGATCACGCACAGCCCTGCTTGCCAGTACAGACATACGAATCTCCTTGCAGACAATCTATTGACGACACTGGATGGAGACTACTGAAGATCATACCACCCCTTAGCCCAAAACAAAAGCAGCCCCGACATCTGTCGGGGCTGCTTTGTGGTGGAGATGGCGGGAATTGAACCCGCGTCCGAAACATTCAATCTGAGATGTCTACAAGCTTAGTCGCTCACTTTGGTGGTTCGCTGGAGGACCTCTGTGCAACGGGAGTTCATCCCCAGCTAGCCGAAAGTCTTAGGCAGCCGTTATCGGCGTCGGGCTGCCGCAACTCACAGTATATGTCGGTTGTTATTCAGCCTGCTGGTCCCACTGAATAGACCGTGACCCGGTGAAGGGTCATTGGCCTAACTTAGGCCGCCATTGCCACAGGAGCGACGTTGGCGAATCCGAAGTTAAAAGCCTTGCCAGTGTTTTTGGCATTTATAGGTGTTGCGCCTTTTTAGCGTAGTCGACGCTCTACGGCTTGCGATCCCAGATCCTCCTGCCCCGTCGAAGCCGTTCATCCCCACGGAGACAGTGCGAACTGTCAAAAAAAGTATAACACAGGCGGGCCGGTTGCGCAACTCTTTTGCGTACGAGAATTGTTTGCACTATTTTGATGTTTTGACACGGCCCGTAGGGAGAGCGTAGAATAGGGTCATTGTGGCAAATTTCGTTCCGCCAAAACGTAGCGAGAAAGAAGGGACGACTATCGGTATGCCCACCCACATCTCCCTCCTGCGCGGCATCAATGTCGGCGGGAACAAGCAAATCCGTATGGCCGATTTGAAGGCGCTCTACGAGTCTCTGGACTTCAGCGCGGTGGCTACTTACGTGCAGAGCGGCAACGTCCTTTTCGACGCCGATTCTGCCGATTCCGCTGAACTGATCGCCCGCATCGAAGCAGCCATCGCCCAACGCTTCGGCTTCGACGTGACCGTTCTCCTGCGCACGGCGGACGATCTGCGCCGTATTCTGGACAACAACCCCTTCCCCGCCGCGCAAGCGACCCAACTCCACGTCCTTTTTCTCTCGGCGTTGCCCGCACCGGCTGCAATCGCCGCGCTGAATGTTCCCGCCGCCGAAGGGGAAGCGTGGCTGCTGGCCGGCCAGGAAATTTACCTTCACTACCCCAACGGATCGGGTCGCTCCAAAATGACGGGCGCTTTCTTCGAGCGGGCGCTGGGCGTGGCCGCCTCCGCCCGCAACTGGAATAGCGTCAACGCGCTCCACAACCTCGCCCATCGCTAACTTTTCCCTTCCTCCCTTCCTCCTGTCCTCCCTTCCTCCTGTCCTCCCTTCCTCCTGTCCTCCCTTCCTCCTGTCCTCCCTTCCTCTCCCCTCTCTCAAGGCGATTGGCGTACTGATGGGCGCTATGCTAAACTAACCAGGCACGCTGATTATCGTTCTGAAAATCAGGACACGGATAGACATAAATAACACAGATTTAGACGAGTAAAATCTGCGAAATCTGCTGTTTCTGCGCAATCTGCGTCCCGCTTTTCATTCCCAACGTACGACAAACTTTCAGAAAAGGGATACTGAGATGAAATTGACCGGTAAACTTGTGGCAGAAAGCCCTCTCTATCGAGGGAACGCACGCAAAACCCTCTTTACCAGAGACGGCGACGGCAAGCAGCGGCTGGTTTCGTTGGCCGGTGAGATTTCCGGCACCGCGCAGTCGCTGATGGACGCTTTCATCGGCGCGTCGCGCGACGGGCGCAATACCGGCCTATTGAACCAGGCCTGGCTCAATCTCTACGACGACCCGATGCCCGCGGATCTGATTCGCCAGGTTGACTGCCAGTTGCAGAGCAGCGCCTATCCCCGCAACCGCTTCTTCGACCTGCGTATGGGTCTCAAATTGGACGAGGATCGCTGGTCCTCCGAGGCCAACGCCAACTACAAAATGGAGACGATCTTTCGCAACGCCGTCTTCGATTTTGTGATGGATGTGAACGACAGCGTGCTGGCACGCGGCGACAACCGGACGCGGCTGCACCACCTGCTCCAAGAGTTGCAGGCTGGGCGCTTCTGGTTTGGCGCGGGCAAGAGCAAAGGCTTGGGCCGTGTGCGCCTGGAACTGGACACCCCCCTCTCTGCGGTTTCGGCAGGCTCAACCCAAGCGTCCGCACCACCCAAACTGGACCCCCGCGCCAATCATTTGCGCATCGCCCTGCAATTCGACGCGGCCAACCCGGTTCTGGTCGGCTGGAATTGGGGCAAAGTTGATCCGGCCATGCCCTCCTTTGCCGCGGTGGAAGGCCGTGTATTGTTGGAAGCCATGCGCGATCTGCCCGTTTACGTCCGCACACCGCTGGAGATGGTTCTGGGCGGCCCTATCCTCTCGCCGGAGGATTGGAAGGCGAAATTTGCCCGCTACTTTCCGCGCACAGCCGCCATCTGGCTGCAAAAACAGTCGGTGCGCACAGTGGAGGTCTGGACCTTATCGGTCGCTGCTCTGGAGCGGCTGGGCAAGGGCAAATTCGGGCTTTCGGACAAATTGATTGATGCAGCCCGCCCTCTCTGCGGCCAGCCCTTTGCCAGCGAAGATGCGGCCCTCTCCGCCTTCTCCGAGGCGATGAAGAAAAGCAATATGGCCGGGCGCGTGGTCAAGGTGATGGAGCGCCAGTCCCAGCAGAGCCGTGACCTGAACCCGCAAGCCTGGGCCGAATTGGCCGCTGATCTGGGGCTGGACCCGGCGCTGGAAGAGCAGATGGCTGCCCAGATCGGCGACGAGGCCGGGCTGACCGCGCTGATAGGCACTGCCCTGGCCGGGGTTCTGCCCCGCCTCAATCTCCAGGTGGACCAACAGATCGCTCTGCTGCGCAGCGACGCCTGGGTGGATGTGGAGATTGCCAGCCGGGAAGAGCATCTGCGCATCAAAACGATGTTGCTGGATGGCCGCATCAACGAGCAGCAGTGGGGTGACCGCCGCCAAACGCCCAACGGTGTCAGCGCGGCCGCCTGGCAGACCTTTGTGGACGAACACCAGCGCGTACGCTATCCGCATATGATCCACCCGCGCAACCTGGGCAAAAGCATCGCCAACGATCAGAATTTCATCAATTTTCTCAAGATTCACCGGGATCGGGCGCGGCAGGAGCTGGCGCAACCCAACAACATTGACTACCGCGCCGGCGGCCCCTTCAACCGCTCTGTGTCGCGCAAGTACGGCAAATCCTACGATACTGTCTTTATGCGTATGCTCACCTGGTCGCCTTCGGAACAGGAGGCCGGCGCGTGGGAGATTTATGTGCCGGGCAGCACACTCAAAGGCGCATTTCGCAAACGGGCGTCCCAGATATTGAAGACGCTGTGGGGCGAAAACAGGCGCACCGACGCGCTGCTCGACCGCTTCTTCGGCGTCCAGGGTCGGCGCGGGATGGTCTTCTTCTCCGATGCCTATCTGCGCGACCCCCACGACCCCGACCGCGCCTGGTCTTCCATGGACGGCGTGCGTATGGACCCGCGCACAGGCCAGCCCGAAGAATCGGCCAAGCAGGACTTTCTCTACGCCTACGGGAAACAACTGGTCTTCCGTTTGCGCCTCGATATTCAGAATGTAGAGCAGGGCGATCTGGAAGCGCTCTCTGTCCTGGCCCACCTGCTCCAGGACTTCCAGCGCGGCGACATCCCCATCGGCGGCGAAAAGAGCAGCGGCTTTGGCTGGGTCTGCGGCGAGATTGATGAGATCGAGTGGCTGTCGGCCACCCCCACCGGCATGACCCAGACGCTCTTCGGCGCACAGGAGTTGGTGCGCAACGGCGTTTGGCATCGAATGGTTCTGAAGGGCGAAGGCGCGGCGGATGCCTTGCAATTTATGGAACCGCTGCTCACCGGCCCGGTCAACCCGGCGAAACCGCCGCGCACGACGACGGGCTTCATCTCCCACCGCTCCTTCGGCGGTCATTGCGGCACACTGGCCTTTGAGGTCGAAACATTGACCCCCACCCATATCCGCGAGAGCGGCGAGCCATCCTTCAAAGTCACACGCAGCGATCAGCCCGTCAACGGCTGGGACTTCTTCTCGATGGCCCCCCCGAGCGCGGAGATGCGCCCGGTCGAGCGTCAGTATGCCCTGCCCAGCCGCAGCATCAAAGGGATGGTGCGCCATCTCTACGCCATCGCCAGCGATTCCGGCGCGACCAGCGCAACGCTGGGCAATCTAAACCCGGTGGACAGTCTCTTTGGCTGGGTGGGCGCGGGCACCAATCAGTCCATTATGGGGCGGCTTTCCTTCAGCTTTGCCCCCTTCGATGCGCCCGAACTGGCCTGGTATTCAGTGCCTTTCCCCTATTCTGGCTGGCTCTTTGAGGGCGGCCAGTGGCGACAGATCAGCGGTCGCCGGGTGCCCCAAATGCGTATCGCCGATACTTGGCGGCTCTTCCCGCATACGCCGGTGGCCCCGATGGCCCAACGCACGCAGGAGTTCCAGCCAGACTCGGCCCAGGCCAGCTACTTCCGAGCCATTCTGCCGGGCAGCAAAGCGCGCTTCACACTCCGTTTTTGGAATCTGGAAGATGACGAACTGCGCCGTCTGCTCTGGTGTACGGCGCTGGGCGCAGACCTGGCGCATAAGATCGGCCATCATCGCTATCTGGGCTTTGGCTCTTTGCGTATGCGGCGGCTGCCCGAAAGTTTCCTGATCGACTGGTCGAAACGCTATTCCGGTCGCCCCGCAGACGAGTGGCGTCTGCCGGTCAACGTGCCGGCCAGCGGCGACGCCAAACTGATTGCCCACTACGCCGAACTGCAAAGGGCTCTGAATGCTAACGCCCTTTGATTGGATTCGGCAGAGCCGGACTGGTTCAGAATTGCTGGCGGTTCTGCACTATCTCGAAACGAGACCCGATCTCGTCGGTCGCGATACCGACGAGATCGGGCCGCCCCACTCGGCCCTCAATCATCTGTGCCAGCGCTGCCGGCTCTACGCGCCCCCGGACAATCGCCCGGGCACGCTCTATTGCCCCACGTGCAGCGCTATTTTGAACCGGGCAAGCACGCTGAAAGAGCTTTCCCAAAATACGGTGCTTCTCTGGGGGCACGTCAACCTGCTCCCTTACAATCTCTCCCCGCGCGCCGAGCAGGGGCGTGTGCTGGGCGCGTATGTTCATAGCCAGACACCCGGCCAGACCCGTTTTCTGGTGGCGCTCCATCGCCAGGCCCTGAAGCCCTGGCTGCAAGACCTGGTTCTCTATCACGGGTTGGAGATGCGCGGCGTACTCCAGCTTTTTCCCACCACCGGGATGCTGGGCGCGTCTATGGGCGATCTGATCTGCCATATCGTGCATCACGAATCGCGCTTCCCGATGGACGCGCTGCGCGTGCGCTTTTTTGCCACCGTGCATCAGGTCTTGCAGCCCCACCGCTACGACAAACAGGGCGTGGTGAACTTCGAGATCGGCGAGTTTCTGGGTATGTTGGAGATGGCTGCCGTCTTTCGCACTGTGCTGCTCCCCGACGAACAGCAGATGCTCCAAGAATTGTTGGGCATCGAAAGCGCGGCCGAGTCCCAGTTTTATTGGGGGCGCTTTATGGGCTATCTCAACCCGGAGGCGCGGGATATGCTGGACGCCTGGAATGTGCGCAACTGGTCGAAACCACAACTAACGCTACTCTACAATCTGATCGAGCATGTGGCCTTTTATTACACCGCTTAACCTAATCCGTTATCTGATCGTCTGGCGCGTCAACGACTCGATGGTGATGTTGCCGCGCTGTTTGCCAGCGGCGCTTTCGCCGGTCTTGGGTGCGCTCATCGCCGACCGCCTGCCCACGCGTGATGCGCAGCCCTGGCGCAAGGCGCTGGCGGCCTGGAATGATGAGAGCATTGCCGACGCCCAGCGCGTCATCGGCGTGGAACGTCTGCCCAAGGCCGCCTGGCCCATCGAATCGGTTCTCTTTGCCACCCCTGGCAAGACGGCCTATGGCGAGGGCGAGCTGGTGATGTGGGAGTTGAAGTTGCTCGGCGCGCAGGCGGATCACGCCCTCTTTTTGGAGATGATCCTGCCGGCGATGGAGGAGGCGGCAGTGACCAGCGATGCCCGCTGGAAGCAGACCCACAGCATCTGGGGGCGCTTCGACATCCACTCCATCCTTGTGGCCCGCGGCCCGGTCTGGGAGCCGATAGTCAGCGACGGTCGCCTGAATCTGGATTATCGCGTCACACCGACCCAATGGGCGGACGGTTTGACTTTCGGACAGGGGCCAGCGCAGAGGCCAATGCGTAGACTGGCCTGGGTCACACCGGTTGATCTGGAGCGCTGGTCTACCGATCCGAAAGCGAGATCGCGGGGGGGCAAAGACGGACGACCGACCACACAGGCCCTCGTGGCTGCTTTGCTGGCGCGGGTGGGGCAGTTGTTGCCCGGCAAACAGCACAGCCCAGACGCGGCCCTGGCCTTGCTGAGCGAGGAAGAACAGGCCAGTCTGTGGCGGGGGTTGTCGAGCCAGGGGTTTTATGACCGCTACCACAAGGCGGATCCCATCCCCAGGGGGTGGCCTGGTCGTTGGCTGGGCAACCAATCCTTTCTCGAACCCTTCGCGCCCACACTGCTTCCCTTTCTGGAATTGGCTTCCATCCTGCATGTGGGCGAGCAAACCCATTTCGGCTGCGGGACTTTTATACTTAAATAAGTGACTCCACTTTTTAATTCGATTCTACACAGACAATACCTTCGCCAAGTGAAGTGAGCAGCCAAGAAAAGAGAGGCAAGTAAGGTACAGAGGAGACACTGCTGAAGTGTGCAGATAGTAAGCCGAACGAACACAAATCAGTCGATTTGCGTAAGAATCAGAGGATATCGCCTTTAGCG
>CAMDEX010000194.1 GCA_945897075.1 Litorilinea aerophila
GATTTATATCCGCTTGAATCCGCCCGATCCGCGCAATCCGCGTTCTATTCCTCATTCCGCGTGTCCCAACACAGGATCGGGCAAAATGTCGTGGACGGTGTGGGGATGGGGACGCTGCTGCACCAGCAACATTCCGTCCTGACGCACGACGAGCATATCCCCCCGGTAGGTGCGGTTGAGGGTTTCCTCGGTGAAGATGCGCTCCGGCGGCCCCTCGGCGATGACCTGCCGGTTCAGACAGATGACCCAGGGCAGATGCGCGGCCACCGCGTTGAGGTCGTGGGAACTGAGCAGAATCGTCATCCCGTGCTGGTTCAGGTGGGCCAACAGATGCAGGATTGTCTCGGCGGTGCGCAGGTCCAGCCCGGTCGTTGGCTCGTCCAGCACCAGCAGATCCGGCTCCGCGATCAGGGCGCGGGCCAGAAAGACGCGCTGCTGTTGCCCGCCGGAAAGCTCGCGGATGTGCCGCCGGGCCAGCTCGCCGATGCCCAATTCGTCCAGCACCCCGGCCAAGCGTCGCCGCTCATTCGCGCTGGGCCAGGGCCAGGGGCCGGAACGCCGTGCCCGCCCCATCAGTACCACCTGCTCCACCGTCACCGGGAAATTCCAATCCACCGACTCGACCTGCGGCACATAACTTACTTGCAGGGCGCGCCCGTTGCCGTGCAGCGTAATCTGCCCCCGGCTGGGCTGGAGCGTGCCCAAAAGCAGGCGCAGCAGACTGGTTTTGCCCGCGCCGCTCGGCCCCACCACCGCGGCAAACTGGCCGGCGTGCAGGTGCAGACTGATCCCTTCCAGCACAGGCCGTCCCGCATAGGCAAAGCTGACATCTTCCAGTTCGACGAGAGGGCGCATAGGATAACCAAATAGGAAGGGAGGAAGGGAGGAAGGGATGATGATACGTCTGGTCAATCTCTTAATCTCTTAATCTCTCAATCTCAGACACAAGACAGAGATTGAGAGATTAAGAGATTGACCGTCACGTCATCCCATCATCTTATTCACTCTCTTCGATCACCACTTCGTTCATCACATCGCCCTGGCGGATGGCGTTGACCACATCCATTCCGTCGCGCACTTTGCCAAAGACGCTGTGTTTGCCGTCCAGCCAGTCGGTCTTGACGTGGGTGATGAAAAACTGGCTGCCATTTGTGCCGGGGCCGGCGTTGGCCATACTCAGAATGCCGGGGCCGGTGTGACGCAGGCTGGGATGAATTTCATCGGCGAATTTGTAGCCGGGGCCGCCCCGCCCAGTGCCGGTGGGGTCGCCGGTCTGCACCATAAAATTGTCAATCACCCGATGAAAGCTCACGCCGTTGTAATAGCCGTCGTTGACCAGAAAGACAAAATTGTTGACCGTCTTGGGTGTCTTGTCGGCGTAGAGGTCAATGACAATATCGCCCCGGTTGGTTTTGATGGTGGCTGTGTACGATTTGGTGGCGTCAAGCTGCATGGCCGGCGCGCTGGGGTACTGTTTCACAGATTGTTCCTTTCCTTCGTTGCTGAATTGTCGCTTCCGTACTGCTACGGAATCTCTGGTATACTAATCGGCAAGAGCCAATCCTACTGTACCACAGATGACAATCAACGACTCAATTTTACGCTTGGGAAAGGCTTGCCGCCATGGACAAAGCATTGGCCGACCTGACCGTTCTCGACCTCTCACGGGTGCTGGCCGGCCCCTACGGAACGATGGTGCTGGGCGATCTGGGCGCGCAGGTCATCAAAGTGGAGCAGCCGGGCCGCGGCGACGACACCCGCCAATGGGGGCCGCCCTTCACCGCGCACGGGCAGAGCGCCTACTTTCTCAGCGTCAACCGCAACAAACGCAGCATCACCCTCAACCTGAAGAGCGAGGAGGGGCGGGCCATCCTGCGTTGCCTGGCGGCCCAGGCCGATGTGCTGATCGAGAACTTCAAAGTGGGTGTGATGGAGAGTTTGGGGCTGGGCTATGCAGCGCTGCGCGATCTGAATCCGGGGCTGATCTACTGCTCCATCACCGGCTATGGACAGACGGGTCCCTACAAAGATCGTCCCGGCTACGATACAGTCATCCAGGCCCAGGGCGGTCTGATGAGCATCACCGGGCCGGCCGAGGAGAGTGGAGAGCCTTTCAAAGTGGGCGTGGCGATTGTGGATGTGAGCGCGGGACTCTTTGCCGTCATCGGCATTCTGGCTGCGCTGCACTACCGCCAACGCACAGGCCAGGGCCAGCAGATTGACATCGCCCTCTACGACGCCCAGTTGGGCTGGCTGGCAAACGTCGCCAGCGCCTATCTGCTCTCCGGCCAGCCGCCCCAGCGTTACGGCAACGCCCACGCCACAATCGTCCCCTACCAGACCTTTGCCACAGCCGACGGCCATCTGATGCTGGCGGTGGGCAACGACGGCCAGTTTCGCGCCCTGTGCGGGGCACTGGCCGTTGGGTATCTGGCCGACGACCCCCGCTTTGCCACCAACCCGAACCGAGTGGCGAACCGGGACGCGCTGGTTTCTCTGCTGGCCCGTCTCTTTTGCCAGCAGCCCACCCACTTCTGGATCGAGCGCCTGCTGGATGTGGACGTGCCCTGCGGCCCGGTGGATGACGTGCCTACCGCCCTCTCCAGTCCCCAGACCCAGGCGCGGCAGATGGTGCAACAGGTGATCGATTCCGCCGGGGATGCAATTTCCCTGGTGGGTCCGGTGATCAAACTGAGCGATACACCGGCTGCCATTTACAGCGCGCCGCCCCATCTGGGCGAGCAGACAGAGGAAATTTTGCGGGAAAAACTGGGGTTGGGCGCAGAGGAGATCACCGAATTGCGCCGCAAGCGCGTGATCTAACGTAAGGCGGATTGGTAATCCGCCCTGTTAGGCGCGGGGCGGATTACCAATCCGCCCTACAAGCGTCACACACTTTTCTAATGCAATGGATATGCAGCACAGACGCTTTTGGGGTAGACTGACACCTGTACTAATGAACGTAACGCGACCTGTCAGGTCGCACAGAGCCGTAACGCAAGCTGTCAGCTTGCGCACAGGAGACGCCAGGAATGACTTATACAGATCCCTTTGGCCGTCGCTACCGCCCGGCCGCGCCCACCCAGCCGACCAGAGGCAACGGGCGGGGCGGCACAGGCCAGCCCACGCTGGAAGACTATCACCAGTTGTCCGATGCCTTCCAGTCGTTGCAGAAAATGCTGGAAGAAGCCAAGGCCCAAAACGAGGCCACCCAAGAAGTTTTGCGCCAGCAGATCAAAAGCGCTATGAATTTTCAGGATCAGTTGGGCGTTGCCAACCGGCTGCTTGAGGAAGTGACGCGGGAGCGGGACAACGCGTTGGCGCTGGTTGCCGACCTGCAGGGCGAGTTGACCCAATTGCGCGTCGAGACGAGCAACTACCGCACCCGGCTGGAACAGCGGCTGGGCCGCGACGCCGACGAGAAGCGGCTGGCTGTGCTGCGCGATATGCTGCCCCTGGCCGATCATCTGGAATTGGCACTCATCTATTTGGATCAGAACGCGGGGCCGGATGCCGTTGCCGGCTTGCGGGGCAATCTCGTCGCCACCCGCGACGCCTTTCTGGATACGCTGCGTCGCCACGGGGTTCTGCCCCAACAATCTATGGGCGCACCCTTCAACCCTGAATTGCACGAAGCCGTGGGACACATGCCAAGTGAGGATACACCCGCCGACCGGGTGGCGCTGGTGATACGCGCAGGCTATACCGCCGATGAGCAACTTTTGCGCCCGGCGCGGGTGATGATCAGCAGCGGCTACGCTGCCGAAGGAGTGTGAAAATGGAAGTAAAAGACTATTACCGGATTTTGGGCGTGGCGCGCAACGCGGACGAAAAAGAGATCAAAAAGGCTTTTCGCAAGCTGGCCCGGGAGAACCACCCGGACTTGAACCCTGGCAACGCCGAGGCAGAGCGGCGTTTTAAGGAGGTCAACGAAGCCCACGAAGTGCTTTCGGACGCGGAGAAACGACGCAAGTACGACCAGTTTGGCGCGCAGTGGGAGCAGTACGAGAAGGCCGGGGTCAATCCCAACGATTTTGCGCGCGGCTTTGGCGGCGGCGGCGGCTCGCGCAACATTTCGCCAGAGGAGTTCGAGCGGATGTTTGGCGGTTTCGGCAGGGCTGGCGCTGGCAGCGGTGGCGGTGGATTTTCCGATTTCTTCGAGACTCTCTTTAGTGGTCAGGGCGGCGCGCGACCGGGCACGGGCCAGGGCACACCTTTTGGCGGTTTCAACCAGCGCCAGCCCCGTCCACGCCAGACCGAAGCCGAGACAGAGATTACGCTGGAGGAGGCTTTCCACGGCACGTCGCGTATGTTGCAGCTCCCCGACGGGCAGCGCATCGAAGTCACCATCCCGGCGGGCATTCAGAGCGGCAGTCGTATACGGGCCGGGGATGTGGTGCTGCGTGTACACATCCAACCCCACGCCCGCTTCCGCCAGGAGAAGAATCAGGAGAAGAATGACCTCTATGTGACTGTGCCGGTCGATCTGTACACGGCCCTGTTGGGCGGCGAAGTCCAAATTCCCACCCTGGAGCGCCCCGCTGTGCTGACCATTCCCAGTGGCACACAGAACGGCAAACGCTTTCGGCTGCGCGGGTTGGGGATGCCGGCTGTGAAGAAAGGCGACGCCCGCGGCGATCTCTACGCCGAAATCAGCGTGGAACTGCCCACCTCCCTTTCGCCCCAAGAACGCCAACTGGTCGAGCAGCTTCGCGAGTTGCGTAAGGGATGAAGGGATGAAGGGAGGAAAGGAGGAAGGGAGGAAGGGAGGACAAGACGCATCCTCCCTTCCTCCCTTCCTCCCTTCCTCTTGTCCTCCCTTCCTCCCTTTTCCCCTCTTGTCATCTGGGCCACACTAGGCTATACTTTCGGTGACGTTTCCTATGCTTTTGGGCGGAACCTCTCGCCTTCTGCACCCATACTCCGGGGAAGGAATGTGACCGATGCACATCAATCTGGAATTTCGTGGCCGTTGGAACGATATCTTTCTCAATCTGTTGTTGATCGGGATTCTCTCGACGATTACCCTGGGCTTGTACACGCCCTGGGGCTATGCCCGCTGGAAGCGGATGATCGCTACCAACACCTATTTTGACAACCGTCCCCTCCAATTCGACGGATCGGGCGGTCAGGCCTTTGTGGAATTTCTGATCATCGGCGCGCTCTCGCTCATCACACTGGGGCTGTATACCATTCTGGGCTTTGCCGGTGTGCGCCTGCTGCGCTGGGAAACGGCCCACACGATTCTGCCCACAGGCCAGCGTCTGGAGTACCGGGGCGGGGCCATCGATCTCTTTTTTGAGAATTTTGTGTTGGCGCTCTTTTCCGCCCTGACGCTGGGCATCTACTTTTTCTGGGGCTACACACGGCTGCGCAGACACATCATCACCAACACGACGTTGGATGGGGAACCGCTGGGATTCACAGGCAGCGGCGTGCAATTCCTCGTTGTTGCCCTGCTCAATGGCCTTCTCAGCGCGATTACGTTGGGCTTCTACGCCATTTTGGGCTTTGCCAGCGTGCGCCAACTCCGTTGGGAGATTGAAAACACACTCGTGCCGATGCCCCAGCGCTCGCGTGCCCCCATGCCGGTCATCTCCCCGCCGCTCAGCGCCCTCTCCGGCGGCATCCCTGATTTGGAGAAGCGGGTACGTCCCACCGGTCAGGTCTATTCCGCAGCCGAGCCATCGGATGAGCGATAGTAGCGATTGGGGATTAGCGACTGGGGACTGGGGATTAGCGACTGGGGATAGATTGAACTGATCCCCGATCCCCAGTCGCCGATCCCCCATCCCCAATCGCCTCACTCCACAAAAATCTCCACCAATTCCCCGTCCTCGTCCATCACCTCCAGAATCTTGCCGGGGACGCCGGAGCGCAGCGCATCCCGAATTTGGGTCACGTCCAGGTTGTTCACCTCTGGCACAAAGCGCGCCCCCACTTGCAAACCCATACTCACCAGTCCCAGGGGCAGGGTCATATTGACTTTCGTGCGCCCGGAATTTGTGTCCGAGACACGCAGCCGCATCCAGCGCCCGCCGTTTTCGCCGGGATTGGATGACGGCGCAGGGGGTGGGCGGCGACCCGGCTTTTTGCTGCTCTTTTCAATCGCCTTCAGCAGCCGTGCCCCCTCCTCCGCCGAGATTTTCCCCTCTTCGATCATCCGTAATACTCGCATACGTTCTTCGCTTGTTGGCATAATATACTCCTCGTAAGGGATGTGAACCCCTGAAATTGTGTCGTCTTTGGTGGTTCGTATTGCGTATTCCGTATTGCGTAAGTAGTGAAGATGACGGCATTGGCGGCAGAACTATCTGAAGTGAAGTAGGAAAGCGAAGGCATTTTCGCCTTTCACTTACCGGCATTTAGCAGAAACCGAGCAATCGTCACTACCTACGCAATACGCAATACGTCAATACTGTCCCAACGCCCCCATCCGCCGCGCCCGGTTCTCGCACCAGCGGAAGAAGAACCAGCCCAGCACGAAATAGACCGCCGAATTGATCAGCAGCCCCAGCAGAGAACCGTCCTGCCAAGTCTGGGCCAGGCTCTGCCCGTCCAGAATCACCCGACGCAGGACGATAATGCCCTGGGTGGTGGGCAACGTCTTGGCGAAGGCTTCCATCCAGCCGGGCAGCTTGTCCACGGGCAGCAGCGCGCCGTTGAGAAAGAGCAGCACATTCTGCATCATATTGGCCAGGGCTTCCACCTGTTTGAAGACGAGCGTTGCGCCGCCCAGGATAAACGCAAAGCCATACAGCCCGGCCATTGTGAGCAGAAAGACGGGCAGCGCCGACCAGGTGACAGGCAAGGAGATGCCCAGAACCAGCGCCAGCACGCCCCCCGCCAGCCCCACCATCAGAATGCTGATCAAAAGCGAGGCCAGCGAGCGGGCCAGCATCAATACACCTGTGGGCAGAGGACTCATATACATCTGCTCCAGCGTGCCCGTCTGTGTCTCCTCGCGGATGCCCCAACTCATATCGCCGATGGCGGCCAGCGCAAAAAACCAGACGAGATAGCCCACCAGCCCGGAAGCCAGCATGGCGGGGTCCGGTTGACCCCCGGCCATAAAGAAACTGATCCCCACAAAGATGAAGCCGATCATAAACATCTGGGTAAAGAAGTTGAATTTGTAGGCCCAGAGCAGAATGAACCGCTTCTGGATTTCGTTGAGTACAACTGTGCCAGCCAGCGCCATCAGACCACCTCCCGCATTCTGCTTGTGCGTCCACGCCCGTTTATTGCCTGTTCCAGGCTGCTCTCGCCTTTGCCCGCCCGCGCCAGCAATTCGACAAAAATCTCTTCCAGATTGGGATCAGCCTGGGCCACGCCGAGGAGTTCCAACCCCTGCATTTCGGCCATTTCAAGCAGCCGGTAGAGCCTGTCGTGTGCGCTGATGACGCCGGAGAGGATCGTGTGGTCGTTCTCCTCGCGCGCTGTAAAGCCGTCGAAACGGGCCACAACTGCCTCGTCTATCTGTCCCCGGAAGCGCAGTTCGTAGGTCTCCTGGCGGAAGAGTCCGAGCAGCTCACCCGTAGGCCGGTTGGCTACCAGCTTGCCCTGGCTCATAATCGCCACCTGATCGCACAGACTTTCGGCCAGGTCCATCTGGTGGGTGGTGAGGACGACGGTCTTGCCCTCCTGCCGGGCCAGTTGCTCCACCCAGCGTTTGACCGTGCGCCCGGCCTGCACATCCAACCCCAGCGTTGGCTCGTCCAGCAAGACAATCGGCGGGTCGGCCACCAGCGCACAAGCAATGGCGACCTTCTGCTGCATTCCCCGCGAAAAGTCCTGCACCGCATCGTTGCGCCGCTCCCAAAGCTCCAATTCGCGCAGCAGACGTTCGGCCCGCTCTTTCAATGGCTGACCGGTCACGCCTTTGATGCGCCCAAAGTAGAGCAGATTTTGCCAGGCGGTCAGCCGCCAGTAGACGTTGCGCGTGCCTTCCAGCACCGCGCCGATCTGACGCATGGCCTGTCCTCGCTGGCGTTGCACATCGTGGCCGTGCAGCCGCACGCTGCCGCTGGTGGGCAACACCAGCCCGCAGGCCATTTTGATAGTCGTCGTCTTGCCCGCGCCGTTGGAGCCAAGAAAGCCGAAGATCTGCCCGGCAGGAATGGAGAGGCTCAGATTGTCCACCGCCACCACAGCGGGGCCATTGCGCTTCGTGTAAATTTTACTCAACCCGTCAATCTCAATCGCAGCCGCCATCACACCCTCCCAGAGTCCCCAGTCCGCCGTCCGCCGTCCGCCGTCAAATTATTCCGCATCACCCAGCGCCTCCAAGAGCGTAGCAGCCTCTGTGGCCGAGATTTTGCCCTCTTCCAACATGCGCAGCACCAGCGAGCGCTCCTCGTCGGAAACAGGCTCGACGATTGCCACTTCTTCCACGGCTGCAAAGGGCGCATTCCAGGCCGGCGCGGGTGGCGGCGGCGCTTTGGGGGGCGTGGGCGGGGTGGGCGCATCGCCAAAATTGAAGCTCCAGCTTTTGCCCTCACCCCATTCCACTTTTGCCGTGCGCTTGCCCATCTCTTTCATCTTGGACTGCAATTTGCGCGTCACTTTGTCCTGCACCTGGCGGGCAATATCCCGGCCCAGATTGCCAAATTCCCGGCCAAACTCTGCGCCCATTGCGCCCAATTCCGCACCCAGCGCGCCCATCTCTGCACCCATCTCTGCGCCAAAGTGGTCCATATCTTCGCTGACGCCGCGCAAGTTCTCCTCAATCACATCCACCCCTTCCAGCAGCGTATTGCCTTGCGAAACGAGCGCCAGCGCTGCCTCGCCCTGGCCGAAACGGAAGGTATAGACGCCCTTGCCTCGGCGCAGCATCTTTTCACCGTTGCGCACGAGCAGGTCGCCGCCGGTGACGATTTTGGCCCGGCCGCCCACCGCTTCGCTGAAGTGGACGCGGATATCGCCTTTGGCCACAGCCCGCACCTGTTGGCTGACGATTTCGTGCAGATTGACATTGCCCGCAGCGTTGACCGCCATTTCGCCCCGGCAGCGGAGCAGATGGGCATCGCCTTTGGCATTCACCCGCACCTGCTCGCCGCTGATTTCGGAGAGGTGGGCGTTGCCTTTGCAATTGACCGAGGCCGAACCGTTGGCCCGGTGTAAATGGGCGTCGCCTTTGGCGTTGACCGAGACGGCTCCAGCCACGTCGTTGATGTGGGCGTTGCCGCGCACATCCTCGGCGTTGACGGCCGCGGCCTGGGCCACCCGCAGATCACCCGATATCTTCTGGGCGCTCATTTCGCCCACCTCAGAAAGGCTGGCATTGCCGCCAACCGAGACAATCTCAATGCCCCCGGCCACACTCTCCACCATCAGATCGCCGTGTGTCTTGATCTCCAGTTGGGCGTGGCGGGGCACCTCCACCACGCAATTGTCGGCGCACTGCACTTCGATCGTATCGCCTTCACGCGTCACTCTGGGCGCGTTGTTGCTTTCCACGCGCACCTGATTGTTCTCCGTCCCGCGCGCGTGAAGGTTGCCATGCGCCTCGATCCGTACAATCACAACAGACCCTTCGACTTCCACTTCTCGCTGTGTAATCATCGTCCCTTTTCCTTTGATACCTGTAAGTCGGAATGGCATTCCGACCTGTGTGATTGGGGTTTGCCGGGCGGGTCGGAATACCATTCCGACCTACGCGGTTTCGCCTTCCAGACGGCGCATCGCTTCGGAATAACTCACTTCCCCGGCTTCCAGCGCTTCGAGAATTTTGCGCCGTTCCTTCTCCGAAACAGAGACTGTCTCTTCCTTGCCCGGTTCGTAGCCCAGACTGCGGATGACTTCGTGCAGCCGCCCGCGGATGGTTGGGTACGAGATGCCCAGCTCCTCTTCCATACGGGTCAGCTTGCCTTCGCAGCGCACAAAAGTCACGGCGAAGTGTAGTTGCTCCGGCGACAGCCCGGCAAAGGGGGACTCGGCTACAAAGCGCCCCTCCACCCGGCTGTCACAGTGGCGGCAATAGAAGCCGGTAACGGTTAGATCACCGGCCTGACAGATGGGGCACTGCTTGGGCAGTTTGTTCATAGGGCACGTCCGAAACGCTGGCTATTGGCATATTCGCCCACGCCCTGCTCCATACGCCGGTAGCGCCGTTGCAGCCCCTGGCCCACGGCAACCAGCAGATCGCCCGTGCGCGCCAGGGCTTGACTCACAACCGAAGGAGCTTCCACGCGCCGTATTGCCCGCCATTCCACTGCCTCGCGCAGCAATTCTTGGTGGCGTGTCTGGTTTTGGCCGATCAGGTGCTCACTCATCATTTTGGGTTCCTCCATGCAAGAATCTATCCAGAAATCTCTGGCACACGAACATCATATCACAATTTTTGATATTGTCAATAGGGAAAATCAATTTTATTGATATTTTGATTGATATTATTGATATTCGTTTTGAAATTATTGAATTTATCGTAAAAGTCACTCAAGTCCCCGGCACTTTCTGAAGTGCCGGGGACTTGAGAGTATCTACGCATTGCCTCAACACTTTCTAAACATCTGTGGGATAGAATTGTCGTGTGTCGCGCCAAACGTGATTTGACCGGTAGGGGCGCTGCTTGCTGCGCCTGGCACGCGGCGGGCGCAGCCAGCAGCGCCCCTACGACATTTCTATAGCGCGGCGACTTCAACAATTGCGCGTGATTGTAGTAAAGTCTGATGAATGGCAAGAAAACTTGACCGACGCCAATTCCGCATTCCGCATTCCGCATTGGACACCGCGATGACAACAATTCTTGTGGTAGACGACAAAGCCAGCCTGCGCACGATGGTGGAAAGCTACCTGACCCAGGAAGGCTACCGGGTGGTAACCGCGGGCGACGGGCGCGCCGCGCTCTTTGTGGCCCGCCAGGAGAAGCCGGACCTGATTCTGCTCGATGTGATGATGCCGGAGATGGACGGTTTTGGCTTCATCAAAGTACACAAGCAGGAGCGCGATACGCCGGTTATCCTGCTCACCGCCCGCCTGGAGGAGGTGGACAAAGTGGTGGGGCTGGAGTTGGGCGCGGACGACTACATCACAAAACCCTTCTCTATGCGCGAACTGGTGGCGCGCATCCGGGCTGTCCTGCGCCGGGTGGAGAAGCAGAGCGCGCCCGCCGACATTCTGGAAGTGGACGGTCTGCGTCTGGACCGCAACAGCCGCCTGGTCTGGACAGACGGCGCAGCGGTGACGCTCACCCCCTCCGAATTCGACATCCTGGCCCTGTTGCTGGAAAGCCCCGGTCACGTCTACTCGCGTGAATCCATTCTGGATCAACTGCAAGGCGTCTTTGTGGCGAGTACGGAGCGTTCGGTGGATGTCCACATCCGCAACTTGCGCCGCAAGATCGAGCCGGACCCGGCCAACCCCCGTTATGTGGAGACGGTCTTTGGCGTGGGGTATCGGATGCGGGGATAATATGCGCTCTCTCACCCTCAAACTCACCCTGGCTTTTCTGGTTGTAGGGCTGTCCGGCGCGGCGCTGGTGGCCCTTTTTTCTGTGCGCAACACAACCAACGCCTTTGACCGCTTCCGTTCCGAGCAGTCTCTCGAAGATTTTGCTGACGATATGAGCGCCTATTACGAGCAGATCGGCTCTTGGGAAGGCGTGGGGAATCTGCCCCGCCGGCCACGCGACAATAACGGGCCAGGCAATTCGCCACCCCACGTCCTGGTCAATGCCCAGGGGGTGGTCGTGATTGCCGTTCCCCCCTACCGCCCAGGGCAGGAGATTTTGCCATCGCTTTTGGGTCGGGGGATCGCAGTGGAGGTGGATGGCCGACGTGTGGGGACTGTACTCAATGTGGGGAATCCCAACCGCACCGCCCAGGACCGGCTATTTCTGGCCCAACTGGCCCAGGCGCTGATCTGGGCAGCGTTGGGTGCCACGCTCTTTGCGTTGCTGCTGGGGCTGGCGCTGGCGCGCACGCTGACCCGGCCACTGGTGGCACTGACCCAGGCGGTGCGCCGCATCGCCGGTGGGGATTTCGGCCAGACGGTGAAGGTCGAATCCCAGGACGAGATCGGCCAGTTGGCCGCTGCCTTCAACCAGATGAGCAACGAACTGGCCCGGGCCGCGCACCTGCGCCGCCAGATGACCGCGGACATTGCCCACGAATTGCGCTCCCCGCTCAGTGTGCTGATGGGCTACACCGAATCCCTGGCGGAGGGCGTGCTGCACCCCACCCCGGCCATCCTGCACGCCATGCACGAGGAGAGCCGTCTGCTCAGCCATCTGGTGGACGATCTGCGCACCCTCTCCCTGGCCGACGCCGGGGAGTTGACGCTCAACCGCGTGCCGACGCTGCCGGCAGAATTGCTGGAACGGGTGGCGGCCTCCTTTGCGCCCAGAGCAAAGGCCAAAGGCGTTGACCTGCGTCTGGAGATCAGCCCGGCATTGCCCGCCGCCCTGCTGGACCCGGAGCGCTGCGTGCAGGTGTTGGGCAATCTGGCCGGCAACGCCATCCGCCACACACCCGCTGGTGGCGTCGTGACCCTGCGCGCGCTGGCCGTGGCGGGCGATCTTCTGTTGCAGGTGGCGGATACGGGCAGCGGCATCGCGGCGGAGCATCTGCCCCACATCTTCGAGCGCTTCTACCGGGCCGACAGCGCGCGCGTGATTGACGAAGCCGAGTCCGGGCTGGGACTCAGCATCGCCAAATCGTTGATTGAACTGCACGGGGGGACGCTGACCGCCGAGAGTGCGCTGGGGCGGGGGACGGTGATGAGTATTCAGATGCGTGAAACGTAAAACGTGAGATCGGGTTACGATCTCACGTTTTACGTTTCACGTTTC
>CAMDEX010000195.1 GCA_945897075.1 Litorilinea aerophila
CAATAATTGGAGTCCAGACCGCTCCCATACAGTACCTGCTCTTGTAAAAGGTGGTGATGCTCAATCTCTCTGCTATTCAGTTGTTAATCTGCAAAAAAGCATCGACTGTTGGACCCTGCATGACTATTTTTTCAAGACTCTCTATAGCCCAGAAATTCCCTGCGTTCTGCGTCAGAGAGAAAATCGTAATCATCCAACAGTATCTCCGCATAGCCCATAATTGACGTGAGAGGATTTTTCAGGTCGTGGGCCACCGTATGCGCAAAAGCGTCGAGATCGATATTGCGCACAGCCAGGTCACTGGCCTGTTCGTGGAGCAGAGCATTCGTCTCGCGCAGCCGTTCGTATAGCTGCACTTTGCTGATGGCCGCGCCGGCCCTGGCGGCCAGAGTGGACAAGAAGTCCACGTCGTTGGCGGAATAGTCGCGTATCTCTGTGTCCAACGCATAGAGAACACCGAGACAGATGTTGCCAGCCAGCAACGGGACGCCCACGTAGGCATGTAAACCAAACTCGATGAGCATTGGGTTGGCTGCGAAGGGGTCGTTCTGGCTGTCGCTCACAACCACAGGGCGCTTGTTGTCAATAATCCAGCGAGTAGCGCCACCCTGCCCGCGCGCGCGCTGGGCAGCCAGCGCCAGGGGCTGGCGGGGCACAGAAGAGGCGCTGACGCTGTAGGTCTGGTTGACAGCATCCCAGAGGAGGATACTGGCTCCACCGCTGGCGGGCAGGAGTTCGGTCACAATCGCCACAATCCGGTTGAGCGTCGTCGTCAGTTCGTCCGGTTCGTTGATGGCGAGTTCGACGCTGGCCAATGCCTCTTGCCGCCGGTATTGTTGCTCCAGACGGGCCTTTTCGCTCTGCAACGCCTCTTTGAGCCGGTTCCATTCGGTCACATCCCGCGCCGTCAAGACAAAGCCGTTGGGATTTCCCTGCTCGTCGCGCAGCAGAGTCGTGATCAGCCAGGCCTGGAAGGGTGTGCCATCCCTTTTGGAATGGCTGATCTCCACTTCGTAGCTCTCCTGTACGGAAAGCCGACGCACCGTCTCTGCCGCCAGATGCGCCAACGCGTCGCCGGGGTAGAGGTCCTGAATCCGGCGACCGATGCTCTCCTCGGCGCTGTAGCCGTGCATCTCCATCCAAGCCGGGTTGGCGTAGAGAATTTCGCCTTGCCAGGCCAACACAGCAATCCCGTCCGGGCTTTGGGCCACGGCCCGGGCCAGGCTCTCGATCGATGCTCGACGTCCATCCGCAGGGGGTGTGGTCTGTTCCATTATTCGTCTATTGTCACATCCAGCCGGAAATGGGTGCGCAGGTCGCTGATCAGCCGCTCATTGACATTGCAATAATCGTTGGGAAAGGTTAGCTGGTGGCGCACACCATCCGACTCCATCACAATCACAAAACCGTCGCGCCCTTTGTGGTCGCGCACAGCCTCCACAATCTCGCGCAGCCTATATTTGTCCCGCTCCAACTGGCCGCTACGGCTAAAGGTGATGCGCAGGGTGCGGCGGGGGGATTGGGGATTGGGGATTGGGGATTGGGGATTGGCGACTGGTGATTGGGCGCTGGCGACTGGTGACTGGGGATTGGCGGCTGGCGATTGGGCGCTGGCGACTGGCGACTGGGTATTGGCGACTGGTGACTGGGGATTGGCGGCTGGCGATTGGGCTCTGGCGACTGGCGACTGGGCGCTGGCGACTGGCGATTGGGTATTGGCGACTGGCGATTGGGTGCTGGCGACTGGCGACTGGGGATTGGCGGCTGGCGATTGGGCGCTGGCGACTGGCGACTGGGTATTGGCGACTGGTGATTGGGCGCTGGCGACTGGCGACTGGGTATTGGCGACTGGTGATTGGGTGCTGGCGACTGGCGATTGGGTATTGGCGACTGGTGATTGGGTGCTGGCGACTGGTGATTGGGTGCTGGCGACTGGCGATTGGGTATTGGCGACTGGCGATTGGCGATTGGTGGCTGGCGACTGGGCGCTGGCGACTGGCAAGTGGGCGACTGGCAATTGGGCGACTGGCAATTGGGCGACTGGCAACTGATGACTGATAACTGGTGACTGTTTACTGCTTTTCGGAATGCGCGCGCCGTTGGCAGGCGCGTTACCGCCTTGTCTCCCGTCCTCCCGTCCTCCCGTCCTCCCGTCCTCCCGTCCTCCCGTCCTCCCGTCCTCCCTTCCCCTCCCCATCTCCGCCAGCATCCAATCGGGGATTTCGTTGGCAAAGGGGCTGCGCTCCACCGGCGGCATATCGTTGTCGTCCAGACCAGCAAAGGGGTCGAAGGATTCAGCCACCGCTTCCGGCATACGCACAAGCGCGGGCGCGGGCGCTTTGACAGCGACGGTGTGACCGCTGTAGCCATTCTGGTGCTCATGCAGCACAGCGCCGCCCAACACGCGGGGCAGGTCGTCCGCTTCTTCGCTCGGCTCATCCACAGCGAACTCGTCCTCTTCGCCGCCCGCACCGTTGAAGGTGGGCACATCGAGCAGTTTCACCTGATACCTCTCTTCGTCGCTGACGATCGCACGGGCAATGTCCACCGCAGTCTGGATAGAATCGGCCAGAACGCTCGTGCGCCCGTTGCGGCTCTGCGCCTTGCCCTTCACCAGCACCACCCGGTCCTGCTCCAACTGCGCCTGGTATTCCAAATAGGCGCGCGGGAAGACAACCACCTCGCACTGGCCCTGCAAATCCTCCAACTGGACAAAAGCCATCTTGTCGCTCTTTTTGGTCAGCGTCGTGCGGATGCTGGCGATCATCCCGGCCACTGTGACTGTGCGCTCATCGTGGCTCTCGTTCAGCTCGGCGCAGGAACAGGTGACAATTTTGCTCAAGTCCACGCTCAACTGTTGCAACGGGTGGCTGCTGGCAAAGACGCCGAGCAGCTCCTTCTCCCAAAGCAGCCGCTCCCGGCTCTTGGCATCCTCCACCGGCGGCAGTTGGATGGGCACCACCTCGGCCTGTCCCGCATCCCCGATCAGATCGAAGATGGAAATTTGACCGTTGGATCGGGCGTTGTGGGTGGCGGCCGAACGGGCCACCATCTGATCCAGCACCTCCAGCAAGGGCCGCCGACGTCCAAAACGGTCCAGAGCGCCCACTTTGATCAGACATTCCAGCGCCCGTTTGTTGACCTGGCGCAGGTCCACCCGGTCGCAGAAATCTTCCAGCCCCTGGAACGGCCCCTCGGCGCGGCGGTTTTGCAGGATGACATTGACTGGCCCCTCGCCCACATTTTTCACCGCGGCCATGCCAAAACGGATGGCCGCGCCTTCGGGTACAGGGAAGTCGAATTGCAGGCCGGGGTCTTTGCGCAGGGCAAGCTGGGCCGAATCCGCGGGCACGGCCTGCTTCTCAAAGTCCAGCCCGCTGTAGTTCACATCCGGCGGCAGCACCTGAATGCCCATCCGCCGACATTCATTGAGAAAATTGACCACTTTGTCCGTCTTGTCCCGCTCCACCAGCAGCAGCGCCGCCATATACTCCACCGGGTAGAGCGCCTTCAACCAGGCGGTCTGGACGGTAATCACCGCGTAATCCGCGGCGTGGCTGTTGTGAACCAGAATGTCGTTGGCGACGAAATTGTGGGTGCCTGGCACTTCCAAGTCGTAGGTACGCTTCTCGCCCACATATTCGATGGATTCGATCTGATCCCAGTAAATGTCGTTGTCGGCGTAACGGCGTAGGCTTGGGTTATCAAAATAGTTTGCCAGCCGTTCGACAGTGGCGCGGGTAAAGCCGTTCTTGCCTGGGTTGCCGGTCGGGTAGAATTCCCGCTGGGCCACGCCGGAAAGCGCATTCATCTCCTGCCAGGTGACGCCCGCCGCGGCTTTGGCCGTGCGTACCAGCTCCTTCACGCCCAGCGGCACCACATCCTTCGTGCCGTTGGCCTGGGGCGCTTCCAACAGCAGATCAGCCAGACTCTCCCGCCGCTTCTGGCTGACGAAATGGCAGCCGACTGTATTGGCAAATCGTGCGATGTTGTCGTTGCCGGTGACAAAAAGTTGATAGCCCGTGCGCCCCTCTTTGTAGGGAAACTCGACTGTGCGCAGGCGGCTGACAATGCCCAGGCGCAGGAAAAGATGCTGCATCTGCCGGGCCATGCGCTCGGACGCCGTGGCATAGAAGAGGCTGCGCCCTTGCCGGTTGATATGGCCGTCGCCTTCCCACATCCGGCTGAGCAGCAGACCGATCAGCCAGTTGTTCAGCGTAAAGGCTGCGGCGGGAATTTCCTTTTCGCGGGCATTTTTGCCCCAGATACCCAACTCTTTGGCCCATACGACAATCCCTGGTTCTGCGTGTCGGTCTACCCGCCGCGCATAAACGGACGCTGTGCCTTTGTGGTCCGCAATCGAACATTGCACATTGCCGAACTGTTCGGCGGCGCACACGTAATCCTGCACCTGGGCCGGGTCCTGGCTGTAAAAGTAGACCGAATGGGGATGGCACAGATTGCCTTCGGCCAACAGATGGCCCAGTGCGATGACCTGATGATCGGGCCATTCATTTTTTCCCTCTACGGGCAGGCGACGGGGCGTGGCGATCTGTGCGCCCGCGTGGAGTTCTTCCAGCCGCCGCCAGCCGTCAAAGGTGTAGAAGGGGTGGTTGGCGGTGGCTTCGATCTGTCGCCCCGTCCGGGTCGTGAGCCGGTAGACAGGTTTGACGCCGTTGTCCATCACCGCTGAGACCCGTCCCGGCTGCAATTTTAGCGAGTTTGTATCGCAGGTGACGGTTTCTGTCAGGCTGGCCGCGCCGGTGTAGAGATCTTCCACACACAGCAGCCGTCCGCTGCCCGCGTCGACCACCTCCACATCCCCCGGCAAACATTTGTTGAAGCCGTACCTGGCAAAAAACTCAATATCCGCGTAAATATCCTCAGCGGTTTTGGCCGGAATGTCGTTCTTGACACAGCCCGCCACAAAGATATTTTTGTGTTTGTCAATGTCGCTGGCTTTTTTCTTGCTGATGGCCCGGCGCACCAGATCGGCTTCGCCGGGGGTGTAGTCCGCCAATTGGCTGAGAATCTGGATGATTTGTTCCTGATAGATTACAATTCCGTAAGTTTCTGCCAGGATCGATGCCAACGCCGGATGCTTGTACTCCACCTTTTCCTCACCGTGCATACGGCGGATAAACTGGGGAATGTACTCGATAGGGCCGGGACGGTAGAGGGAGATGGTGGCGATGATATGCTCGAAGGCGCTGGGCCGCATCTCCGTCAGCACCCGGCGCATCCCCTGCGACTCCACTTGGAAGACGCCCGCCACCTCGCCGCTGGAGAGCAGGCGAAAGGCCGCTTCCGCCGCCTCCCCTTCAAAGGGGATGTTGTCCAGCCGGTATTCGATGCCGTGATGCTCTTGGATCAAGCGGCACGCCTCGCGCATGACGGTCAGCGTACTCAACCCCAGAAAGTCCACTTTGAGCAGACCGATGGACTCCAGAATCGGGAATTCGTATTGGGTCACCGATTCGGTAATGGATGTCTTGGAGCCGCGGCTGAGGGGCGTATAGTGGGAGAGTTCTTTGTCGGCCACGATGACTGCGGCGGCGTGGATGCCCCCGTGCCGGGCCACCCCTTCCAACTGCATGGAGGTATCCAGCAGTTCTGTGACCAGTTTGTCCTTGCGGTATAGCTCCACCAGCTCCGGGTTGTAAAACTCGTGGCCTTCGGTCAACACATCCTGAATTGTCACCGGTTTGCCGGGGATGGCGGGGATGAGCTTGGCGATGCGGTCCACCTGCTCCAGCGCGATGTCCGAAGCCCGGCCCACATCGCGGATGGCGGCGCGTGCCTTCATACGCCCAAAGGTGACGATCTGGGCCACCTGCGCGCTGCCATATTTCTGGATGGTGTAGCGGATCATCTCCTCGCGCTGATCGTCCGGGTAGTCCAGGTCAAAGTCGGGCATGGAAACCCGGCCCGGATTGAGGAAACGCTCAAAGATCAGGTTGTTCTTCAGCGGGTCCAGACCGGTGATACCCGTGCAATAGGCCACCACTGATCCAGCGCCCGACCCGCGCACATTCCACCAGATGTTCCTGCTGCGTGCGTAATCGCAGAGATCGGCCACGATCAAAAAGTAGACGTCGAAGCCCATCTCGTGGATGATGCGCAGTTCCCGCTCTTTGCGTTCCTGCATCTCCGGGAGATCAGCGCGCGCGCCATAGAGACGGCGCATCCCCTCCTCGGTCAGGTGGCGCAGATAGCTTTCGTAGTCGAAGCCCTCCGGGATGGGCAGGTCGGGCAGATGGTATTTGGGGTCTTCCAGGTTCACAGCGCACATTTCGGCGATTAGCACGGAATTGTCAAAGGCGCTGGCAGGCAGGTCAACCAGTGGGCGGAAGGTGGCCTCCATCTGCGCCCGGCTCTTCATAAAATAGCTGCGGTCGCTCAGACGCATCCGTTTTTCGTCCAACACCTTTGCGCCCGTCTGCACACAGAGCAGCACGTCGTGGGGCGAGCCGTCCTCCTCGCGCACATAATGCACATCGTTGGTGGCGAGCAATCCCAGGCCAAATTTGCTGGCCCAGGGCACAAGAATTTTGTTCACCTCCACCAGTTCCGGGATGGCGTGCTCCTGCAATTCGATAAAGAAATTCTCCTTGCCAAAGATATCCACATACCAGCCCAGCCGCTCGTAGGCTTCCTTTTCTTTGCCCTGGGCCAGCAGTTGCGGCACCTCCGCACCCATACAGCCGGTGGTGCAGACAAGCCCGGCCGCGTGGCGGGCCAGAAAGTCGTGATCGACGCGCGGCTTGTAGTAGTAGCCGTTCAAGTTGCTCTGGCTGGTGATTTTGAGCAGATTGCGATAGCCATCCATATCGCGGGCCAGGAGGAGCAGATGGTAGTTCTCTTTGTCGAACTGGACATCCCGCCCGCTCATCGGTCGCCCCCAGATGGTCTGGTAGGTTTCCACGCCGATGACGGGACGGATTTCGGCCTCTTTGCAGGCGCGGAAGAACTCCACAGCCCCGTGCATCACCCCGTGATCGGTGAGCGCCAGCGCGCCATGGCCCAGCCGTTTGGCCTCCTTGACCAGTTTCTTGATCTGGCCCAGACCATCGAGCAGGGAGTATTCGGAATGGGTGTGCAGATGGACAAAATCGTTGGGCATAGGGATTTCAACACAAAGAGCGGTCGAGAACCGGTCTGATCAGCAATAGGCAGGTGGCAGAAATGGTGCGGTGGGTCGCACGGGCGACGATGACTTTATCATACACCAATCGTCGGATGGGGGGAAAACTTCTGTTGATCCAAAAGTCCCCGGCACTTTCCGAAGTGCCGGGGACTTTTGATTCCGGGAATCGAGTGCCCCAATTCTTTTACTCTACCCGTTGGCTCTGCTACAATCTGAATGTGAACGGCGGACGGCAGACGGCGGAATATCAAAACTTCAGACCCAGGACTACTCTTCTTATGTGTCTCGAATTCTGGCGCAATGTATCGGTTGTCTGGATCGCCATCCACGCCTTTGTGCTTTTTCTGATCCCCACGGCTATCGCCTATTTTCTGGTGCGGGGCATCAACTGGCTGCTCGCCAAAACAAAATTGGGTCTTACGCAAGCGCGGGGGATCAGCAGACTGGTCAACCAACGGACAGAGACTCTGTGCGAGCGGATCGCCGCGCCGGTGATCGCCGCGCATAGCAAAGCCGCCAGAGTGCAAAAGGCAGGCAAGAGTTTCTTTACGTAGGACGGAATGGTATTCCGTCCCCACTGGCGGACTAACAGTCCGCCCTACAACGAGCGAGAAATTGCAATGAAATCTTCCAATCGAACGGGTATTATTCTGACCGGTGTGCTGGCCGGAGCCTTTCTGGGCGGCATCTTCGCCTGGATGGCCAGCAAGCGGGAGGGCGAGGGCGAGAATGCCGCGGCAATCGCGCTGGGGCCGTCCGACTACTTTCAACTGGGCATCAGTATTCTGACGCTGGCCCGGCAGTTTGGGTCTATGCTCAACAAAGGCTGACTGTCTAAAAACCGAGTTTCTTCTGAGAAACTCGGTTTTTCTTCCCACAACAAAGGAGTTGACCATTGGCGGGGAAATTAGGTTCCAGCAGTAGACCCCTGCGCGTTGCGATCGTGGGGGCAGGCCCGTCGGGGTTTTATGCCGCGGGCGCGCTTCTGCAACAAAAAGAGATGCACGTCTCCATTGACATCTTCGACCGGCTGCCCACCCCCTACGGTCTTGTGCGCTACGGTGTCGCCCCGGACCACCAGAAGATCAAATCTGTCACAAAAGTTTACGAACGCACCGTGCGCGACAGCCGGGTGCGCTACTTTGGCAATGTGGGTCTGGGCGAAGAGATCAGCCGCGACGACCTCAAAAGCCATTACGACCAGATCATCTACGCCACCGGTGCGCCAGCGGACAAGCAGTTGGAGATTCCCGGCGAGGAGTTAAAGGGCAGCTTTTCGGCCACCGAATTTGTAGCCTGGTACAATGGCCACCCAGATTTTGTGGATCGGGATTTTGATCTGGGCGTAGAAAGCGTGGCCATCATCGGCGTAGGCAATGTGGCAATGGATGTGACCCGCATCCTGGCAAAATCCTATGCTGAATTGGCGACAACCGACATTGCCGACTACGCGTTGGAGAAGCTGCGGGCCAGCCGGGTCAAGCAGATCCACGTCGTCGCCCGGCGTGGCCCCGCCCAGGCCAAGTTCACCAACCCGGAAATCAAGGAATTGGGCGATCTGGCCGAAGCCGATGTGATCATCAAAGCCGAGGATCTGATCCTGGACGCAGCCAGCGCCGCCGCGCTAGAATCCGACCGTACGGCCGTCCGCAACCTGGAGACGCTGCATGAATTGGCCGAACGGGGTGCGACCGGCAAACCGCGCCAGATTCACTTTCATTTCCTGCGCTCACCCGTGGAACTCAGCGGCGACGCAACCGTGACGGCCATGCGCCTGGAAGTCAACGAACTGCACCCCACCGATACCGGCTATATTGCCTGCGACGGGGTGGGCCGCTTCGAGACGCTGGATGTAGGGCTTGTCTTTCGCTCCATTGGCTACCGCAGCCTGCCTATTCCCGGTGTGCCCTTCTATGACAAATGGGGCATTATCCCCAACGAGAAGGGGCGGGTCACGGCTACCCATAGGGGCGAAGCGCTCCCCGGTGAATATGTGGTGGGCTGGGCCAAGCGCGGGCCAACCGGTGTAATTGGGACGAACAAACCCGACGCGGGGGAAACGGTCGCACTGATGTTGGAGGATGTGGCGGGGTTGCTCCCCGTGACCGATGAAAAGGCCAGTCCCAGAGCGATTCTCGCCCTGCTGCAAGAACGGGGCGTCGCCTATTTCAGCTTCGAAGACTGGCTCAAGTTGGAAGCGGTTGAGGACGCGCGGGGCCAAGCAGAAGGACGCCCCCGTGTCAAGCTTACCTCCGAAGCCGCGATGCTGGCGGCTGTGCGGGCTGACCCCAGCCGCCCATAAATCCCCACGGAGACCCCCCAATGTCCGAATCCCTGCGTTATGAAGATATGCTGGCCGAAATTGTGGCCCAGCCCGCCAATCTGTCCGCCATTTTTGAAGCTACGGACAATACAATCCGCACGGCGCTGACACCCAAACAGATTCTCTCGCTGCACCGGGTCTTTCTCACCGGCTGCGGCGACAGCCACCACGCCGCGCTCTGCGCGGAATTGGCCTTCGAGACACTGGCTGGGCTACCCTGCGAACCGATGACCGCCATGCAGATGGCCCGCTACGCCGCCGACCAGATCCCTGTGCCCTTCCCGGACGACCCGCTGGTGGTGGGCATCAGCGTCAGCGGCTCCGTGGCGCGCACAGCCGAGGCCATTGCCCAGGCGCGCAAACGGGGCGCGCTCGTCCTGGGGCTGACGGGCAATCCCGACGGCGCGCTGGCCAAGGCCGCCCACGGCCAGATCGCCCGCATGAGGATTCCCGCCCTGCCCAAAGCTGCGGGCACCACCAGCTATGCGGCCAATCTGAGCGCGCTGCTCCTCCTCGCCATCCGCCTGGGCGAAATCCGCAACGTTTATCACCAGACGGTGGCTAATGAACTACGGGCAGAACTGCGCAGCGTCTACGACGTGATGGCGGCCACGATTGAAGCCAGCGCGGCTGTAGTGCGTCAACTGGCCGACGAATACGTCTCCGTGCCGGAGTTTGTCTTCACCGGTCACGGCCCCAATTTCGGCAGCGCGCTCTTCTCCGCCGCCAAAATCATCGAAGCCAGCGGCGCGGCGGCTTGGGGGCAGGACACAGAGGAGTGGGCGCATCTCCAATACTTCTGCAAGCACGGGCCGACGCCGACATTTGTGATTGCGCCACCTGGCGCGGGTTACAGCCGTTCTGTGGAATTGGTAAAAGTGATGAAGCGCATCGGGCGCCGGGTGATCGCTGTGGTGGACAGCCAGGACACCGAAATTGCCCGTCTGGCCGACGGGGTGTTGCCGGTGGTGGGGACGGTGCGCGAAGCCTTTAGCCCGCTGGCCTACACGCTGGCCGGGGAGTTGTTCGCCGCCCATCACAGCCGGGCCACGGGCGAGCCGCCCTTCCGCAATTTTGCCGGGGTCTACGCGGCGGAAAATGCGGGGGGAAATATCATTTATGCCGAGACGGTGGAGTAGGGGGGGAAGGGAGGAAGGGAGGAAGGGAGGATGTGCCCGGATTTGGTGGAAGAGGAGCGGTTGTGGGGGGCCGGTTATGCGGCGATTGCTGGGCTGGACGAGGCGGGGCGGGGTGCGTTGGCGGGGCCAGTGGTAGCGGGCGCTGTGGTGCTGCCAAAAGGTGTGGGGTTGGCGGGCATTTGGGCGGAAGTACGCGACAGCAAAATGCTCTCCCCTGGCCGGCGGGAGGAACTGGCCCACGCCATCCGCGCCGAAGCCGCCGGCTGGGCCGTGGGTGAAGCCAGCGCCCACGAGATTGACGCCATCGGCATAGCACCCGCCACCCGTCTGGCTATGCAGCGGGCGCTTGACGCCTTGCCCATCCGCCCTGACTATCTGCTGCTGGATTGGGTGCGGTTGGTGGCGGTCAATCTGCCCCAGGAGAGTTTTACCAAAGGGGACGCCCGCATCGTCTCTATTGCGGCTGCATCCATTCTAGCGAAGGTTCACCGGGACGGGCTGCTCGTAGACCTGGCCCAAACCTACCCGCTCTACGGTTTTGCCGCTCACAAAGGCTATGGCGCGGCCAGCCATCTGGCCACTATTGAGCGACACGGCCCCTGCCCGGCGCATCGGCTCTCTTTTGCGCCTATGCGACAGGAACAAACGCTATTGTAAAGACTATTCGTCAACTTCTGGTTCGATCACTTCAAAACCAGCCTTACGCAAGGCATTCGCGCGCTCGCTGTGGATGCTTCCCACCGCCAGCAAAAAACGCGCTGGCACTATCCCCGTTGCGTCCGCATACAATTGGCGCTTACGTTCCATCTTCTTGAGAATGTCCTTGCCCACGCTGGCGGAAATCTCGATCAGAATGTGGGTCGTGTCAATGATTACACAGTCGAACTGTTCACCGGCGATGAAGCGTTCCTCCACGCTGGCCCCAAAGGACTTTTCCAGCACTTCGCGCATCGTCTGTCGAAAGATGGATTCATTGCGAATACCCCAGCGTTGCCCCAGGCGGTCAATACTGATTTGTACGTTGCGGAAGCCGTCTTCCATCCGCTGGGTCAAATCGACAAAACGCTGATCGACCTGCTCAAAACGCCGATCCACCTGCTCAAAACGCTGATCCACCTGCTCAAAACGCTGATCGACGCGCTGAAATTGCGCGGTCGTTTCCGCACGATGTTCTTGAAGCTGTTGCTCAACGTGCTCGACGCGCTCCTCGACCCGCTCGACGCGTTCCTCAATCCGTTCGACGCGTTCATCAATCCGTTCGACGCGTTCATCAATCCGTTCGACGCGTTCCTCAATCCGTTCGACGCGTTCCTCAATCCGTTCGACGCGTTCCTCAATCCGCTCGACACGCTGGACAACCCGTTCAACGCCCTCCTCGACCCGCTCGACGCGCTGTTCGACACGCTGGGATTGTTGGGCGGTCTCCACACGATGCTCCCGCACTTCTTCCAGCATGCGCGCAAGCTCATCGCGCCGGGGAAACTTCTCGGCCACGATGCCTTCGATAAAGGTGACGAAGCGTGGATCGCGTTCCAATATACCCGGTAAACGGGCCAAGATAAGTTCTTCCACTTCTTCGAGGGTCAGAGTTGTTTGCATGAATCCATTCCTTCTTCATCTCTGGCTGACGTCATCGCCCAATTCCACACAGGCATTCAGATGCTTTCTATTATCAATACCTTCGCCAAGTGAAACTGAGCAGCCAAGAAAAGAGAGGTATGAAGAGTCGAGAGGAGACTCTGCTGATCTGGGCTGATAGTAACAGGAACTCACACAAATCGGTTGATATGCGTAAAAATCAGAGGATGTCGCCTTCTGCAGTTCGATAGCTGAGTTAATTAGGCCGATTAGGGGCTGGCGGAAGAGTCTAGGACTGGGTGAATAGCGCCTAAGCGTGCGATACGTTGAAAAATGGCGTCTAATAAAATGGCATCGGGTTTTTCCGCAAGCATTTTTATTGTTTCGCGGACATAGCGGTGGCCCCGATAGTGTGCTTTCAAGTCCAAGATGCTGTAA
>CAMDEX010000196.1 GCA_945897075.1 Litorilinea aerophila
GACTCGGCCTCGCTCATCCCGTAGTGGAAGGAAAGCTCATCCCCTTCCTGTACCGGGCGCACAGTTACAAAATCGAACGCGCCGTACTCGTTGTCGCGCACAGTCAGATTCGGATCACAACTGTGCGAGAAGATCTGGCCCGGTTCGTCGATGTACAGATGGATGTTCTCCTCTTTTTGCAGACTGTACATATCCCGCTGTGCGGCCAACCCACGAATCCTCGACGAACAGACTACGACGCCTGACGGAATGGCTTCCGTCGCCACGACTACGCGACCCTTCAGGTCATGATACCCAATCCCAATCACTTTTCGGCCTCCAGTTGCCTTGTGCAAAGAAATGGACGAACGCTTCGCCCACATTTGCTTCTCCCACGCCATCTTTGCAGTAGCCGTCGGTGTCATTCTCGTTGGCAATCAAACGTCAATGATCTGGAGGGTACGTCCCGCTGGTGGTCCGGGGCGATTCTCGACGACCGTAAAACGTAACGCTATCGGATCCTATCCTGTACTATCTGTTGCGGATGGGGAGAAGCCTATTTATTGTAGAATAGATGGCCTGCAAGTCAAATATGGCGGGGGGTTTTTGAAGTTTTTGGAAGAAGTTCGACTTTTTCCGAAAAGTCGAACTTCTGGCGTGTAGAGATACCTTCTTGGGAAGTGAAGCCGATTTTTCCTTCCTCCTACGCATCGAGTACAATTCGCTCAGAAAATCCGCTTGTATCCGCCCTTTCCGCGTCATCCGCGTTCCATTCTTAAGGAGATTCTGCCATGAAAGGTGTTGCGAAAATTGCCAGGGGCAAGGGCAATGTGGAATTGATCGATGTGCCGCAGCCAGAGTCGCGTCCCGGTCACGTAGTCATTGAGGTGCAAGCCGCGGGTGTCTGCGGAACGGATATGCACATCTACCACGACGAATACCCTTCCTACCCGCCGGTGATTCTCGGCCACGAAGTCGCGGGGATCATCGCGGCTGTGGGCGATGGCGTGACCGGTTGGAGCGAGGGTGACCGGGTGACCGCGGAGCCATACTTCACTCTCTGCGGGCGTTGCGCCTTCTGCCGGGACGGTTTCCCCAACCAGTGCCCCCACCGCCGCTCCATCGGCAGCGGTGTCCACGGGGCCTTTACCCGTTATGTGCTGGTGCCTGTCCACAGCCTGCATCACCTGCCGGCCAGTGTAAGCACGGCCACCGGTGCGCTCACCGAACCCCTGGCCTGCTGTGTCCACGCCCTGGAACTGACCCGTGTGGAACCCAGCGACACGGTAGCTGTCGTGGGGCCGGGTGCGATTGGTCTGCTGGCGGCCCAGGTGGTGAAAGCTGCCGGGGCGCGGGTGGTGTTGCTCGGCACAGCCGCGGACGAGGAGCGGCTGGCCCTGGGCCGCGCCCTGGGCATCGACGTGACTGTCAACGTGCAGGCCGAAGATGCGCTCTCCGTCGTCACCGGCCTGACCGACGGTCTGGGCGCGGATGTGGTTTTTGAGTGTTCCGGGGCCGAGCGGGGCGCACAACTGGCCCTCTCTCTGGTGCGCCGCCGGGGGCACTACTCCCAAATGGGGCTGATTGGGCGGCCCATCCAGTGGGATTTGGAACAGGTCTGCTTCAAAGAAGTGCAGGTCAACGGCAGCTTTGCCAGCGTCCCCAGCGCCTGGCGCAAAGCCCTGCGTCTGCTGGAAAACGGCCAGGTGCAGACTGAACCGCTGGTCTCGCACACCCTCCCCATCACCGATTGGCAGGAAGCCTTTGCGCTTTTTGAGGCGCGCAAGTCGGTAAAAATTCTGCTGACGCCGGCGTAGGGGGATTAGCGACTGGCGAACGGCGACTGGGAATCGGGGAATCAGTCGCTATTCGCCATTTCCGTTCGCTGACAAAAAAAGGAATCGTGCCAATGTCAGACTATCTGCCGGAAGCAAGCATCGCTGAACTGCAAGCCCGTATGACGAGCGGGGTCAGCTCTGCGCGGGAGATTACCGCCGCCTATTGCGAACGCATCCACGCCATCGATCCGCTGCTCCATTCTGTGCTGGAAATCAACCCGGACGCCGTGGAAATTGCCGCCGGGTTGGACGCGGAACGCCAACAGCGCGGCCCCCGCGGCCCGTTGCACGGCATACCCATTCTGCTCAAAGACAACATAGACACCGATGATCGGATGCAGACGACAGCCGGTTCCCTGGCGCTGATCGGCTCCCGACCGGCGCAGGACGCCACTGTGACCGCCCGTCTGCGCGCGGCGGGCGCGGTGATTCTGGGCAAAGCCAATCTGAGCGAGTGGGCCAACTTTCGCTCTACCCACTCCATCAGCGGCTGGAGCGCGCGCGGCGGCCAATGCCAGAACCCCTACCGCATCGGTCACAACCCCTGCGGCTCCAGTTCCGGCTCTGGGGTGGCCGTCTCCGCCAATCTGAGCGCGGCGGCGCTGGGCACAGAGACCGATGGCTCGATTGTCTGTCCCTCGGCTACCTGTGGGATTGTGGGCATCAAACCGACGGTCGGGCTGGTCAGCCGGGCCGGGGTGATTCCGATTGCGCACAGCCAGGACAGCGTAGGCCCGATGACGCGCACGGTGGCGGACGGGGCTGCCATTCTGGGCGCGCTCACCGGGCTGGACGCGCGGGACGAGGCGACAGCCGCCAGCGCAGGCCGTTTCCATCAGGACTACACGCAATTTCTCGATCCGAACGGGCTGGCTGGGGCGCGTATCGGTGTGGCGCGCGCACGCTATTTCGGCTATCATACGGAGACGGATCGGGTGATTGAGCGGGCGCTTGCAGCCATGCGCGACGCGGGCGCACTGATTGTTGACCCGGCCAACATCCCCACGGCCACGGATGACCGGATGCGAGAGAGCGAGCTGGCCGTCCTGCTCTATGAACTGAAGGCCGATATCGCGAGCTATCTCGCCACCCGCATACGGGGGCAGGCCGACCGACTCCAGCCGCGCACGCTGGCCGATCTGATCACTTTTAATCGGGAGTATGCGGATTTGGAATTGACGCCCTTCGGACAGGAGCTTTTCGAGATGGCCCAGGGCAAAAGCGGTCTGAGCGACGCCGAGTACCGGGACGCGCTGGTGTTGGGCAGGCGGCTGGCCGGTGTCGAAGGGATCGATGCAGTGATGGACGCGCATCAATTGGATGCGCTGGTTGCGCCCACCGGTGCGCCGGCCTGGCACAACGACCCGCAGAAGGGCGACCGCTACGTGGGCGGCAGTTCGCGGCCAGCCGCGGTGGCCGGCTACCCGCTGATTACCGTGCCCGCCGGTTTTGTGGACGGCCTGCCGGTGGGCATTACGTTTATGGGGCGGGCCTGGACTGAGCCGACGCTCATTCGTCTGGCCTATGCCTTTGAGCAGAAGACGCTGGCGCGGCGTGCGCCGCAGCTATAGCCAGCGGTCTACCAACTTGGGGAGGTACACATGCGCCCTGTTGTCGAAATCGCTCTCTTCACCGAAAATGTCGTTGCTCTCTCCGGGTTCTATACCCGCTCACTGGGAGCCGAACCCGTCTTCCAGAACGAAGGAATGGCTCTTTTTCAGGTGGACGGGCTGCAACTGCTCATCCACCACAAAGCGCCGCCCGATCCAGCCTATACGGTTGATGCGGACGGCCCGCCCAACGAGGATCACATCGCCCTGGCCGTCCCCGATCTGGACGCGGCCTGCGCCGAGTTGGAAGGCCAGGGCTTGACAATTGCTCTGCCCGCGCAGAGCTTCCCCTGGGGGCGCTCGGCCTATCTGCGCGACCCGGATGGGCGGCTGATTGAGCTTTCGGAAAGGGCGTAGGTCGGACTGGCAGTCCGACCTACAAGTGGGGGAACCTCAATGGCAAATCTACCCAATGTTTATATCGTCGGCGCGCTGCGCACACCGATTGGCCGTCACGGCGGCGCGCTGTCGTCCATCCGCCCGGACGATCTGGCCGCACTGGTGATCCGGGCGCTGGTGGAACGCAGCGGCGTGGACCCGGCTTCCATCGAGGATGTGCTGCTGGGCTGCGCCAACCAGGCCGGGGAGGACAACCGCAATGTGGCGCGCATGGCCCTGCTCCTGGCCGGGCTGCCGCAGGAAGTGGCGGGTGCGACGCTCAACCGATTGTGCGGATCGTCTATGGATGCCGTGCATAGCGGGGCGCGCCAGATTATGACCGGTGACGCGTCGGTTGTAATCGCCGGTGGGGTGGAGAGTATGAGCCGCGCCCCTTTTGTCATGCCCAAGCCGGAGCGGGCCTACCCCACCGGGGAGGTGACGGTCTACGACACGACGCTGGGCTGGCGTTTCCCCAACCCGAAGCTGGCCGAGCTTTTCCCGCTGGAAGCAATGGGCGAGACCGCCGAGAATATCAACGACCGCACACCGATCAGCCGCGAGGAGCAGGACGCCTTCGCCTACGAGAGCCATCTGCGCGCGGTGAGCGCGATGCGGGCCGGGCGCTTTGACGATGAGATTGTGCCGGTCAGCGTACCCCAACGCAAAGGCGAGCCGGTCTGGGTGGTCAACGACGAGCATCCCCGCGCCGACACGACGCCGGAAAAGTTGGCCCAACTGCGCCCGGCCTTTCGCAAGGGGGGCACTGTCACCGCTGGCAATGCCAGCGGCATCAACGACGGCGCCGCCGCGATTCTGCTGGCCGGAGAAGAGGCTGTGCAGGCCCAGGGCTTACAGCCGATGGCCCGCATTGTCTCGATGGCGGTGGCCGGTGTGGACCCGCGGGTGATGGGGCTGGGGCCGGTGCCCGCCAGCCGCAAGGCTTTGCAGCGGGCCGGGCTGACAGTGGACGAGATCGGTCTGATGGAGCTAAACGAAGCCTTTGCTATACAGGCGTTGGCCTGCATCGGCGAACTGGGGCTGGATCGGGCGCGGGTGAACGTCAACGGCGGCGCGATTGCCCTGGGCCACCCGCTGGGCTGCTCCGGCGCGCGCATTCTGACAACGCTTGTCCACGAAATGGCAAAACGGCCCGCTGTGCGTTACGGGCTGGCGACGATGTGCATCGGCGTCGGTCAGGGCATCGCCACGATTGTGGAAAGAATCGAAATGTAGTGTCTGGCTAGCTATCAAACTTGTAATCTCTTCTCTTCAACCAAAGGAACTCACCCGTGTCTACAACTCTGAAAGTCGGCGTCATCGGCGTCGGCGGGATTGCCAAAACCCACATGCCCGGCTGGGCCGCCTCGGAACTTGCCGAAGTGGTGGCGGGCAGCGATGTTTTTATGCCCGCGCTAGAAGCCTGGGGCGCAACCTACGGCGTCGCGAAACTCTCGACCGACGCGGCGGATCTGATCAACGACCCGGACATTGACATCATTGACATCTGCACACCCAATATGTACCACTCACCGGTGGCGATTGCCGCGTTGGAAGCGGGCAAACACGTCATCTGCGAGAAGCCTCTCGCCCCCACCCCGGCCGACATTCGCAAGATGATTGCGGCGCGCGATGCGTCGGGCAAGACGTTGATGACGGCGCAGCATTTCCGCTTCAAAGGCAGCTCCAAAGCGATGAAAGCCGAGATCGAGAGCGGCAGCCTGGGCGACATCTACCACGCGCGCAGTTGGATGTTGCGCCGAGGCTGGATTCCGGCCCGGCCCGGCTTTATTTACAAGAAGAACAGCGGCGGCGGCCCCACGATTGACATCGGCGTCCACATTCTCGACCTGACTCTCTGGCTGATGGGCAATCCCAAGCCCGTAGCCGTCTCCGGTGTGACCAAAGCGCCCCTGGCCCATCACGCCGGTGCCTTTAGCCAGTGGGGGCTGGTGGATGTGCCCCAGGATATGGATGTGGAAGATTTTGCGGCGGCCTTTGTGCGTTTTGAGAACGGCGCGACGCTCATTCTGGAGGTGAGCTGGCTGCTCCATCACGACACCCCGGGCGAGGATATGCAGATGTGGCTCTACGGCACGGAAGGGGGCTGCCAGTGGCCGGAATGTAAGGTGATGAGCAGCAATTACGCCACCAAACAGCTTTACAACAAGACGCTGCAATTGACCGCGGATACGCTGGAACCCCACGCGCTGGAGTGTGTGGAGTTTGCCAAAGCCGTGGCTGCCGGCGCGCCGTCGCCTGTGCCCGCCGAGCAGTCGTTGCAGGTGATGGCGATCCTGGACGGCATCTACCGCAGCCAGGAACGGGGCGGCGAAGTGGCGCTGGACCTGTAGATTGACAGATAGCGACCTGCCACGTACAATTACGTGGCAGGTTTTGGGTTGGTGGCGGAATGGCAGACGCAGCGGACTTAATGAATTGAGCACTGGAGACGGAAACGCTCTACGTGAATTCGGTCAAATTCGGGGAACTCTTCATCAGCTTCGATATGAGAATCCCGAGCCAAGCTTCTTACTGTTAGCAACGAAAATTAGAACGCAGATTACGCAGAAACCGCAGATTTTCGCAGATTTTATCCGTGAATTCTGCGATCCGTGTTCTTATTTTCAACTCAGCAAGAAGAAGGTGTAGAGACTTAACGGCCGAGACCTACGGCGGACAGCTAGGGTCAAGAGAAAGTCCAGACCACAAACTCTTCACGAGGTGGCGAAAGCCATAGTGGTACGAAAATCCGCCGGGGTAACACCCGTGTGGGTTCGAATCCCACCCGACCTACAAACAGTAAAGAGAAGGGCCGGTCTTGCGAGGAGTAGACCGGCCCTTCTCTTTGCGGAGGAGAAACAGGAGGAGAGAGTTAGATTTAGAGAAGCGCACCGTTGAGGAGGGTGATGCGCCCGGCAAAAGGCATTGTTTCGTGTAAGTTGATACTGGGCATGGCGACACTGCTTGTCACTTGAACATTGTGGCGACGCAGAATTCGTTGCACGTCTGGCAGGGCAATCCCCTTCACCACCATCAAAATCCGCCGCATCCCGTGCGCGTGGCCAAAAGCCCCGTAGCTGATCAGTTCTCCGCCCAGCGTCGAGATACTCTCGATCAGATCGAAGGGCAAGCCTGTGCCTTCGGGCAATTCCAGCGTCAGCCGCACGCTGCCCTCTTGGCTGTCCAACATCTCGACAAAGACGCGGAAGATGTCGGTTTCGGTGATCATCCCGACCACCCGATCCTGGGCATCCACGACGGGCAGACCGCCGATCTTGTTGGCGATCATCAGGCTGGCCGCATGTTCCACCGGTGTGTTGGGGGTGGTGATGATGATGGCGCGTGTCATCACCTGTTGTACAGTGAGCCTCGAGAGCAGGTAGTTGTGTTCCCACACCGACATGGAGCTAGCCGGGGATGGTGCAGCGTGCAGCAGATCCCGCTCCGAGACAATCCCCGCCAGCCACCCATATTTGTCAACAACGGGCAAACGCCGAAAGTTGTGCGCCTTCATTGTCTGGAGAGCCGTCTGAAAAGGTGTGTCGGGTGTGATCGACACCACAGGCGAACTCATACAGTCTCGGACGAACATCGCACCGTCTCCTTTACCCGTTGCCAGTTATGGACTTTTGTCATCGCGTGGAAATCGTCGCCGGGTTGGGGAACTTTGACATGACTGCGGGGTCGCCAAAGTCCCCGGCACTTCACGTTCACGTCAGGGCAGCAAGTGCCGAGGAATTGCGCATCTGGCCTGGGTACACAGGGAAGGGTCAGGTTGCTTCGGTGGTCTCTTGCGCTCGAATCAACAAGACCGGACACTGCGCCAAGCGTACAACTTTCTCGGCGACGCTTCCAAAAACCCACCGACTCAAACCCGATCGCCCGTGGGTAGACATGACGATCAAATCAATGTCATTATCTGTGACCACATCGGAAATTGCACTGGCCGCGTGACCAGTCGTTACGACGATCTGCGCCGAAATCTGCTCGGCTGTCAGCCCTGCGGCCATCTGTAACAGATAGGCCCGGGCCGCTGCTTCTTGCTCTTCGGTGGAAATCAGCGCGGGCAGCGCGTGCATTCCGGCATATTCCTCTCCCCAATATTCGGGAAACTCGACAGATTGCAGAAGCCAAATTTCGCTGCGATTGGCTTTGGCCAGCGTGATGGCTTCCGGCAGCGCCTGCTCGGCCAGCCGCGAACCGTCCAGGGGGACGAGAATGCGGCGAATAGGAGCAGGGGGGGTCATCTCTTCCTGCGGGCGAACCAGGAAGACGGGCTGGCGTGCCGAGCGCATGACCCGGTCGGCCACACTCCCCAGAACCCATTTTGCGATCCCGGAACGCCCGTGGGTTGTCATGGCAATCAGGTCTACGTTCTGCGCGTCGGCCACATCACAAATGGTAGAGGCCACGTCCCCTTCACTCATCACAGAGGTAACGTCGTATCCCTCGGATTGCAACTCGGCGGTCATGCGTTTCATGTAATTTTCAGCCTGCTGCTGCCAATGGGTAATATCCACTGTGTGCATGGCGTCGGGAACGAGGACGGCATAATACTGGCTTGCCTGTGTCACATGGACAAGCAGCAGTTCGGATGTTTGGGGTTTTGCCACCTCGCGCACAAAGGCCAGTACGCGTTCGGCAAAGGGTGAACCATCCAGCGGAATCAGAATTTTGCGTTTCATGGGCTACCTTCCTTAATGAACGGGAGAAGGTGTAAAGCCGGAACCCGATTGGGCCGGTCTGTTTACACCTTACAACAAAAAGTGAATAAAAAGACGTTCCCGCTGACCGGTTTTGTCACTGGTCAGATGACCGGTTTTTCCGAGCACTGACAGTAGAAGAAGGGCAATCCGCCCACAGTAGAGCGCAACCAAGACAAAATTGGCAAGGAATCCTTCAACCGTGTACAATCAGTATAATGACCAGGACTTACGCAGTTACTCTTGGGAAGGCCAGCATCCTGCTGGCTGCCGCCAGGGATGGCGGTGTTCCCGGCTGCGTAAGTCCTGCTGAATTGGCAAATGTTTCGATCTCAACAAAGGAGTCCGGGTTGCGTGTGGATCAGAGCGGTACAATACTGGCTTTTTTAGAATCGGCCCCCATCGCTGTCGTAGTCATCCGGGAAGATGGAATTATAACTCTTGTCAACGCCAAAACAGAAGAACTCTTTGGCTATACACGCAGCGAACTGGTCGGGCAAACGCTGGAGCTTTTGTTGCCCAAGCATTTCGCCGCGAACCACCGTCACCACCGGGATGGCTACTTTGCCGCACCCAGAGCCAGAACGATGGGCAGCGGGATGGACCTGGCCGCACGGCGCAAGGATGGCACAGAATTTCCGGTGGAAGTGGGGTTGAGCTACGTGGAGGTGGACGGCCAGCGTCTCGCCCTGAGCTTCATCACCGATATTACTGTGCGTGTGGAGGCTGCCGAGTCCCTGCGCAGCCATGCCCTGGAACTGGAAAACCGCGTCGTTGCCCGCACCCAGGAGATCGAACGGCGGCGGCGGGTGGCCGAAGGGCTGCACGATATACTCACCGTTCTGAATACCGCGCGCCCTCTGGAAGAAATTCTGGATCTGATTGTGGAACAGGCCAGCCAATTGTTGGAAACCGACGCCATCGCCATCTATCGCCAGGATGATGGCGATAGTGGGCCACGCATCCAGGCGGCACGCTATTTGAATGAGAGTGAAGCAGAGGAGAGCACGCCCGGCAAGGGCTATCCATCGTTTGCCACGCACGCACCAGAGCAGGACGGCCTGCCCGTGGCTGCTACAGAGTCGGGCATGACCCAAGCAGGACGCTACCGTTCTGTGCTGGCCGTGCCGCTAAATGTTAAAGGCGAAATTTACGGCAGTCTCTGTCTCTACTACAAAGCTGCCCGCTCCTTTAGCCAGGAAGAGAAGGAGTTGGCGGTGGCATTTTCCGACCAGGCCGCGCTGGCGATTGAGAATGGCCGTCTGCGCGAACAGGTGGGGCGCAGCGCAGTGGCCGCCGAACGCACCCGGCTGGCGCGCGACCTGCACGACGCGGTGACACAGACGCTCTTTTCCACCAGCCTGATTGCGGAGGTATTGCCCAAAATTTGGGAGCGCGACGCGGAAGAGGGCAAGAAACGGGCCGAGGAGTTGCGCGAGTTGACCCGCGGCGCGTTGGCCGAGATGCGCACCCTGCTGTTGGAGCTGCGCCCTACCGCGCTGACCGACGCTGCATTGGGTGATCTCCTGCGCCAACTGGCCGACGCCGTCACCGGACGGGCGCGTATTCCTGTCTCTGTCACAACAGAAGGCAACGGCCCGCTACCGTCGGAAGTGCAGATCGCCTTTTATCGCATCGCTCAGGAGGCGCTGAACAACGTAGCCAAACATTCCCGGGCCACGCGCGCCAACGTGAAGATGTCCCAAACAGCGGATAGCGTTGCATTAGAAGTGGAGGACGACGGGCGCGGCTTCGATCCAAACACGGTGCCCGCCACCCATCTGGGGCTGAATATCATGCGGGAACGGGCCGAAACGATTGGCGCGCAACTGGAGGTCGTGAGTGCCGTCGGCCAGCATACCAGCATTACGACGACCTGGAAGCGAGGGTAGGAGATTGGAGATTGGAGATTGGCGACTGGGTAATCTCCAATCGCTAATCGCTAATCCCCTACCGCCCAATCTCGCGCGCATCAATCACGTGGTCGCCCAGCTTTTCCAGTGTACCGACCAACTGGCCTTTGGTCACGCCTTGCACTTTGACGAGCAGCCGGCGGTGAGTCAGTATGTCGCTGTCATAGACACCCACGCCCATAATGTTGCCACCCAGTTCGGCAATGGTCGTCGCCAATTCGCCGAGAACGCCCATACGCTCCGGCACGTCCAGAGTCAGACGCACACCGCTCTGACGCATGGCCATCATCTCGACCAGCGCCTTGAAGATATCGGTTTCGGTGATCACGTCCAGGACATAATTGTGTTCGTCCACCACCGGCATACCGCCGATCTTGCGTGTCGCCAGCACTTCGGCGGCCTCTTCGATGGGGGTGTCCATTGTGGTTGTAATCACGTGTTTGGTCATAATCTCCCGCACCTGTAGCTGGGAGAGCAGATAGTTCAGCTCCCAGACAGAGAGGGAGCTGGCCGGCGAGGGGGTGGCGTAGAGCAGGTCGCGCTCTGAGACGATACCCACCAATTCACCGCTGCGGTTGACCACCGGCAAACGGCGAAAGCCCTTTTCCCGCATCAACTTCAACGCATCCTGAAAGGGCATATCTGGGGTTATCGTGACGGCTGGCGCATTCATTCTATCTTTGACAAGCATAAGAGTTTACTCCTTTTGTTACAACCATCAGGTCGATCCCGACAGCTATAGTATAGGCAGAGTCGCGCCGAAAACATCCGTCTGTCGGGGAGTTTCCCCCTGCGACAAATGAAGGGGGCGACTACTGGTCAGGTGACGGGGTAGCCCAGATGGTCTGCGGATTGTCGGCAGTTTGGTCAGGTTCGCAAAGATGGGTAGAATAACTAGCACGAAAGACTAGCAAACCGTACAGGTGGGTCGCGCTCTGCACCTGCATAGGTCTTACAAAAGACGAATACCGCCATTCGGCGTCTGGTTAGGGGATCTTCTGATGGACAATAATACACCCATTCGAGTCATGCTCGTGGATGATCACGCGGTGGTCCGTAGCGGGCTAAAAGCATTTCTCACAGTCTTTGATGATCTGCATCTGGTGGGCGAGGCCGGCAGCGGATTCGAGGCGTTGGCTCTCTTGGACAAAGCGCGACCTGATGTCGTTTTGATGGACCTGATGATGCCGGAGATGGACGGTGCCGCCACAACGAAGGCGATTCGCGAGCGCAATCCGAACGTGCAGGTGGTAGTACTGACCAGCTTTCCGGAGGAAGACCTGGTCACCAAAGCCTTGCAGGCCGGGGCCATCAGCTACCTGCTCAAGAATGTCTCGGCAGCCGAGCTTTCGGCTGCCATCCGCCGGGCGTATGCTGGGCGCTCCACATTGGCCCCGGAAGCGGCCCAGGCGTTGATTCACGCCACGACCCAACCGCCCAAATTGGGGCACGATCTGACGACCAGGGAACGGGAAGTGCTGGAGCTGATGAGCAAGGGTCAAAACAATGTGGAGATCGCCGAAGGGCTGATCGTCAGCCGGTCAACTGTCAAGTTCCACGTCAGCAACATTCTGTCCAAGCTGCAATCATCCAGCCGCACCGAAGCTGTCGCCTTTGCCATCGAGAACAATCTTCTCAAACGGTAGACTCCTACAAAAAGTAGCTGAAACGACACAAAATGCCGGTTTACAAATCAATAAATTGTGATATAATCGGTGGCATTGCTACGCGAATTCAGGTCTGATCTAACAATTTGGCATCCATTGAAACAGATCTGGTCGTTATCATTTCACAAGATGAGGTGTGCCTTATGCGTCCCATTTTCTTCCTCCCCGTGCCATCAATAGGTGATTTTCCGCTCCAACCCATTTCTGACTCTGCTCCAACCCATTCTGCACCGTCGGTTTTGCGTGCAACTCTGCGCTTATCTCTGCTCTTGGCCCTTGTGCTGGTCTTGCTGACAGGGGGGCCGGCTGTCCAAGCCGAAGAAGATGTCCATGTGGTTCATCCGGGGGACTCGCTGGCGGCTATCGCCAAAGCATACAGCGTCTCCCTCACCGATCTCATCCAGAACAATGGCATTGCCAACCCGAATATCATCTACGTTGGTCAGCGGCTGGTGATCCCCGGCTCGGCCGCGGCCACCGAACGGGCC
>CAMDEX010000197.1 GCA_945897075.1 Litorilinea aerophila
GGGCGCAGCAAGCAAGCGCCCCTACCAATGAGTATCTGAAAGGCTATAGCAGTCGCATGATTAAGCAGTATACATAAAAATACATTAAAAAATATCTACGAAAAACGACAAAATTACGTAAAGATTTATTTGTCAAACGTAGAACATAGTGTAGAAGAAGACAGAGGAGGACTTTTGATGGAAACCGTAAGATCCAACTCGACGCCGACGGTATACCGGAAAGTGTGTGTTGTCCTGCTACTTTCTCTATTGCTTTTGCCTGCGCATTTCTTCCCTACCCCTGTGCTGGCCCAAGACGGAACAACCATTCATACGGTTGCGCCAGGGGAAAACCTATCCTCGATCGCCCGCCGATACAATGTGAGTGTCGCCAGCCTGATGGCTTACAACGGTATCAGGGATGCCAATCTGATCAGGCCCGGTCAGCAGATACGGATTCCATCTGTTGTACAGCCTCTGGCGACGCCCACGTCTGCGCCTGCGCAACCCCCCATTGCTCCGCCTCCCGCCTCTGGCGGCTCGCATGACCCGCTTCCCACAAACACACCATTCACACCGGCGCGTCCTCCACAGCCCGGTGCATCCATCGGGTATACGGCCGCCGGTGAAACCGTCATCACTGTTCGTAGCGGTGACACACTCTATGGCCTCTCTGCGCAGTATGGGGTGAGCGTCTCCAGCATTGTCCAACGCAACAACCTGCCCTCTCTGGTGATTATCGTCTCCCAGAGGCTCATCATCCCCTTACGCAATGCACCTGTAGCGCCGACCACCGATCGCCGCACGCCGACTACCAGCAACAATTCACCGGTTAGCCAGCCAGCAGCAACTCCCGCAGCGGCTAACGGTGGGCCGAACTTACTTCCCACAGCGGTCGCCACACCGGTCAGCCGCTAACTGCCCAGAAAATGTAGGGGCGCTTGCTTGCTGCGCCCGTACAGAGAAAATCTTTACCTGAACAACGATAGAACACGGATTACGGAATTCACGGATCAAAGCGGATTCGACCGATGCCGCCGTAAATCTCCGGCGTATCCACAGGCAACCCGACGATAGCCAGGGCAGGGCGCAGCAGCGCAGCATCTTCCCTGGCTGTTGCTTTGTCTGCCCCCAGCACGCCCACAAAGGCATGGCTGCAACGGAAACAGCCGCGCAGATCAGTAGCGACGCCCAGACGGGCCAGCGCCAGCACCGCGTCCTCGCCCAGGTTGACGCTCGCCTCGTCGTTGACTGCGCCGGCGATGACCGTTCCCAACGGCCAGCGATTGATCCAGGCGGCCAGCGCGGCGGAGTTGGCGGCGTCGGCCAACATATCAAAGGCAGCCCGCCCCAACAGATCGCCCTGCGGGTTGACCGCGACGAGATTGTAGCCCCTTTCCCCCAGCGCCACATCCGCGCCCACAAAGGCCCGGTTGGTCAGGTAGATGTGGGCGAAATCCCCCACCTCCTCCCCCGCGCTGACAGCCACCAGTCCGTGACCGGGCGGCAGGAAAGTGCCCGTCTCGCCCACGGGCTGGCCGATCGCCTTTGTGAGGAAATCTATATACAGGCTGCTCCACGGCGTATCCTGAAAGGTCAGCGTCAAGCGATCCAGCGGGTGATCCGCCCCATTGGGCGGCACAGTTGCCACAATTTCCTGGCGCGCCCCTTCCAGCGCACCCGCCAGCCAGCTGATCTGGGCACCGTTGAGCCGCACATCCGTCAAGCGCGCTGGACCGTAGACATCAAAGGTGAGCGTACCGCGGTCGGGGGGAATGTCGAGCAGCAGCGCCGGTTGCGCGCGCGTGGCATAGCGGATGCGCCCGCCCACATCCAACGACGACCAGCCCTCGGCCAGATGTAGCCGGCCAGCGGGCGTCGCCAGTTCGACTGTCCACGCCAGCGCTGGCGTCGGTTCCAGCACCCGGTAGAGCCGGATGGTGGAATCGGCCCCGCTCCAATCCGGCCCGCGCCATTCCTCTAGCAGCGTGACAGGCAGCGCTTCCTCGACAAAACGCAGCAACTGGGGCGGCGATTTTTCCACATGGACAACCACAAAACGCACGTCCAGAAAATCCAGCACAGCCGGGGCGATGGCGCAGTTGCGCGCCACAATCTCCGTCCACCCGGCGTCAATAACGGGCGCGATGTGGGGTTGGTCGGCGTTCATCAACCCAATCAGATCGCCCAGCAGCGGCGCGTCGCTGAAGTATTGGAATTTGTAGGCCGGGTTGCGGCTGGTGTTGCCGCCTAGCAGCCGTTTGCTATGCGCGGTCTGATACCACTCCTCCATCATTATTAATACGTCGGCGCGCCCCATCACCCGCGCCCCATTGCGCCAGCCGGTGGGCAATTCCAGCACAGCAAAGTCGCCCGGTTGCGCGGCAATTGTCTGATAGACGGCAGGAATACGGAAGTCATTGAGAGGCAGGGGCAGCGAGAGATGTTCGAGGAGGAAGATGACGATCAGAGATGATGAGATGATGAGGGAGGGGAGCGGGGAGCGGGGATTGGGGATCGGGCGTTTCTTCCCAGTCCCCAGTCTCCAATCCCCAATCCCCAATATCCCATACCCCATTAGGACCGCCACCCCCAGCATCAGCATCACACTGTAGCGGCTGGGGTAGCGGTTGCCGTTGAAGAAGGGCAGCAGACTGACCAGTGCGAAGGGGCCGGGGATGGCTGTAGGCTGGCCGGCGATCCGCACAACCGGGCCGAGGGTGAGCAGCCAGAAAAGGAGTGTTGTCAACGGCCAGAACAGCCCTTGCCAACGGTGGCGACGCAGCAGATAGAGTGTCCCGGCCGCGGCCAGCAGCAGCGCGCTGTAGCCGATGAAGATCTGTTGCCCTTTGTCGTTGGGAAAGGGCAGCGCCGCCGCCCATCCCCCCAGCCAGGGATGCAGACGGGTGGGTGCCAGAAAGCCGAGCAGGTCTGCGCTGAAGATGTCGGCAAAGCCCCCGCCGCTGGTGAAGAAGTCGCCCTCGGCACGCATAGCAGGCAGCATCGCCCACAGGAAAGGCGAGATGCCCAGGACGAAGAGAAGGCCCGTTAACAAAAAAAGGGGGAGAATTGTGAATGGTGAATTGTGAATTGTGAATTGTGAATGGGGGGGACGGGCGAAATATCCAATACCCAATAGCCAAATTACATACAGTGCGATAAAAATCAGCAAAAAGGTGGCGTAGGTCAGCTCCGCCCAGGCTTGAAAGGTGAGAAAGAGCGCGGCCAGGGCCGCGTCCTGCCAGCGGCGGCGTTCCCCTGTGCGCAGGACATAAAGAACGGTGAAGGGGATCCAGTGGCTGCTGGCAATGTTGAACTGGCCCAAGCTGGCGTAGAAGAGTTTGGAGGAGGCGAAGGCGTAGACAACCCCAGCGAGGAGGGAGGAGAATAGGAGATTGGGGGATTGGGGGATTGGGAGATTGGGGAGCGAATCTCCCAATCCCCCAATCTCCCAATCTCTCCGCAACAAATATCTGATCAGCAGGAAAGCCCCGTAGCCGCCCAAGACAAACGACGAGAGCAGAAGGAGATTGGAGGCGACGACGAGGGAGAGGCCCGTTTGCAGGGGAACGCTGAGCAGACCGTTGAGGGGTGTCAGGGTATAGAAGCCCAGGTTGATACCGATGGGCCAGAAGATCCAATCGGCGTGGAAGATGTCCAGAGTGAGCTGATTGACCAGCCTGGCTTTGATCCACCAGAGATTCCAGGCCAGGGCCGGGTCGTCAATGCCGTCGCCGGGGAGGTGGGTGGTGAAATGCGCGGCCAGCGGCCAGGTCAGCAGCAGAGCCAGGATCGTATAAAAAAGGAGTACCGACAGGTGAATGGGTGGTGTGCGTCGCATAGACGAATCGTATCACCGGGCGGGGGTGATGGCAAACGCCAGAAAGAGTTGAACCACAAAGACACAAAAGCACAAAGAAAAGCAAGAGTTTCTTCGGTCTTGGTCATCGTGCGGGCCAGACCAGTCAGGTGCGCAGGCGAAGCAGTCTGGAAATCAGCGAAAACTTCATCTGCGCACCGGACAGGTCTGGCCTGTTGTGGTAGGAATGCAGCGGTATTTCAACTTGTCTTTCAGCGCCGGGCTTGCTATAGTAGGGGCGTTGCTTGCTGCACCCGTTTTCTGGCGCAGCAAGCAGCGCCCCTACGCTAAAGAAATCAGAACTTACACAGCCGGTAACGCCGCCATTTCTGGCGGCAGCCAGCAGGATGCTGGCGTTCCCTGGAGTAACTGCGTAAGTCCTGGAAATGAAGGGAATCGAGTTATGCAGCGCACTTTGCTATACGAAAACCATGTCGCGCTGGGCGGGCGGATGGTAGCCTTTGCCGGATGGGAGCTGCCCGTGCAATACCCGACCGGGCCGTTGATCGAACACACCGCGGTGCGCACGGCCGCGGGCGTCTTCGACATTGACCACATGGGCCAGTTCTCCCTGGCCGGGCCGGACGCCGATCTCTTTCTGCAATATGTACAGGTCTATGACATCAACCAGATGCAGGTATGGGACGCCCATTACAGCCTGCTCTGCTACGAAGATGGCACAATCGTGGATGACATCTTTCTCTACCGTCTGCCCGCAGGCTGGATGATCGCGGTGAACGCGGGCAACCGGGCCAAAGACCTGGCCTGGCTGCGTGCCCACAGCCAGGGTTTCCAGATTGAACTGAGCGATATTTCGGACGAAACCTATATGCTGGCTGTGCAAGGACCGCAAACCGCCGGGATTTTACAACGCATGACCGACGCGAATTTGGAGGAGGTGGCCGCGCGCACCGGGCTGCGCGCCACCGTCGGCGGGGTAGAGATGCTGTTGGGGCGCACGGGCTACACCGGCGAGGACGGCTTCGAGCTGTACCTGCCCGCGCAGAATGCTGTCACTTTCTGGAACGACCTGCTGGCTGCGGGCAAGGACAACGGCCTGCTCCCCTGCGGGCTGGCAGCGCGCGACAGTCTGCGCTTCGAGGCGTGTATGCCTCTCTACGGCCACGAGATCGACGCCGAGACCAATCCTTTTGAGGCGCGTCAGGGCTGGACCGTCTCGTTGGACAAGCCTGATTTTCTGGGGCGCAGTGCGCTGCTCAAGGCCAAACTCGAAGAAAAGCGCAAAATCCTGATCGGTTTCGAAATGCTCGAGCGGGCTGTGCCGCGTGACCACTACGCCATTGCCGTGGACGGTCAGGTCGTCGGCCACGTCACTACCGGCATGAAAAGCCCGACATTGGACAAATTCGTCGGGTTGGGGTACGTTCCTCCTGCGTACCAGAAGATCGGGACAGAGATTGATATTCTGGTGCGGGGCACAGCCAAGAAAGCCGCAGTTGTGCGGCGGCCCTTCTACAAAGCGCAGTACAAAGAATAGAACGCGGATCGGGCGGATTGGGCGGAGCGCAGATGATCTACCTTCCGGGAAGCGGCCACAACCAGCTCCCTACGCCCCTGATTCTGTGGCCGCTTCCCGGAAGGTTGTCGAAGTGATTTAATCGCCGATCCTATCCGTGTTTATCCGTGGCTCAAAACTTAAGGAGCAAATTGTATGGCTTACAAATTGGACAAAGATGTGCGTTACGCCAAGACCCACGAATGGGTGCGTATGGAGGATGGGATCGCGGTTGTGGGTATCAGCGACGCGGCCCAGGATCTGTTGAGCGATGTGGTCTTCGTGGAGTTGCCCGACATCGGCGAAGAGGTGACTGCGGGCGACGCGGTGGCGGTGGTGGAATCGGTGAAAGCCGCCGAGGATGTCAACGCACCGGTCAGTGGTGTCGTCATCGAAGTCAACCGGGAGTTGGAAGATACACCCGAATTGGTCAACGACGACCCCTACGGCTCCTGGTTTTTCAAAGTCAAGCCCTCGTCCAGCATCCAAAATGAACTGGAGCAGCTGATGAGCCCGGACAAATACGCTGAGTTTGTAAAAGAAAATGCTCATTGAGGATCGACGATTAAATAAGTTGGTAATCTACCTTCCGGGAAGCGGCCACAACCGCTTGGCTACGCCCTCAATTTCGTGGCCGCTTCCCGGAAGGTTGTCAACTTATTTAAGTGCCGTTCCTGAGCCGACCCGGCCCCAAGTGTCATGTCGTCACAGCCCGCCCTTTCCACCATCCCTACCGTCGCCCGACACAGTCGCGTCTGGGCGCTCTTGGCCGCGGCGCTCCTGATTTTGCTGGGGTTGGCTGGCTGCTCCTTTGGCGCAACCGAGCCGCCCTTCTTTGGGCCGCGGCCCACGCCCACGCCGCCATACCGCACAGTGACCGCGCTGCTGCCCGACGAGCCGGTTGTCGAACGCATCCGCCAGTACGACCGGGCGCGCTTGGACCTGCTGGTGGATGTGACGGTGCAAAGGGCCTACAGCGCCAATCTGCGCGCTGCGCTGGAAAGCGATAGCCCGCCCGATCTGCTGGTGGTGGACGCCTTCGCCTTTCCCGATCTGGTCGCGGCTGGGTTGCTCCTCCCCGCCGGGGAACGTCTCGGCCCAGTGGATGATTTCTACCCGCTGCTGGCCGACGCTTTTGTCTGGCAGGGTGAACGCTACTGTCTGCCCCGCGAAGTGCGCACGCTGGCGCTGGTCTACAACCGGGTGCAGTTCGAGAAGGCCGGTCTGCCGCCCCCCCGCACATGGGAAGAGATGCGGGCCGCGGCCGCGGCGATCACCGACCTGAACAGCGGCAGCTTTGGGCTGATTGTGTCGCCGGACCTCTCGCGCTGGCTGCCTTTTCTCTACCAGGCCGGGGGCGCGCTGCTGGATGGCAACGGCAAAGCAACCATCAACAGCCCGGTCGCAGCCGCGGCCATCGCCTTCCCGCTGACCCTCTTTCGGGACAACTTTGCCGGACAGCCCGCTGAATCCAACAGCAGTTGGGCCGGGGAGGTGCTGGGCAAGGGCAAAGGCGGGATGGCCTACGAAGGCAATTGGATTGTCCCCTATCTGGCGGCTGAATTCCCCACCTTTGCCTACGGGGTAGCGTCTCTGCCCAGCGGAGCGGGCGGGCGGGGGACGGTCGCCTTCACCAGTTGCTATGCGGTTTCGGCCCGCAGCCGCAACCCCGACGACGCCTTTGCCCTGGCAAACTGGCTTGTATCGCCGGAGATGCAGCAGGATAGGCCCACCGATGGCGCGTGGATGCCCACCCGCATCAGCCTGCGCGACGGCTGGCTGGCGGACTTTCCCGCACTGGCCCCCTTTCTGACCGGTCTGGACGCGGCCCGCGTCTGGCAGTTCCCGCCGGGCTACGCCACCTTTCTGGAGAGTTTCAACCGGGGAATGCTCCAACTCCTGGCCGCGGATATAGAAGCAGCAGATTTCCTTTCACAGATGCAAAGAACAGCGGAGGGGATTGAGGATTAGGGATTGGGGATCAGCGATTCGCTGGTACGTCCAATCCCCAATCCCCAATCCCCAATCTCCACTATGACACACATCTTCGACATCACCCGCCCCATCACTCCCACCCTGGCTGTCTGGCCGGGGGACACGCCCTATTCCACAGAGTATCTGCTGCGCATGGATGCAGGCGCGTCGGTCAATCTCTCGACGATAACCTTCAGCGGTCACTGCGGCACGCATAGCGACGCCCATTTTCATTACGACCCGAATGGGGAGCGGCTGGCCCAAATGCCGCTTGACGCCTACATCGGCCCGGCCACTGTCATTGACCTGACGGACGCCCTGCCCGACGGCGGCCCAATTCTGCCCGAACATCTGGCGGGCGTAGACTTGGCGCGGGTGCAGCGGCTGCTGGTCAAGAGCAAAGCCAGCTTTGTGCCCGATGACCGCTGGGACGAAAATTTCGTCTATCTCAGCCCAGAGACGGCCCAACTGCTGGTGGATCGGGGGTTGCGGCTCTTTGGCACAGATGCGCCATCGGTGGATCCACAAGAGAGCAAAACCCTCACCGCCCACAAGACCCTGCGCACGGGCAATATCTCGATTCTGGAAATCCTGCAATTGCAGGATATTGCGCCGGGCGAATACGAACTGATCGCGCTGCCCCTGAAGACGGACAACGACGGCGCGCCGGTGCGTGCGGTGTTGAGAAGGGAGGAAGGGAGGACAGGAGGAAGGGAAGACGAGCGCATCATCCCTTCTTCCCTTCCTCCCTTCCCAAAGGAGAGATCGGTTTGAGTGACCAACCATTTACCAACAAAATTGCTCTCATCACCGGCGCGGGTTCGGGTATTGGACGGGCCACGGCGCTGGCCTTTGCCGCGGCGGGCGCGGCGGTCGTCGTGGCGGATGTGAATGAGGCGGGCGGTCAGGAGACGGTTGGGCTGGTCAGCGGCGCGGGGGGAAATGCGATTTTCATCGGCGCAGATGTCTCCAAACCCGGCGAGGTGGAGGCGCTGGTGGCACAGAGTGTGCGCCATTTTGGCCGCCTGGACATTGCCGTCAACAACGCGGGCATCGGCGGTGCGTGGGCGCGCACAGCCGACTATCCGCTGGCTGATTGGGAGCGGGTGTTGGCGGTCAACCTGAGCGGCGTCTTCTATTGTATGCAGCAGGAGATACGCCAGATGCTCGTGCAAAGCGGCGGCGCGATTGTCAATGTGGCGTCGATTGCGGGCGTGCGCGCTCTGTCCAATGCGCCGGCCTACACGGCCAGCAAGCACGGCGTCATCGGCCTGACCCGCACCGCGGCCCAGGAGTACGCGCGCCAGAAGATCCGGGTCAACGCGGTCTGCCCAGTCTTTACGCGCACACCCCTCTTCCAGGGGATGATCGAAGGCAATGCCCGGCTGGAGGAGCGGCTGCTGGGCAATATCCCGGCGCGCCGCTTTGGGGAAGCAGAAGAGATCGCCGACGCCATCCTCTGGCTCTGCTCGGAGGGAGCGGGGTTCGTGACCGGGCAGGCGTTGAATATAGACGGCGGGTTGACGGCATAGGGGATTGGAGATTAGCGATTGGAGATTGGGCATGTCCGAGCCGCCCGAATCCGCTCGATCGGCGTTAGGGCGGACGCGCAACGTCCGTCGGAAAGAGATTCTTCAAATGGTTATTCAATTCACCGTCGATGGTACTCCGCCCAAGAAGGACGGAGCAAACTCAATGTGGAGAAAGAGAACAGAACTACCTAAGCTGAAGGCACTGAGAACTGCTGCGAGTCGCGAAATGCGAGAAACTTCACTCCCACAGCGGGCAGTGAAGCTTATCGTCAATATCTATGCAGACGCCAAGCTGGGCGACCTGGACAACTTCATCACAGGGATCTGCGACGCCCTGCAACCGGCTCATTCTAACACGCCCATAGATGAGAACGACTGGAGAGATGTGCCTGTGGAAGCTCGCCCCGACCGCCCAATTGTTTTCCGCGATGACCAGATTATCAGCAGGATATTTGCAGAGAGAACACAGCCCACTGACAACAGAACCTACTACGACGTAATGATCTCATGGGAATAAGTGAGTCAACGTAAGCTTGGTTCTCCCAGCAAAGGAACTTTGTCTGCTGCACAGCGAGTGCCGGGAGAACCAAACATCCGCCACTTATCGTTGGGTTGTTTCGGCGCAGCCCTGGTAGTGATGGCAACGATCCCTTGCCGAAACAACCCAACCTACGCAATCTCAGGAGGTGAGTCTTGTCCTACCAAACCGCATTGACCGATCTAAAAAGTAAAGTGGGCACGGAAACCCACGTAGGCGAGTGGCTGACGATTGATCAGGCGCGCATTGACGCCTTTGCCGCAGCGACGCTGGACAACCAGTGGATTCACATTGACGCGGAGCGGGCCAAGCGCGAATCGCCTTTTGGCGGCCCGGTGGCGCACGGCTATCTCACCCTTTCCCTGCTGCCCCATCTGGCGGGCCGGGTCAACGCCGAGAAGCCACCCTATCCCGGCATCGCACTCTCCGTAAACTACGGGCTGAACCGGGTGCGCTTTCCCCATCCGGTGCTGGCGGGCAGCCGGGTGCGGGCGCGCACAGAGCTGATCAGCGTGGAAGAGGTAGCGGGCAACGGTCTGCAAGTGGTGAACAAAATCACCATTGAAATCGAGGGCGCGGCCAAACCGGCCTGTGTGGCAGAGACAGTTTCGCGGATGTATTTCTAAAGGAGTTTCCCATGCAAGACCACTTAATGACCCCTGAACTTGTGATGTTCCGCGACGCCGTGCGCCGTTTTGTCGAGAAAGAGGTCGTGCCCTTCCACGCGCAGTGGGAGAAGGACGGGATTGTGCCGCGTGAGCTCTGGCGCAAGGCGGGTGAGATGGGCTTTCTGTGTATGGATGTGCCAGAGGAGTACGGCGGCGGCGGGGTGGACGACTACCGCTTCAACGCCATCCTCAACGAAGAACTGTGTCGGGTGGGCGCGCTGGGGCCGGGTTTTATCGTCCACAACGAGCTGGTGGCCCCCTATCTGCTGGCCTACGGCACGCAGGAGCAAAAGCACAAATACCTGCCAAAAATGGCGACGGGCGAGAGTATCACCGCCATTGCCATGACCGAACCCAACACCGGCAGCGATCTGGCAAATGTCAAGACCAGCGCCCTGCGGCGCGACGGCCACTATACGGTCAACGGGCAGAAGACTTTCATCTCCAACGGCATCCTCAACGATCTGGTGATCGCCGTCACCAAAACCGACCCGTCCCTGGGCGCAAAGGGGATTTCGCTTCTCCTCATCGAGCGGGGGATGGCGGGCTACGAGCGGGGGCGCAATCTGGAAAAGATTGGCCGCCACGCCCAGGACACCGCCGAGTTGTTCTTCCGCGATGTGGAGGTGCCGGTCGAGAATCTGTTGGGCAAAGAGGGCGAGGGCTTCTATTATCTGATGCACAACCTGCCCCAGGAGCGGCTGGCGATTGCCATCAGCAGCCAGGTGGGCGCGGAGCGGGCGCTGGCAATGACGAGCCAATACTGCAAAGAGCGCTATGCCTTTGGTCAGCCCATCGGCAAATTCCAGAACAGCCGCTTCAAACTGGCCGAAATGGCCACCGAAGTGGAGATTGGGCGGGTCTTTTTGGATCACTGCATCGCTTTGCAGATGCAGAGAGAACTCACCGCGGAGAAGGCGGCGATGGCGAAGTGGTGGCTGAGCGACATGCAGAAGCGGGTGGTGGATCAGTGTCTGCAACTGCACGGCGGCTACGGCTATATGCTGGAATACCCCATCGCCCAGCTCTATTTGGACCAGCGGGTAGACCCCATCCACGGCGGCACGAATGAGATTATGAAAGAGATTATCGGGCGGAGTCTTGGATTCTAGATATTGGGAGATTGGGAGATTGGGTGTTTGGCAGTGACGCGCCAGCGACATGACTGCGAATACCCCAATCTCCCAATCTCCCAATCTCCAATGTTCCTAAGGAGGCAGAATGTTCACTGACCAAACTGTTGTGATTACCGGCGCTGGGCGGGGGATCGGAGCGGCGGCGGCGCGGCTTTTTGGCGGGCAGGGGGCGCGGGTGGTGGTCAATGACCTGAACGCAGAACCGGCCGAGGAGACGGCCCACGCCATCATTCAGGCGGGCGGGCAGGCCATCGCGCTGGCGGGCAACGTCACCGACCCGTCCTTCCCAGACAAACTGATGCGCGCCGCGCTGGACGCTTTCGGCGCGATTCACATTCTCGTCAACAACGCCGGCTACACCTGGGACGGGATGATCCACAAGATGACCGACGAACAGTGGCAGGCCATCCTGGACGTACACGCCAGCGCGCCCTTTCGCATGATCCGGGCGGTTGCGCCTTATCTGCGCGAACCAGCCCAGGCCGAGAAGGAGGCGGGCCAGCCCTTTGGCAACCGCTGCGTCGTCAACGTCTCCTCCACCTCCGGGCTGCACGGCAACATCGGCCAGGCCAACTACGCCACGGCCAAAATGGGCGTCGTCGGTCTGACCAAAACCGTCGCCAAAGAGTGGGGCTATCTGGGCATCCGCTGCAACGCGGTGGCCTTTGGCTACATTGACACCCGGCTGACCCGCACCAAAGAAGTCCAGGAAGAGGCCATCGCCATTGACGGCCACGAAATCGTCCTGGGCATTCCGCAAAAAGTGCGCGCCCAGTTGGACGCCAACATCGAGCAGCGCATCCCCCTGGGGCGGGCCGCCAGCGCCGAAGAAGCCGCCGGCGGCATTGTGCTGATCGCCTCGCCCCTGGCGCGCTACATCACCGGTCACGTCCTGGAAGTGACCGGCGGGATGGGAATATAGACGGCGGACGACAGACGGTGGACGCCTAACCAGCAAAGGAAGCACCCATGACCCAAGACCTGCACTTTCCAACGCCATATACCCACGACCACCCACCGGTCATCAGCGTCAACGAACTGGCAGAAGAGCAACTCAGCTTCGGCCAGAAGGCCGCCGATCGCATCGCCAGTACGGTTGGCTCCTGGCGTTTTATCATCACCCAATCCGTACTCCTGACAGTCTGGGTGATTTTGAACGTCACCGCCTATCTCCAGCACTGGGACCCCTACCCTTTTATTCTGATGAATCTGTTGCTCTCCACCCAGGCCGCCTACACCGCGCCGATGATTATGATGAGCCAGAACCGCCAGGCCATCCGCGACCGGCTGGAAGCCCACAACGATTACCTGATCAACCAGAAGGCGGAGGAGGAGATTCGGGCGATGATGGATCATCTGGTGGCCCAGGA
>CAMDEX010000198.1 GCA_945897075.1 Litorilinea aerophila
GTGAGGCGCATAGCAAATTGTGAATGGTGAACGGTGAATGGTGAATGGGGGAATTGTAGCACATCGGGCGGTTGTGCGATACGAGACGCAATCGGTGGCGTGTGCCGTAACGTTTTCGTGACGGCGGGGAGCTATTCTGGCAGAGGAGATAGCAATGAAAATCAGAACGCAGATTACGCAGAAACAGCAGATTTACGCAGATTGAATCCGTGCGAATCTTTACATCCGTGTAATCCGTGTCCCTATTTTTTGAACAGGCGATATGCCAGTCGGACTACCAGTCCGACCTACGATGGCTACAGCGTAAAGGAGATGTGAAAGATGAAAAAGCAAGCGGCTGCGCAGGTTACAGAATCTTGGGGTGATGCGGCGGTCAGCGGTCTGCTGTCAGGCATTCTGGCTGGTGCGGTGATGGCCGGTTTTCTGGTCGCGGCAGGCTTTGCCGGGGGTGGCTCAGTGGCGGATGTGCTCTCCCGTTTTGGGACGGGCGAGGGGACGTCGCCGATCAGCGGTCTGCTCACCCATCTGGCCGTGTCTGGTGTCTACGGCATTGGCTGGGGCTATCTTCTGCGCATCGTGCGTCGTCTGATTGCTGCCCCGGCCTGGCTGGTGGGGCTGGCCTACGGGCTGCTGCTTTTTCTGCTGGCGCAGGGCGTTTTTCTGGTCGGCCCCACACTGCTGACCGGGATTCCGCCCCTACAATTTGTGATTGGACACGCCATCTACGGGCTGGTGCTGGGAATGCAAGCCCGCAAGGGCAGATGAGCGTGGGCGATCAACTGCGTTTTCGAGTTGGAGAGGATTCTCACCCTTTCAAAGGAGCGGACAGACAATGGAACCCAAGACAAAAATTTCCCGTGTAGATGCAGGAGAAGCGCTGACCCAGGCCCAGACCGTTCAGGCGTACCTGGCGTGTGAGTTCATTACGCTGACCCGCAGCGGCGCGCCGGTCTGCTGGCCAGTACTCAGCGAAATGGAGCGCGGGCGTATCGTTGTCTCCACCAGTTACGCCATCCCCACCAAAGCCCGCAATGCCCAGCGCAACCCAAAGGTGGCCGCGCTCTTTTCCGATCCCCACGCCTACAGAGGCGCTGGGAGCAATCCCCACCTGCTGGTGCAGGCCAATGCCGAGGTCTTTGACCAGGACTTGCAGGCCAATCTGGAACGCTTTTACGATCGTATGTTGCATTACCCCGAAACGCCAGCCTTCTACCGCTTTCTCATGCGCTTTCCCTTTTTGATGAAGTCCTACGTGGGCTATATGACCCGCATTTACATCGAAACGATCCCGGTGCGGGAGATTGTCTTGACCGAAAAGACGCAGCTCCCCGCCGGGCTGGTAGCCACCCGGCCCGCTTCGTTCACACCGACGACCGGTTTTCGCATTCCCGCGCAGGTGGAAGGCTGGCTGCCCCGCTACGATCAGCCGCCGGTTCTCTCTTTTGTGGACGCACAGGGCTATCCCGCGGCCCTGCGTGTGAGGGCTGGTGTGGAAGCGCAACGGGTGACAATCTCTGGCGGTGTAGAGGCCGAAGCAGGCGCGCCGGCCTGTCTCACCTGGCATCGGATGGCCGCGGATATGATGAGCAATGATGCCTTTCTGATCCGGGGTCATTTTGACAGCCAGGGAAATGTAATCCCGGAGAAACTCGTAGGCTGGCAGGGGACAGAAGATGACCGGGGTGTAGGGAGCAAAAAGGCGACCCAATTGATGACGGTCTGGACAAAAGAGTTGAAGGCCCAGTTGGCGCGAGAGGGCAAACCGATGCCTATTGTTCGCCCTTCGCCCAAACGGGGATAAGCGCAGGGCGCAATCGTAACGATCCAGTTACGATAAGATGCTATACTACACCCAAACAGACTGCCCGGACGCACGACAACCAGACGATCTGCAGGCGATGTCAAGCCAACTGGCGCAACAAGTCGCTATTTGTTTTTCAAAAAGGAGATTCTCATGTCTGCTGAAAACCAACCCACCCCCATTTTGCTCGCCCCCGGCGGCGGGCAGGTATTCAACCTCATGGGCGTTTCGCTTACGCTCAAAACCACCGCTGCCGACTCTGGCGGCCAGTGGTTCGTTATGGAATACGCGGCCCCGCCCAACTTCCAGGGGCCGCCCCCGCACTGGCACAAGGTGATGACCGAGATTTTTTATGCGGTGGAAGGGAAGATTACCTTTCGCGTGGGCGAACAAACCCTGGAGGTAGGGCCGGGTGGGTATGCCTACGTGCCGCCGGGCACGGTGCATGGCTTTTCCAACCAGACAAACGTGCCCGCGAAATTCTTTGGGATTGTTACGCCGGCTATCCTGGAGCACTATTTTTACGAAATGATGGAACTGGTCAAAAACGAATCTCAGTGGCCGCCCCAAGATATGAGCAAGCTCATTGCGTTGATGGCGAAGTATGACACGTTTCAACCACCGGTCAAGCCGTAACAACCCTGCGCTACGATTGCATCAATGATTGAAAGGAGATTCTTACGATGAACATCCTCTTATGGGTGCTTCAAGTCCTGCTCGGTACCTTGTTCCTCTACAGCGGCATCCTCCATTTCAGCGTCCCGCCCGACCTGCCCGCCCAGATGGCCTGGATGTATGAACTGCCGACCGGCCTCCATTATTTCAGTGGTACGGCCGAAATCTTGATTGGGCTGGGTCTCATCTTGCCCGGCCTCACCCGCATCCAGACCCGCCTGACGCCTCTCGCCGCGCTCGGTCTCGTACTCGTCATGGCTGGCGCAGCGGTCTGGCAGCTCACTCGAAGTGCATACGCGGATGTCATTGGGAATATCGTCATTATGGGACTGGCGGGTTTTGTGGCTTATGGGCGCTGGAAACTCCGCCCGCTCAAGGATAAAGGTAGGGCGTAGGCAGGCGTTACGCGGCACGATTTGTCATGCAAACTCGCACCGGCGGACTGATTGATCGCCGTCACCCAACACACCCATTCAGCGAATCAACCTCTGGAGGCTCGTATGTTTGGCAATCTGATTGCTTTTCTTGTTTTGCTGGCACTCCTCGTCCTGTTCGGCTGGCTGACATTTCGTGCGTGGCGGATCAAACGTTGGCTGTTCAAAATCCCCGCGCTGCTCGTCACTGGTATGCTCACGCTCGTCTTGGTGTTCGTTGCCTTTCTCGCCGGAAAGGGGTTGGCGGCGATGTACATTGTCCCTGCTCCGGTGTCCGATCTCACCGTTGCCAGCACCCCAGAGCAGATCGCCCGCGGCGAATATCTGGTCAACGTGGCCTGTCTTAGCTGCCACGGAGCCAATGACGGAAAGGAAATGCCCCTGACCGGCGGTTTGGATATTCTAGCGGGAGAAGGAGAAGAAGACTTCTCGTTTGCAGGCAGTATGGTGACGGCGAATCTGACCCCCGGCGGGGTGCTGGCCGACCGCAGCGATGGCGAACTGTTCCGCGCTATCCGCTATGGTTTTGGCAAGAACGCCCGGCTGGGGATGATGAGTTCCTTGCCCTACCACGAATTGAGCGACGACGACACGCACGCGATTATCGCCTTCCTGCGCTCCCAGGAAGCAGTGACCAGCGCCACCAATGGCGGCGACAATATCAACCTGATCGGGGTGATCCTGTTCCTTAGCGGCGTACTCTTTCCCCTCCCGGAAATCCCCGCCGGCGTCATCAGCGCGCCAGCGCCGGGGGTGACGGCGGAATACGGCAAATACGTCGCCACCTTTGGCGAGTGCCGGGGCTGTCACGGGACTGACATGACCGGAACTGAGGCAACGGTTATCTCGCCGGCCGTCCCCAATCCCCGTATCTTCGTCGGCGCAATCACGCGGGAGCAGTTCGTCCAGACTATGCGTACCGGCGTGCGCTTCGGTGGAGAGGCATTCCCCGACCTCATGCCGTGGGAGAACGCGGCGCGGATGACGGATGACGACTTGGCCGCGCTCTATGCGTACTTGACCGCGCCGGTACAGTGAAAAAGGTGGAGATGATGACGAGAAAAACTCGACTTGCCCTTGTCGGTATCCTGGCGTTGCTGTTGGCGGCCTGCGGCGGATCTTCAAGCAACCCGACAGTCTCTATGAAGGATATGCGTTTCCGCCAGACGGAGGTGCATGTCAAGGCCGGCCAGCCCGTGACGCTGCGTGTCGTCAACCAGGACGGCTACGCCCACGCCTTCGATATCGATGCCTTCGACATCCATACGCCTTTGGCCGCCAACGAAGTCCGCGAGTTCACCATTACCCCGCAACAGCCCGGCCGCTACGATTTTTACTGCGGCACGCCGGGCCACCAGATGGCGGGGATGGTGGGTGTTTTGATTGTAGAACCCTGAATGCGAGTTGCGAGTTGCGAGTTGCGACACTGACTTGTAGACCGCTCGTCCACCTGCTTTCTATCGTTTTTCTGTTGTTCCCAAAGGAGAGGAAAATGCTTACGAACATCATTATCTGGCTGGTTGTACTGATCTTGACCGTCGCCGCGGGCTGGTTGACCTGGCGCGCCATCCGCGCCAAACGGCTGTGGGTGAAAATTGCCGGCGGCCTGGGCGCGGGTCTGTTGACAATTGTTCTGGCCGCGCTGACTTTCTTTGGCGGCAAAGGCATTCAGACGGCCTATTTTCCCGGCGCGGCGGACGCGCCCAACCTGACCGTAGCGGGCACGCCGGAGCAGATCGCCCGGGGCGACTATCTGGTCAATATGAGCTGCATCGGCTGTCACAGCGCGGTGGGCGCGGATGGCAATCCCGCGCAAGAGCACCCCCTCAACGGCGGCTGGAACATCGCCCAGGCCGAAGGTTTCGGCTTTGTGGGGGATATGGTAACCGAGAATCTGACCCCCGGCGGCAAGTTGGCCTCCTACAGCGACGGCGAACTCTTCCGGGCCATCCGCCACCGGGTGAACAAAGATGGCGATCTGCTGGCCTTTATGTCCCTGATGACCTATTCCCAGTTGAGCAATGAAGACACGGAAGCCATCATCGCCTATCTGCGCACTCTACCGCCGGTGGAGCAGACCGCCGTCACCGGGGACAAACTCAGCTTCCTCGGCAGTATTATGTTTGGGGCCGGGCTGTTTGGCACACCGGAGAAGGCTGCGGAGATGGTCGTTGCCCCGCCCCAGGGCGTCACTGCGGAATACGGCAAATACGTGGCAACCTTCGCTGAATGCCGGGGCTGTCACGGCCCGGATGCGACCGGTGTAGAGGAATCTCCGGCTGGTCCGGCCACCCCCAACCCACGGACTCTGGTGGGCACGCTGACTCTGGAGCAATTCGCCGAGATGATGCACACCGGCGTCAAACCCGACGGCGTGGCCTTCCCGGAGACAATGCCCTGGCAGATCGCCAGCAAATTGACCGACGACGACCTGGCCGCGCTCTATGCGTACTTGACGACCAATCCGTAAGAAGATTTTTCCACAAGGGACGCAGAAAAAGATTGAAACAAAGATCATCGCTGATCAATTACGAATCATGAAAATCTGCGTCCCTGTCTTTGTCTACCACTTCTGAAAGGATCGCTAGCCGATGAACCCGGCACAAGAGTTCGACTGGACGCGCAGCACAGGGATTGTTCTGCTGGTGACGGTTTTCGTCTTTCTAATCGGCGCCTTCTCCGCTGCCTATTTCCGCGCCATGCCGCCCTCGGACCCGCGCCAACAACTCACACTGATTGCCAACGACCCCATCGGCTGGCCGACCCAGGCCATCATTTTCCCGGTTGCCTTTCTGGCAACGGCGCTCATCTTTGGGTCTATTGCGCTGCGTCTGCCGGCGGGGTGGCCGCGCTGGCTGGCGCTGGCGGCCACGCTGCTTTTTGTGGCCGGTTTTCTGCTCTGGCTGCCCATCAGCAGCGACCGGCTGCGCCTGGGCAGAGAGGCCGCGGAGATGTTGCGCACCTTCGACCCGGCCGCACCGCCGCAAGTCTTTGGCAACGGCTGGGTCTTCTGGCCCCACACCATTACAGTCCTGACTGCCATCGGGTTGATGGGCGCGGCCTTGGCCCTGGGCGGTCTATTGCCCACGCTGGGCTGGTGGGTGGCTGGGCTGGGCCTGTTGGGGCTGGTGGCGGGCCCGCTGATCCTGCGCGATTGGCCGCCCTTTGCCAGTTACCTCTTCCTGCTGGTGATGGCGATTGGGTTGCTGCGCAGATAGTTGCTTCAGGAACAGAAAAATGTCCCTATCCGCTACGAACAGACCCGTCTCATTCACCACCATTCCCCACCGTTGGCGTTGGCCGACGCGGGTCGCCTGGCTGTTGATCGCCGCCACCTCTCTTACGATCTTCATTCTGAGCAATCGCATCCTTTTGACAACGCCTCCGCCCAGTTGCATCGCGGCGGAGATCGCCTGCGGGCCGGGGACAATCAGCCTGGAAGATGCGCAGATTCTGATGCAGTTGGGCCTGCCGGATGCCCATTTTTGGCTGACTCTCCTGTCGGTGCTGGCTCGCTCCACCCTGGCTGTGACTGGCGCAGTCATCTTCTGGCGCAAATCGGACGATTGGGTGGCTGTGATCATCTCCGCGGGTCTGCTCACTGTTCTGATCGAAGGTAGCCCCGCCGGCCTGGTCGGATGGGAATTTCTGATTTCGCTGCTGTATGGGATCGGTACCGTTCTCTTCTATCCCATCCCTTTTGTCTTCCCCAACGGGCACTGCGAACCGCCGGGGCTAAAGCTGACGGTCTGGGGACTTGCTATAGCGGGCGGCGTGGCCTTCAGTCTTTCCTACGTCTTTCCCGTCTGGTTTGCCATCGGTGGTCTTGTCAATGGTGTGTGGACGCTGCTGGCGATCTATGCGATGGTGTACCGCTATAATCGGGTCTCCACCGGCGTGGAACGGCAGCAGATCAAATGGGTGCTGGCGGCTTTGACCGCAGTCCTGATCCAGGGCAGCATCTGGTTTTCCATTTCTCTGCTCTTCCCCGTAGCCCTTCCGTCGTCCGCGCGCTCCGTTGCCGTGTTGATCGGGTTGCTCTCTTATATGCTTGGCTACAGCTTCTTCTCCTACTCTTTTCTGGTGGCGATGCTTCGCTATCGGTTGTGGGACATCGACATCCTCATTCGGCGTACACTGCAATATACGCTGCTGACAGGTCTATTGGCTCTGGTCTATTTCGGCACAATCGTCCTGCTGCAAACGCTCTTTGGCTCTTTCAGCGGGGAACAGTCGCCCGCTGTGATCGTCCTCTCGACGCTGCTGATCGCCGCCCTCTTCACGCCCCTGCGCCGCCGCGTGCAGGATGTGATTGACCGCCGCTTCTTTCGCAAGAAGTACGACGCCCAGCAGGTGTTGGCGAAATTCGCTCTCACTGCCCGGGACGAGACGGATCTGGACGCGTTGACCGGGGAGTTACAGCGGGTGGTGCAGGAGACGTTGCAGCCGGAGGGGGTGAGCATCTGGCTGAAGCGGTGACGGTTGTCGTAACGATCCGGTGACGGCTCTTTGTTAGGATGGATGCAGACAGCCCGCCGCTGTTCTACTATCCAATTTTGACAACCAAAGGAAAGAAAGATGAAAAAAGTCACCTGGTGGTTTCGCATTGTGGGGGCTTTCTACGCCCTGCTGGCTGTGTTGAATCTGTACGGTACATTTGTAGACCACTCCTTCTTTGCCAGTTCTATGCCCTTTACCGGCGAGGCCCTGCAAGCCTTTATTGACGGCTGGTCGCCCTTCGCCTTTGAGATTTTGGGCATCGGTACCTTTGCCCTGTGGGCCTCACGCAACCCGGCCCGCTATCTGGGCGCGGTCTGGCTGCTGGTCTGGCTGGAATTCACCCACGGCGTCCTGGACGACATCTATCTGATCAGTCGGGGCTACGACACAGTGGGCTATCTGATCTTCATCGTCGTCCACCTGATTATCATTGGAAGCGGCGTCTGGGCCGTGCGCGCAGCAGAGAGCGAGAGGGCATGAGCAGAGGAGGCGGAGTCATTCCTCTATCCTGGCTGCCCTGGATACGCACAGCCTGGGCGCTGGCGGCCCTGGCCAGTCTGGGTACATTTGTCGGCACGCTGCTGCTCACACGCCAGTTTGCCGACAATCTGCCCGAACGGGTGGCGTTGGGGTTGACGGCGCTGGGCTGGAGCCACGACGCCTGGTTCTGGTTCACTATTGTCACCATCGCCCCGCTCTTTACGAGCGGTTTTGTCGTGGGGGTCGCCATCTTCTGGCTGCGCCCCCACGACCGCATGGCCTTCTTCACATCCGTATTCCTGATGACTTTCGCTGCGTCCAACTCCTTCAGCCCGGCCAAGGAATATCTCTCGGTAGTCGCCAGCGCGCCGCTTGCTTTTGCCATTCCCAACTTCCTCGCCGGGATGCTCTCTTTCGGTCTGTTGGCGGTCTTCTTTGCCACCTTTCCCGACGGGCAGTTCGCCCCCCGCTGGATGCGCTGGATCGCGGCGGAGGGGTTTCTGCTCTCTCTGGCCTGGAATCTCTTCCCTGCCATCGTCGGGGATTTTTCCGGCCCCTATGCAAACGTAGTCCTCGTTGCGGTTTCTGTGATGTTCGGCGGCAGTCTGGCCGGGCAGGTCTGGCGCTATCGCAACTATGCCACGCCCGTGCAGAAACAGCAGACGAAGTGGTTTGTCTTTGGACTGGTTCTCATCGTAGGATTCCTGCTTGTCCCCTCGGTCATCCTATACGGTCTCGACGCCGCTGATCCCAAAGCAAGCGTGCAGATTGATCTGTTTGTCGGCGCGGGCAACCTGGCCTTTCTCCTCCTGCCCATCTCTATCGCCATCGCCATTCTGCGTTACCGGCTGTGGGACATAGACATCCTCATTCGCAAGACCCTGCAATACGCGCTGCTCACCGCGCTGCTGGCCCTGGCCTACTTTGGCAGTGTCGTGTTGTTGCAGTCGCTATTCCGCTCGCTCACAGGCGGCCAATCGCCCGCGGTGGTTGTCATCTCGACGCTGCTGATCGCTGCCCTTTTCACGCCCCTGCGTCGCCGGGTACAGGAGTTCATTGATCGCCGCTTCTTCCGCCAGAAGTATGATGCCCAGCAGGTGCTGGCGGCTTTCGCCATCACCGCCCGTGATGAAACGGATTTGGCCGCGTTGACCGGGGAGTTACAGCGGGTGGTGCAGGAGACGTTGCAGCCGGAGGGGATAAGCATCTGGCTACGGAAATAGAAAGTCCGAAGGGCGTTGAAGCCCTTCGGACTGGAAAGCGATGAATTGTGCTCAGATCACGCGATCAGGCCAACTGTGGAAGCGTCCGAATGTCAGCCATCCAGTGAACCTGCTCTACGGTGCGCACCCGTTTCTGCATCTCAACGTAGACACGCTGGCCGCCAGGAAGCAAGGGCGTGGCTTCTGTCAGGGCAAGATTGGCTTTGTTGAACTCCGGATCGTCCACATCGAGCAAGACCAGCATCGCTTTGTCCGGGATACTGTCGAGGATATCGGGGTGATCGAAAACGTAGCGGTTGAATTGTTCGCTCAATTCGAAGATCTTGTCGGCCATCAATTGGGAGTTCATTCTGTTCACCATTGCCAGTATCGCTGTATGTAAAAGCGGTAGTTCGTCCGCAGGTCTTGCAGAGCAAAGTTGAAGCCATCCTCACACTACCCGCGCCTGCTCTTTGATGTCAGCGGGGAGTTCTGCGTATACTTTCCAGAAGGTCTGGACGGGACGGAACTTCATTGCTGATCCAGGAAATCAATCATTTCATCAATCCGATCAAAGGTCTGCGCACGGCCCTCGGCAATGGCCAGGTCTGCGGCTTGCTCTTTTGTCTGCCACTCCGCTGTCCAGAAATAGGCTTGCTCGCTCACAGTGCGCAGGGCGTTTAGGATCACTTCTTGGGCGGAAACGCCTGGGAATGGGCTGCTTGCCAGCTGCGCAAGGGCCTCGCGCACGATCTCCGTTTGATCGAAAGGCACAGCCACGACCAACTGTGGCCGTCGAGCGTCAGCGGTGTCCAAGCGCACAGCGGACTGGTAATGATAGGACATGCAGTTTTACTCCTTTTTTATGGCCGTTGCCAAAGAGGTTTTATGTTTGGCCGGGATATGCACCTCAAATTCAACTTCCTGGGTCTCATCCCAGTAGTCGGCAAAATCGTGGCTGTCCCAGAATTCGGCGGCCTCGGCAAGCGTGGCGAAATTGTCGGGAATTGGCTCCTTTGTCAGTTTGCGTCCATCTTCTACCGTTTGCATAGACGAAGTATACCACCCAATCCGCCTGCCTTCAACAACAACAAAATTCCCGAACGCAACCGTAACGCCCACCGTAACGCTGCCGTGACGCCCGCCTGCTACACTGTGGACAGGAGGAAGAGTTTATGACATCTCGATTGGCTACATTCTGGCAAAAATTCAGCGGCGCGCAGCGGGCGACCCCGCCAGCGCTGCTGGAAGAACCAGCCGCTGCACCCATCACAACCATTCTGCCTGGGGTAGATATCGCCCCCAACGACCCGCTGTTGGCCTATCTGCGCCAGGTCAACGGCCCGGTGGAGATCGCCCGCCTGCGCCTGGACTCACCCGCGTTAACGCAGATGAAGGCCACAGGCGTGGTGGTCTCTGTGCCGCTGGTCAGCCAGGGCGAGCTGATCGGCCTGATCAATCTGGGCGACCGGCGCAGTGAGCAGGAGTATTCCAGCGACGACCGCAAGCTGCTGGCCGACCTGGCCACCCAGTCCGCGCCGGCCGTGCGCGTGGCCCAGTTGGTACGCCAACAGCAGTTGCAGGCCATCGAGCAGGAGCGCATGGCCCAGGAACTGGCGGTAGCCCAGCTTGTGCAGAAGACGCTTCTGCCCCAGAGCCTGCCCGAACTGGATGGCTGGGCGATTGCCGCCTATTACCAGCCAGCCCGGGCCGTAGGCGGCGACTTCTACGACTTCCGCACCCTGCCCGATGGCAAATTGGCCATCATCATTGGCGACGTGACGGACAAGGGCGTGCCCGCCGCGCTGGTGATGGCGACCACACGTACCCTTCTACGCGCCGCCTCCGAACGGCTGGGGTCGCCCGGCGCGGTGCTGGAACGGGTCAACGATCTGCTGCACCCGGACATCCCGGCGCGTATGTTTGTCACCTGTCTCTACGCAGTGCTGGACACGCAAACCGGCCATCTGCTCTACGCCAACGCCGGTCACGACCTGCCCTATCGCGCCGGGCCGGACGGCGTGGAGGAGCTACGGGCCAGGGGAATGCCGCTGGGCTTGCTGCCGGGGATGAGCTACGAGGAGAAGGAAACCACCCTGACACCCGGCGACACGTTGCTCCTCTACAGCGACGGGCTGGTGGAGGCCCACGACCGCCAGCGGGGGATGTATGGCTTTCCCAAATTGCGCCAGGAACTGAGCGAATTCACCGGCGGTGATCTGGTGGCGTATCTGCTCACGACCCTGCACGACTTTGTTGGCCCCGCTTGGGAGCAGGAGGACGATGTGACACTGGTTACTGTGCGTTATGAGGGAGCGCCCCAGCCGCAGGGCGGGCAACCCACCCAACTGGCTGATTTTACACTGCCCAGTGCGCCGGGCAACGAACGCCAGGCAATGACTCGCATCGCCGAAGCAGTTGTCTCTTTGGGGCTGCCGCCGGATCGCCTGGAAAAGCTCAAAACCGCCGTGGCCGAAGCGACGATGAACGCCATGGAACACGGCAACCACTACCGGGATGACTTGCCCGTGCGCATCCAGGCCGAGAGCGACGGCCAGCGCCTGGCGGTGCGCATCACCGATCAGGGCGGCGACGTGGAGATTCCCGACCCCGCCACGCCCGACATCGCCCTGAAACTGGCCGGGCTGCAATCGCCCCGGGGCTGGGGGCTTTTTCTGATCAAAAGTATGGTGGACGAAATGAACGTGACCGACGACGACCAACACCACACCATCGAACTGGTCATCAATCTGGCACAAGAATAGAACGCGGATGGCGCGGAGTGGGCTGATCAACGCGGATTAAAAATCTGCGCAAATCTGTGGTTTCTGCGCAATCTGCGTCCAATAATCTGGCATAAGAATAGAACGCGGATGGCGCGGAGTGGGCTGATCAGCGCGGATTAAAAATCTGCGCAAATCTGTGGTTTCTGCGCAATCTGCGTCCAATACTCTTTTGTGGAGGACTCAAATGGAACACAAAGCATTCCGTGCAAGCATACGGCCCATTGATGGCGTCATCGCCATTGACCTGGCCGGGGATATTGACGGCGCGGCCGAGGAAGCGCTGAATCGGGCTTATGCCCAGGCCGAAAACGCCAACTCGGACCCGGTGCTGCTCAACTTCAGCAGCGTGGGCTACATCAACAGCACAGGCATTGCGCTGGTTGTCGGCCTGCTGGCCCGCGCCCGCAAAAGCCACCGCAAACTGGTCACCTACGGTCTGAGCGACCACTACCAGGAAATTTTCCGCATCACCCGCCTGTCGGATTTTATGGGAATGTATGACGACGAGGCGAGTGCGTTGCAGGGGATGGGTGATTAGGAGATTGGGTGATTGGGTAATTTGAGATATCGCTTTCGGTCACGGCCACCCAATCCCCTAATCACCCAATGACCCAATCACCAAAGCCACCA
>CAMDEX010000199.1 GCA_945897075.1 Litorilinea aerophila
TTATCAAGGTTCTTGTACATTTCGTCCCGGAACTGCTCTAGTTGTTTCGTACTCTGTTTTATGTCCATACCCTATTTCTGACTCATTTCTCCTTTTTCGTCAACTATTCGCACACATGGTTTTCTTTTCCCTTTGTCAAAAGTCCAATCTTCACCAACCCGTAGTTTTTCACGCAAACATTTTCTCTGTAGGGGCGATGCTTGCTGCGCTCTTACGCACTGCCGGAAGATTCCCATGAAAATCACCGCAATCAAAACCTATCTGATGAGCGCCGGCGTGGCCGGCGGCGGCTGGCAAAAACGCAACTGGCTCTTTGTCAAAATTTTCACCGACGAAGGCATCTACGGCGTGGGCGAGGCCAGCGGCTGGCCGCGCGTAGTACAGACCGCCATCCACGACCTGACGCCTCTGCTCATCGGCGAAAACCCCTTTGCCATCGAGAAGCTCTGGCAGAAGCTCTTTATTGCGATGATGGGCCACGGCATGACCGGCGTTGTGGGCGGCGGTGCGCTCACCGGCATCGAAATGGCCCTCTGGGATATCAAAGGCAAAGCGTTGGGTGTGCCGGTCTACGAACTCTTGGGCGGCAAAATGCGCGACAGCATCCGTCTCTATATCCACGCGCACACGCCCGAACGCGCGCTGGAATTGGTGGCGCGGGGCTTCACCGGTGTCAAAACCGGTGGCGTACACGACCCGTTGCAGCGGGTCAAACGCATCCGGGAGGCGGTGGGGGCACAAGTGGATATTATGGCCGACGTACACGGCCCGCCCTGGCTGACTGTGCCCGACGCCATCCGTCTGGGCAAAGCGCTGGAAGAGTACGACCTGCTCTTTTATGAAGACCCCGTAGCCCCGGAGAACATCGAGAACATCGCAAAAGTGGCGCGCGCGGTCAACCTGCCGATTGCCGCGGGCGAGCGCCACGCCACCATCTACGGCGTGCGCGAGCTGATCGAGCGGGAGATTGTGGATGTGATCCAGCCGGACACGGGGCGGGCGGGTGGTCTGCTGCAAATGAAGAAGATGGCGGCGCTGGCCGAGGCCCACGGCATCAGCTTCGCCCCCCACGACGGCTCCTTGGGACCCGTGGCCGAGATGGCCGCGGTGCATCTGCTCTGCACCCTGCCCAACTTTTTGATTCTGGAACATTTGGAAGACGACGCACCCCAGCGCTACGAAGTGATGCAGCCCCAGCCCACCATCGTCAACGGCGCAATTGTCGTCCCCGGCGCGCCCGGTCTTGGCGTGGACATTGTGGAAGAGGCCATCGCCCACTACCCCTCCACCGGCAACATCTCCGACCCGCAGATGGACGAATACGTCTATGTGCAGGCCAAGTACGGCCGGGCAGCGTGGCTGAGGAAATGAAACGTGAGGCGTGAAACGTGAGGGCAAACGGCGATCTCACGTCTTCACGTTTCACGTTTCGTTAAACAGAAAGGTTGCACCAGTGATGATTTCTTCTCCCCGCCCCAACCTGCTCTCGGATGAGGCCAAAGCCAAGCTGCGTCAGGTCTCTACGGCCACGCTGACCTCCCAATTGGGCAAGCACGGCCTGCGCAATACCTTTCTGGCCGGACTCTACTCCCTGCGCCCCGATCTGCGGATGGTGGGCTATGCCTTCACCCTGCGTTTCATCCCGGCCCGCGAAGACCTGGCCGATGAACTCTATGACAACACCAAAAATGTGCAGCGGCTGGCCGTGGAAGCGATCGGCCCGGAAGATGTGCTGGTGATCGATGCGCGCAACGATACCAGTTCTGCCTCGTTGGGCCACATTCTGGGCACACGTATTACTATGCGCGGCGCGGCCGGGCTGGTGACAGATGGCGCGCTGCGCGACACGCCGGGCTTTCGTGACCTGGCCCTGCCCACATACATCCGCGCCGCCCACGCCAACACCTCCTTCGTGGCCCATCACCCGGTGGAGATGCAAGTCCCCATCGGCTGCACGGGGGTGGCCGTTCTCCCCGGCGATCTGCTGGTGGGGGACGGCGAAGGGGTCGTTGTGATTCCCAGCCAGATGGCCGAGGCGGTGGCCCACGCGGCCTTCGAGCAGGAAATCCGGGAGGCGTTTCTCTTACAAAAAATTGTCCGCGGTGCGAGTATTATCGGCGTATATCCCCCGAATGAGACGACTCTGGCCGAATTTGCGCACTGGCGTCAGGAAAAAGAGATGTAGGTGCGTTTTGTAACCGCACATTTGCCGATGAAAGTGCGGTTACAAACCGTACCGACAAATTCCACTGGCGTAATGAAGAAACGATGTTGCGTTGATTTTCGCCATTTGACGCCCATTCAATTCTCTGCTATAGTTTGCCCGCATACAATTGCCAAGTCTTTTGTCCGTTGACAAGGTTCCCCCCCAGCCTGGTTGATGGATTTTGTCCCAATTTGCGTAGTGTACCCCAGTTTTGGTCTGAATATCTACCGGTGGTGTTACCCGCAACAATGGATCTTCCCTTGCTGCGCCCTCAGACGCTCTCGCGTCTGCTTTTCTCTTTTTTTGTTCCATCTGCAATCCAAGGAGACAAACTATGGACCGCAAGACCCTGTCACGACGTTCCTTTCTGCGACTGGCCGGTGGGGCCATCGGCGTAACCGCCCTGGCTGCCTGCGCCCCCCCAGCCGCCGCACCCGCCGCGGCCCCCGCAGCCGCACCCGCCGCGGCCGAAGCAACGGCTGCCCCAACCGCTGCTCCCGCCGCTGAAACGATGGTGGACAGCGCCAACCCCCTGTGGGTCATTCTGGATATCGATTTCCACGATACCTACAACGAGTACACCCAGAAGGCGCTGACCGACTACGTGGCGGAGCGAGGATGGGTCATGGAATTGGCTGATTCGGCCGGCTTTGCGGCCGGTTCGGGGGAGACCGACAGAATCGCAGCGGCTGTACAGTCGGGCGATGCGCCGGATCTGGTGCGCCATACCCTCTCTCCCCAACTCCTGCATAGCCTGGACACTACCCAGCCTCTCTCCGATCTGGTCGCCGCGGCCGAAGAAGTCTACGGTCCTATAGCTCCCGTTTTGAAGACTGGCAAGTTGATTGATGGTGAATGGTGGGCTGTGCCCTATCACCAGCGGGTCGGCGGCGGTTATTACCGCAAGGATGCCTTTGAGGGTGCCGGTATCGATATCCAGACGATTCGCACCTACGACAAGCTGCGCGAAGCCTGTTTGCAAGTCTCGACCGCTGAACTCTTCGGGTGGGGCATTACCATCAACCGTTCGGGCGATGGCAACAGTATCATCCAACGCATTATGACAGGCTATGGGGCAGGCTGGCAGGACGAGACCGGTCAGTTCATCCGCACCAACTCACCTGAGATGATCACGGCCATGAACTTCATCAAGGAGACCTATTTGGATCCCAAATGGGCACCGATGCTACCCCCCGGCGTGCTGGCCTGGAATGACATCGCCAACAATGAAGCCTTCCAGGGTGAGGTGATTGCCTACACTGAAAATGCCGGTACCGTCTATGCCAAAGCCCTCAAAGATGGCCTGCCCGTGGCAGCCAAGACCGGCTATCTGGCACCTCCCGGCGGCCCTGTCAACCAGGAATTCAATGCAATAGGTAGCAAAGATTGGTTTATACTGAAGGGTGCCAAAAACACCCAAGCGGCCAAGGAAGTCATTCTGGAACTCACCACCAATCTGGAAAAGATGGATGCAATGCTGGCCTCCTCGCCCGCCTACGCCATTCCGGCTTACACCAATCTGTGGGAGATGTCCGCATATACCCAGAGTAATGAAATGTCCCTGCAGGTCAAACCCGCCGCCCTGAATGATTCGGGGATCTTTGCAGGCTCATGGCCCGGCCCATCTTCGCCCGCTCTGACTGCCATTGAAAACTCGGGCATTTGGAACGATATGGTGAATTCCTTCATCACCGGCACGTCGGTGGAAGAAGCAGTGGCGACCGCGCACGATCGTATGGTGCTTGTCTTCAAGGAGTTCGGTCTGCCCGGCGAATAAGGGTAGATGTAGGACGGAACGGTAATCCGTCCAGTCAAGTAGCGTAGGACGGATTACCAATCCGTCCTACGCTACCACACAGGTTTGAGCCCCCTCTGGGTGTGTCACTGGGCAAAATTCGGGATCCCCGGATAGATTTGAGAGAAAATCAAATGGAACTCACAAGTCCACGTACTGTCATTAATCGCCAGCAAGTTGCACAGAAGCCTACCCGAAGTTTGCGGCATATTTTGGGGCCGGACTGGAAAGAGGGCTACCTCTTTCTGCTGCCGGCGGCTCTTCTTCTGGGTACGATCGTCGCCTATCCCTTTTTGCGCGCCGTCTATACCGGCTTTACGCGGACGACGACCCTGGAGATCGGCCCTTGGATAGGTTTGACAAACTATCAGAATCTCTACAATGACCCCTTCTTCTGGTCTTCGGTGGGCATCTCTCTCACCTATACCATCTGGGCTGTCGTGCTTAAGTTCGTGGCCGGGATGATAGCCGCGCTCCTGTTGCACCGGTTGACGCGTTTTTCCGCCATTTTTACGGCGCTGGTGATGTTGCCCTGGATTATGCCCGAGGTGGTGCGCGCTATCACCTGGAAGGGTCTTCTGGACCCTATCTACGGTCTCGTCAATCCCTTGCTCAAACAATTGGGGCTGATCGAACAATCCATTCCCTTTTTTGGCACACCTGCTCTGGCCATGCCGTCGGTGATTTTGGTCAATCTGTGGGCCGGCATTCCCTTCTTCACGCTCCTGTTGGTGGCTGGTCTCAAGGCCATCGACAAAGAACAATACGAAGCGGCTGCGATTGACGGAGCCAGCGGCTGGCGACAATTTCTGCACATCACTCTGCCCGGCCTGCAATATGTGATTCTGGTGGAGACGCTGCTCTCCTTTATCTGGACCTTCAACGGTTTTACCCAGGTTTTTCTGCTCACAGGCGGTGGGCCGCTGGGTTCTACAAAAGTCTATACTATCTTCGCGATTGAGGCGGCGCGCAGTTTCCGCATCGGTACAGCCGTCGCCGCTGCCTTGTCGATGGTGCCTCTTCTGGCGATTCTGATCATCATTTTGGGGCGCAATGTCTTGGCCACCCAGACAGGACGTGCGTCGGAAACAGCCGCCGATCAGAACAAGAGTATCTTTGGTCTGCTTACATGGCCTTTCCGCACGCTGTTTGGTCTGATTGTGGCCCTGTTGTGGGTACTCAATGACGCGGTAGAACGCATTATCGAGGGGATCGGCGCTGCGTTCAGGAGTACACGCCCGTATGCGACCGATGCCCGCGCCTCAACGATGCGCGCCAAAGCGGCACGCCGCCGTATGAACATTTTTGCGGGCATCATTCTGGGCCTGCTGCTGATCTTCGAGTTGTTTCCCTTCTTTTTCGTCTTCATCACCTCCTTCAAATCCGAAGCGCAGATCGTATCCTTTCGATCTCTCTACGGTCCTGACCCGTGGACGCTCGATCAATACATTCATCTGCTAGGCCCCACGCGCAATTTCCTGGTCTGGATGCGTAATTCTTTTGTTATCTCGATGGTCACGCCCCTCGTCTCTACGATTGTGGCGGCGTTGGCGGCCTACAGTCTGGTGCGGCTCAATTGGAAGGGCAGCCGGGCCTTCTCCAGCGCCATTTTCTCGGCCTATTTGATGCCTGGTGTGCTGCTGGTCATTTCCATCTACCAGATTTTTGCCAAATTGGGGTTGACCAACAGTCTGTACGGGCTGATGATTGCCTACTCCACCTTTGCCCTGCCCTTTGCTATCTGGCTGATGATGGGCTACTACGCCTCTATTCCACGTGAGCTGGAGGATGCCGGTCTGATTGACGGCTGCAACCGTTTCCAGGTCTTCTGGCGCATTGTGCTGCCCCTGACCAAACCGGCGCTGATGGCGATCTTCCTCTTCGGCGTGACGAATGCCTGGAATGAATATCTCTTCGCCTATGTCCTGATCAGCAAGCAGAGCCTGATGACATTGCCCGTCGGTCTGGGTATGATGATCATCGGCGACGTGCAGCCCTGGGGTGAATTGACCGCTGCCTCTCTGATTATGGCGGTTCCCATCTTTATTCTCTATTCTGTCGGCCAGCGCTTTATGGTGGCTGGTCTCACAGCCGGCGCGGTCAAGGGGTAGGTAGTGGATATTGGGTATTACGCAGACGTGACCCAATACCCAACGTTAAACAACCAGAGGGGAGCCGCAAGGCTTCCCCTCTTTTTGTTAGCGGTCTACGCCCACACCTGACAGATGCGCAGGGTACATTTACTCGCTTTCCAAATGGTCTCTGTCTGCGCATCTGTCAGGTGTGGCGCGATCGTTCCCGAAATCAGTCTCATCTCCACACCCACACAAGGAGATCCGCCCGATGACATCCAGCACTCCTACCCCGCATCCCTTACCTGTCGGCCCGCTGGTTGTGGCCGTTGACAACCCCACCCCACCTCGCCGCCAGGCGTACAGCGGCCGCTTCGTCACATTGACGCCGGTTGACCCCGCGGCGGACGCGCCCCAACTCTACGCCGCCAGCCACGGCGACCCGGCGCGCGAACAGTTGTGGACGTATATGCCCAACAGCGGACCCTTTGCCGATCAGCCAGCGATGCAAGAGTGGCTGGAACGTTGCCAGACGTCGACCGACCCCCTCTTTTTCACGGTGACAGATGCGCTGGCGGGCAGACGGGTGGGGATCGTCAGCTTCCTCAATATCGTCCCAGCCCAGCGCCGGGTGGAGTTGGGCAACATCTGGTATGCGCCGGAGGCCCAGCGCACGAAAGTCAACACCGAATCCATCTACCTGATGCTCTGCGAGTCCTTCGACCAGCTCCACTACCGGCGGGTGGAGTGGAAGTGCGACAGCCTCAACGCCCGCTCGCGCGCGGCTGCGCTGCGTCTGGGCTTCCAGTTCGAGGGCATCTTTCGCCAGCATCTAATTGTGCGCGGGCGCAACCGGGACACGGCCTGGTTTGCCATAACCGACGGCGATTGGCCGCGCAGCAAAGCCAATCTGGAGCGCTGGCTCTATGCGGGCGAAGAGGGGCTGTCGTTGACGCAATTGAATCAGTCGTAGGTTGGGTTCTTCCGGCAAGAGATCGCTGTCTACGGTTCAACGAGCGCCGGGAGAACCCAACAGTACCAGTGAAGCGTAGGTGCGGTTTGCAACCGCACGTCTATTGCGAAAGTGCGGTTGCAAACCGCACCTACAGATTTCACCTATTCCACCCGCACACTCCAGCCGTTGCGCGCCGATTCCAGCACGGCCAGCGCGGCTTGCAGATTGCGTACGCCGTCGCTGGCCGAGGCCAGAAAACCGGCTGCCGATGTGCTGTTTGCCCGGTTTTGCATGGCCCGGTGAAAGGCAGCCAGCGTCGCCGTGTACTGATCCGGCCCTTCCACCGCAATCACCTCCACCGCGTCGTTGCGCACGAGGAGGAGTTCGCTGGGCTGTCGCCTGCTCCACCAGTGATGGACGCGCAGCGATCCCCGCGCCCCGTAGAGTTCCACGCTGCTGAAGCGATGGGGTGTGACGAACGAATCGTGGCATTGGATCAACTGCCCGCCCCGGCGCAGCCGCAGATTGACCACCACCTCGTCGTCCACGTCCTGCCCCAACACGCGCCGCGAGGCCAGCGCCGCCACCTGCTCCACCTCGTCGGCAAAGAGCCAGCGCACCAGATCGATGTCGTGAATCGTGCGGTCCAACACCACCCCGCCGCCGTCCGGCCACAACCGCCAGGTTTGCAGGTCGGATGGCAGGGGCGTGCAGTTGACAATCTGCCCGCCCAGCAATTCCCCGATGGCGTAATCGCGCGCCATCTCCGCCATGCGCGCCAGGGCCGCATCGCCCCGGTAGGCAAAGTTGGGCACGAGCAGTACGCCGTGGCTTTGCGCTGCCCTTTCCAACGCGCTTGCTTCGCCCAACGACAACCCCATCGGCGTCTCACAAAGGACGTGCTTGCCCGCTTCGAGCGCGGCCAGGGCCAGGGCGTATTGATGGCGGGGCAGGCTGCTGACGTAAACCGCGTCTACCTCATCCCGGACGAGCAATTCGTCCAGCTCTTCGTAGGCGCGCGCCAGCTGGTTATGGAGGGCAAAGGCTTTGCCCCCGCGCGCGCTGTGGCTGTAGACGCCGACAATGCGCGCGCCGCCACGTCCCGGCGCTGCGTTGGGGTGGGGCTGGGCAGCCAGCGCGGGGATGAAGAATTGCTGGGCCACCCGGCTGGCCCCCAGCAGCGCCCAGCCGACAGCGCTGTTATTTTCTGGTGTGGTGGAAGGGGGAGCGATTTTCACGGTTTTTCAAAGGTCCGTCGCTGGGATTATACTAAGATAGTCTGCCCTCAGGCTTTCATAAACGCCGTAGGGGCGCTTGCTTGCTGCGCCCGCTGCGCCAATACCGTAGGGGCGCTTGCTCGCTGCGCCCGCTGCTTGCTGCGCCCGCTGCTTGCTGCGCCCGCTGCGTGCTGCGCCCGCTGCTTGCTGCACCCGCTGCGCCAACCGAGAAATACCGTAGGGGCGCTTGCTCGCTGCGCCCGCACGATGCAACACTGGCAGCAAAGGAGCCTGTCAATGAACAAAACGACCAATCTTCCCAATCGCCAATCTCATCGCTATCGAGAATATGACTACACATCGGCGGGAGCCTACTTCGTCACAATTTGTGTCCGGTACGGGCATTGTCTATTGGGTGATGTGCGGGATGGCCAAATGGTGTTGAATTCCGCAGGGGAAGCGGTTCTGACCTGTTGGAATGAGTTGCTGGAACGCTTTCCAACGATTGGCCTGGATGAATTTCAGGTGATGCCGAACCACGCGCACGGCGTTGTATGGCTTCAGGTCGATCCAGTAGATACGGTAGGGGCGCTGCTTGCTGCGCCCTCTGGCGTGTTGGACGCACCGGGCGCAGCAAGCAACGCCCCTACAGACCCGACGGCGGAGGCGGGCACAGCAAGCAGCGCCCCTACAGACCCGACGGCGGAGGCGGGCACAGCAAGCAGCGCCGCTACAGACCCGACGGCGGAAGCGGGCGCAGCAAGCAGCGCCCCTACGGAAAAAAACAACGTCGTTCTCAGGCCGACATTGGGACAGGTGATGCGAACGCTGAAATCAAAATCAGCGATTGCAGTCAATGATCTATTGGGTCGGTCGGGTCCGTTCTGGTTGCGGGATTATTGGGATCGGATTGTCCGCAATGACGAGGAATTGGCGAATATCCGCAATTACATTCGCACAAATCCCCAACGATGGCGGGAGGATCAATTGCATCCTGAAGCGCCGCCCAACAAATGGAACCAATGGGACAATCCGTAGGGTGGATGCGGGCGCAGCAAGCAGCGCACCCTACGGACTTTTGGGCCGGGCGCAGCAAGCAGCGCACCCTACGGACTTTTGGGCCGGGCGCTGCAAGCAGCGCACCCTACGACGACGGATGCGGGCGCAGCAAGCAGCGCACCCTACGGACTTTTGGGCTGGGCGCAGCAAGCAGCGCACCCTACGACGACGGATGCGGGCGCAGCAAGCAGCGCCCCTACGCACCCACTGTTGACAAAAACTTTCTTGACTTTTCTTTTTTCCAGGAGGTGTCCGATGAACCCGACAATTTCCGACGATGCGTTTTCCGCTGAACAGGCACGCAAGCAGGCATTGATGGAGCGGATGCGCCGCAGCCGCGCCCTGCACCCCATATCGCCCCGCGCGCGTGGACTCAGCGCCGCGCCGCCGCGCAGCCGGGCCGAGCAGGTGGCTGCGGTTTTGCGCCAACTGGACGAACTGCCGCGCAGCCGGGGCGAGGCTGCCGTTTCCTCGGCCACCCAGCGGGCGCTGGAACAGGCGATGCTGCCCCAATACAACTTTCCCTGGTACAGCAACACCCACGAAACGATGGCCGACACTGCCCTGGCCGCGATGCCGGAGTTTGTCCAGCGGCTGGTGGGGCTGCACAAAGGCTTCTTTGTACTGGGCGTCGTCGCACCCGACAAACTCTACAAAGACAGCATAAACCACGTCTATCACGTAGGCGCGGCCCACAGCGGCCAGGGTTTTGTGGGCTACGGCCACAGCAAAGTGGCGCAGAAGTTGAAATTGTTGCGCGGGATGCTGGCCCACGCCGCCGAGTTGCGCCCGGACAAGCAGGCCGCCCGCTTCTTGCAGGGCATCGCGACCCGCCCCTGTCAGCTCGTCGCCTACGAAATGGGCGTCCTCAGCCACTACATCTGCGATCTCACCCAGCCCTTTCACACGGATCAGGTCGAACGCTGGGAGGGGCGGCTCTTTGACGAGACGCTCTGCCACAAAAGTTTCGAGGCCGATGTGCGCGATTTTGGACTGGAACGGCTGCGTGCGGGCAGCGCGATGGCCGCGCCGGTTGCCATCCGCGACCCGGCCGCCTTTGCCGTCTCTGTGGCCGAGGCCAGCAGCAGCCAATACACGACAATCGTGCGCGCCTACTACGCGGGGCCGGGCAAACTGATCGGCAAAAGCGAAGAACGGCTGCTCAACACCTGGTCCATCGCCCAGGAGTGCTTCAACCGGGCGATCTGGGCCACCCACTCCCTGTGGATGGCCGTGGGCAACTACGAAAAGAGCCTCAGCGCCTCCTTCAGCCAGGACATCGCCCTGCAGGAAGCGGGCCAACTCTTCAGCCCGGACAGCGCCTATCGGGCCAGACTGGTCAACGAAGAAGTGGTACTGAGGAGAAGTTAGTGCCTTACTGCTGAAAATTTTGTCAACTGCGCCAGCGTTTCAACCACAAAGACACAAAAGCACAAAGAAAGAAACAGAATTTCTTGCTTTTCTTCGTGTCTTTGTGTCTTTGTGGTTCAGGTTGTCTCCTTCCTCCTCAGAACTCCTCCCCCACAATCTGCCGGTAGATGCTGTCCAGATCGTCGTCGTTGTAGAAGTGGATGACCAGGCGGCCGCTGCCGTCCTGTTTGCGTTCCAGGCTGACTTTTGTGCCCAATGTAGAGCGGAAACGGCCTTCCAGCGCGGTCAAATGCGCCTGGTTTTTCACGGATTCGTTGGCCGTGGGCGGGGGAGGCGCTGGTTCGAGCAGACGGCGCACCAGCATTTCGGTCTGGCGCACAGTCAATTCCCGGCCCACCACCTGTTCCAACGCCGCCTCCATCGCCGGCTGCGCGGGCAGGGAGAGCAGGGCGCGGGCGTGTCCCGCGCTGATCTGCCCGTCGCTGAGCGCGCCCTGCGCAACCGGCGGCAGCCCCAACAGACGCACAGTATTGGCTACGGCGGAACGGCTCTTGCCTACCCGCGCCGCCACCTGCGCCTGGGTCAGCCCAAACCCGGAGATCAACGAATCGTAGGCCGACGCCTCTTCCAGCGGGTTGAGGTCGGCCCGCTGTACATTCTCCACCAGCGCCCATTCGAGCAACTGTTGGGTCGAAGCCTCGCGCACGATGACCGGCACACTCTCCAGCCCGGCCTGTTGCGCGGCCCGCCAACGGCGCTCACCCGCAATCAGCCAGTAGCGGTCGGGCTGGTCCAGACTCTCTGTCACAATCAGCGGCTGCAGGATGCCGTGTGCGGCAATGGACGCGGCCAATTCGGCCAGCGTCTCCGGGTTGAAAATTGTGCGCGGCTGCTGGGGGTTGGGCAGAATCTCGGCCACAGCCAGCAGCCGGATGCCGCCCGCCTCAGCCTGGCGGATGAGCGTCTCCCGTTCCTGCACCGCGGCGGCGGACGAATTGGTGATCAGCGCGCCCAGACCCCGGCCCAGACCGCGCCGTCTGCCTGGATTGTTCTCGGTCATGGCTACTGGCCCTCCATCCGTTGCAGAAATTCAGCGGTCAGCGCGGCGTAGGCCAGCGCGCCCGCGCTCGTCGGCGCATAGCTCACAATCGTCTGGCCGTAGCTGGGCGCTTCGCTCAGACGCACATTGCGCGGGATGATCGTCTGGAAAATCTCGTTGGGAAAGTGGGCCTGCACCTCGGCCACCACCTGCTGGCTCAGGTTTGTGCGCGCGTCGTACATCGTCAAGACAACGCCGGCCACACGCAGCCGGGCGTTCAGCACCTCGCGCACCTGGCGCAGGGTTTCCAGCAGCATACTAAGCCCCTCCAGCGCCAGGTATTCGCACTGCACGGGGATAATCACCCCGTGGCTGGCTGCGGTCAGCCCGTTGATGGTGAGCAGCCCCAGGCTGGGCGGGTCATCAATCAGAATGTAGTCGTACTTGTGGGTCACGGCGGCCAGGGCACGCGTCAATAGATTTTCGCGGGCGAGCAGACCGGCCATCTCCACTTCGGCCCCCGCCAGGTCTACGCTGGCCGGGGCCAGGTCTAGCCCCACCCGGTCGGTCAGGGTGATGGCCGCCTGAATCGGCGTGCGCTCGATCAGCACGTCGTAGAGGCTGATGGTTACGCCGCGCGGGTCAACGCCCAGACTGGTGGTGGCATTGCCCTGGGGGTCGTTGTCCACCAGCAGCACAGATCGCCCCGCCTGGGCCAGAAATGCGCCCAAATTG
>CAMDEX010000200.1 GCA_945897075.1 Litorilinea aerophila
TTATCAAGGTTCTTGTACATTTCGTCCCGGAACTGCTCTAGTTGTTTCGTACTCTGTTTTATGTCCATACCCTATTTCTGACTCATTTCTCCTTTTTCGTCAACTATTCGCACACATGGTTTTCTTTTCCCTTTGTCAAAAGTCCAATCCAGCGATTGTGGCTAGTTTTTTCATCGATAGCCGCACAGTAGAAAGCTGGCATGAGAAGGCGGGTAAGCAAGGCAAGCGCGTGCAGGAGCAGATAGTCTGCAACGGTCAGGTGGAGTTGGGCCAAGTGCAAGCCGACGAAGTGCGGGTGAAAACCCAGAAGGGTACAGTCTGGATGGCGAGCAGCATGACGATCTTTTCCCGTCTATTTATATGGGGCGAAGTCTCGACCAGCCGGGATAAGTCGCTGATTCGGCGCTTGTTTGACCATGTGGCCCAGGCGGCCAGTTCCACCACGGCTCCGGTGCTGGTGGCAGTCGATGGTTTTGCCGCTTATCCCAAAGCTATCCTGGCCGCTTTGCACACCAAGCGATACACAGGCCTACCAGGACGTCCCGCCCACATTCCTTGGCCTGATCTCCATATCGTCCAGGTGGTCAAGTCCGCTCAGGGCCGCAGACTCGCCGAGGTCACCCGCCGCCTGGTTCACGGGGCCTGGCAGCCAGTCTATGCCCTGATTGGCATGTCTCAACTCCTGCCTGGCTCCATCAACACCTCCTATATTGAACGCCTCAATGCCACCTTTCGCTCCCGTATGCCTTCCCTCGTCCGTCGCACTCGCAATCTCGCCCGCACCACTCAGCGTCTCGAATACGAGATGTTCTGGATGGGTGTACTCTACAATTTCTCCACTCTCCATGACTCTCTGGCCGGAACCCCTGCTATGGCTGCCGGTCTCACCGACCATCTCTGGTCTGTTGAGGAGCTTTTATCCTTCAATGGTCCTCGCAAATCTCTCCAAGTTCTTCTGTAGCCCTACCGACCCATTTGGCGCTCATAAAAAAATCATCGTTGAACGCTTCGGACGCTGAAATTCTCATCGAATTTTATTCCTCCGCTGTTGTATCCACTGCCCCACCACCAGCGCGACAAAAACGGGCAACACCCGCATCCGCCGCCAGCGCCAGGGTTCGACGACCAGCCGGTGCAGCCATTCCAGCCCCAGCCGCTGCATCCAGAGCGGCGCGCGGCGGGCGACCCCCGCCACAAAATCGAAGGCACCGCCCACGCCCAACGCCACCGCCACCGGCAGTTCGTGTCGGTGCGCATCAATCCACAAATCCTGGCGGGGATGGCCGAAGGCCACAAAGAGAATCTCTGGACGGGTCGCAATCAACCGCTCCTGAATCTCCGGCCAATCCGCGTCGCTGGGGGAACCGCTGTGAACACCCACTATCCTCAGCCGGGGATTGAGCATCACAAGCTCGATTGCCGCCTGCTCGGCCACCCCTGGCGCGGCCCCCAGCAGATAGATCCGCCACCCCGGCCCCGCGGCCCGCGCGCAGATGCGGTAGATGCCGTCCGATCCGGTCACCCGTTCGGCAAAGGGGTGGCCCAACAGCCGCCCCGCCCACAGAATCCCCACCCCATCCGGCGCGCACAGATCCGCCCGGCCCAGCACAGCGGCAAAGGCCGGGTCGCGCCGCGCCTCCATCACAAATTCCGGGTTGACGGTGCAAAGCTGGTGCGTGGTGCGTGGTGCGTGGTGCGTGGTGCGTGGTGCGTGGTGCGTGCTGCGTGCTGCGTGCTGCGTGCTGCGTGATGTTCCTCAATCCAGGCGGCGATTTGGGCGAGGGTCTGGGCGAAATCGACGCGGTGAATACGCACGCCGAGAATCTCAACGGACGGCAATTCCTTCCCTTCTTCTTCTCTGCGCCTCTGCGTCTCTGCGGGAGATTCTTTCATCTTTTACGCGCCGCGGCGAGCAGCACAGCCAGTGTCTCCCGCGCCGCCTTTTCCCAGGAGAAGCGTTTGACATTGGCGTAACCCTTTGCGATCAGTTCCTGGCGCAGGGCCTCGTCCCGGCTCAGATGCAGCATCGCATCGGCGATGGCCTCCACGTCGGTCGGGTCCACCAGCAGCGCGGCGTCGCCCGCCACCTCAGGCAGAGAAGAATTGTTGCTCGTCATCACAGCCACCCCCATCTGTTGCGCTTCGAGTACAGGCAGACCGAAGCCTTCGTAGAGCGACGGAAAAGCAAAAAAGAGCGCACCGCGCAAAAGCTGCGGCAGCGACTCGTCGTCCACATAGCCGGGGAAGTGAATGCGCTCGCCCAGACCCAACGCCGCTGCCTGCTGCGAAAACTGCTCGCCCAGCCAGCCCAGCCCCCCGGCAATCACCAAATCCCAGCCGATATTTTCCCGTTGGAGCAACCGGGCATAGCCATCAATCAACCGGGCCAGATTCTTGCGCGGCTGAATGGTTCCCACATAGAGTGCGTAAGGACGATCCAAAAACTGAGTTTTTGTAAAAAACTCAGTTTTTGGGAACGCGCCCGCCTCGTAGATCACGCGGATTTTTTCCGCAGGTGTCCCATAAAAACGGGTCAAATCATCGGCAGTGGCGCAGCTGGGCGTAATTATCTGTGTAGCTGCGAAACTGCTCCAGCGGGTGGAGAGTTCCAGATAGAACCGCTGCGCCCGCGTATGCGCGGCGGGAAAGTGACGATAGCCCACGTCGTGTAGCGTCACCACCGCGGGCGGCAATAGGCGCGGCGGCAGAAAAGGGATGACGTGGGAGGGCACAAAAAGCGCGTCCGGGGGGCGGCGCAGCACTTCCCAGGCCAGGGCGGTATGCGTCCACAGGCGGCGGGCGGGCAGGATGCGCAATTCTACCTGCTCATCACCCCAAAACGACTGCTCTGATGTGAAAATAGAACGCGGATCACGCGGATTGAGCGGATCAGCGCGGATTAAAAATCTGCGAAAATCTGTGGTTTCTGCGAAATCTGCGTTCCTATTTTCGTCGGTATCAGTGCCCCTGGGCCTGTCGCCTGGCGTGACAGGCGGTGGATGCTGTACATAAAGCCGAAAGCGATGCTCGGCCGCTTCCGGCAAGGCCAGCAGATGGCGGATGATCTCCAACGAATAGCGTTCTGTCCCCGTGCGCCGCGCCCGCAGCGCGCGTGAGGCGTCAATGCCGACGATCATCCCAACATCCCCCGCACGATCTCGCCCAGCGGCCCCTCGCGCAGAATGGCTGGCGTCGCGCCCGACAGGTCTAGAACCGTACTTGCCTGGCCCAGGGGTGTAGGCCCGCCGTCCACCAGCAGAGGGATACGCCCGTCCAATTGGGCCAGCACTTCGCCAACTGTGCTACATTCCGGCCCGCCGCTGCGGTTGGCGCTGGACGAGGCCAGCGGCCCCGCGCGCCGCGCCAATTCGCGCAGAAAGGGTTTATCCGGGATGCGCACACCGACAGTCGCTCCGCCCGCAGTCAACACCGGCGGCAGATGGGGCAAAGCGGGCAAAATCAGCGTCAGCGGGCCGGGCCAGAAGGCGGCGATCAGTTGCTGGGCCAGGGGCGGCAACGGGCCAGCGACCACCTGCGCCAGTTGGCTTTCGTCGCCGATGAGAACGGGCAGCGCCTTCTGCGGCGGGCGATCCTTCACCCGATAGAGTTCGGCAATGGCTTCGCTGCTGTCGTAGCGGCAGACCAGCCCATAGACCGTATCGGTGGGCACGCCGATGACCTGATGGAAAAGGACAAGAACTTCGGCATCCGTCAGTGTGCGCCGTTTGCTTGCGGGAAAGACTTGCGTTGTCTCAAAAACGAGTTTCATACTGAGCTTCTGCCTCCCTCGTAGGGCGGAATGGTATTCCGTCCCGCGCTGGGCGGAATACCATTCCGCCCTACAAATTGGCTGTGTCCACCGACGGCGACAACTTTTTTCCACTCACAAAACGGTCCAGCCGAAAGGTCTCGCGCCAGAGCGGGGACGAATAATCGCCCGGCGCGCTTGCGGCCAGGTCCGCCAGCAGCCGCCCGGTTGTCACCACAAACTTAAAACCCCGCCCACTGAAGCCCGCGGCGATGAGAACTTGCGGGTGCTGCGGGTGACGGTCAATCAGAAAGTGGCCGTCGGGCGAGAGGGTGTAGAGACACTTTTCCACGGAAACAGCTTTCGGAATCACACCGACAAGCGTCTCCGCCACCCACGCCTCCACCTCCGCCACCGCATCGGCATCCACACTGCGCTCCCCGTCCGGGTCGATAGCAGGACCGTCCATCTCCCGCCCGACTTTGAGCTGACCAGGGCGTTCCCAGATGGGAAAGCCGTAGAAGTAGGGCATCGGCAGCCCGATATAGACCGGGCAGCGATCGGCGGCGAAGAGAGGGCGTGCAGCCTGCGCTACTTCCATATAGACCAACTGCTGGTGGGTGACACGCAGGGGTGCGGCGTAGGCAGCGGTGATGCCCAGTTCGTCCAGAAAACGGCCTGCCCACGGCCCCGCAGTCAATACCGCCTGATCCGCCAGCACAATCTGTCGCCCGGCGTGCCCGTCAATCTCCATACGCACGCCCGCGCCATCCGGCTGTACAGATAGAACGCGGCTGTTTTCCCACACAGTAGCGCCCCGCCGCACTGCCTGTCCAGCCAGCGTCTCCACACAGCGGGTGGCGGAGAGAACCCCGGCGTCGGTCTGGTAGAGCGCCAGCCAGCCGGCGGGCAGACGAAACTGGGGAAAGTCGTGGCGCAGCTCGTCCTGCGCATAGAGGCGATAGGGCAGACCCAATGCACCCAGCGTCTCCAGGCGGCCCAACAGCGTCGGATAATCCGGCGGCGCAAAGTCCAGCCCACCGGTATCAGCCAGCAGCCGTGCGCCGCTCTCCGCCTGCACCTGCCGCCAGAGGGCAAATGCGTGGGGGGCGAGTGTGGCGTATTCCCTTTCCACGTAGCTGTGGCGGATGATGCGGCTGCCGCCGTGACTGCTGCCCCGGCTGTGGCCGACGGTGAATTGCTCCACCAGCAGCGCCCGCCGTCCATCCCGCGCCAAATAATAGGCTGCCGCCGCGCCCATCCCGCCCGCACCGATCACCACAACGTCAAAGCGTTCCATAAGAACCTCTGGAGATTGGGAGATTGGGGTATTGGGAGACTGGGAGATTGGAAGATTGAGTAGTGACGTAATCGCCCAATCTCCCAATCTCCCAATACCCCTCTTTTCCCCTCTCCCGTGTATACTACAGCCACGTATCGTGTACGTCAATTTGAGACCGGAGGAGTCTATGACCCCGACCCGCCCTGATCTGAATGCACTGCCCGCGGATGCGCGGGCGTATATCGAATTTTTGGAAGAGAGTCTGGCCGATGCCGAGAGCGCAGCCGAGAGCGGGCGCGACATCGCTGGTAGTAGCGAAGCGCCCACCACATCCCAGGTGATTACGATCAGCCGCAGCGGGCAGGCTAAACGCACGCCCCGCCATCTCTACAGCCGCCAACGCCGGGGCGGGATGGGCGTCTTTGACCTGGACAGCGGCGAGGACGATCCGCCCGCCTTTCTGCTGGTGGCGGATGTGAGCGACCGGCTGCTGGTGTGGACCGACCGCAACCGCTTTTTCCATCTGGCCGTGGCCGATCTGCCGGAAACCCCTGTGCGGGGCAAAGGCGAAGCCATCAGTAGGTGGATTTCCCTGCAAGCGGACGAGAATCTGGCGGTTGTGATCCCCGACGGCGGCGGCACGAATTTGCAATTGCTCAGTGACCGGGGCTGGGTGCGCAAGTTTAGCCGCACCCAACTGCCCCATCTCAAAGTCGGCTCGCTGGTAGAGGTGCGCGCCGGTCACAGACCGGTGGCTGCCTGTTGGAGCAGCGGCGGCGACGATCTCTTCGTCGTCTCGCGCACGGGGCAGGCTATCCGTTTCAGCGAGCGGCAGGTGCCCATCTCCGGCGGCTGTCTGGGCATTCGCCTGGACCCGGACGACGAATGTCTGGCCGTAGCGGCTGTGCAGGAGGAGAGCGGCGTCTTTCTGGTGGGCGATGACGGCAAGGGGACAGTGCGGTTGATGGCCGGTTTCCGCACCAACAAATCGCCGGGCGCAGGGGGCAAAGTAGCGATGAAGGCGGAGCGTCTGCTCTGCGCCCACACCGTCGCCGCGGGGCAGGATGCGCTGATCATTTCGGCCCTGGGCAAAATCATCCGCTTTGCCGCCGACGATATCCCTGCCAAAGAGGGCGTTGTGCAGGGGGTACATTGTATGAGTCTGCGCGCAGACAGCGTGACGGCAGCGACGGTGACGGATGCGGGCGCGCCAATCGCGGAGGAAGTGTGACCCTTTCCTATTTTTCCGACACCCTCGTTCTCATCAAAGGCGGGGGCGACCTGGCGACGGGCGCGGCCTGGCGGCTGCACCGCTGCGGCTTCCCGGTGGTGATGACGGAACTGGCCCGCCCGCTGGCTGTGCGCCGGGCTGTCGCCTTTGCCCAGGCTGTCTTTGACGGCGAACATACGGTGGAAGGCGTCACCGCCCGGCTGACTGCGCTGGAAGATGTGCCGGGTGTGCTGGCCGCCCACGAAATCCCCGTGCTGGTGGACACAAACACCGACTGTCTGCGCGCCATCGCACCCGTTGTGCTTGTGGATGCTCGCGTTGCCAAACGCAACATTGACACATCCATCCACGACGCGCCGCTCGTGCTGGCATTGGGGCCGGGTTATACCGCTGGCGTGGACTGTCACGCGGTGATCGAGACCAACCGCAGCCACAACCTGGGCCGGGTTCTCTGGCAGGGGAGGGCGGAGGCGGACACGGGCGATCCTGGGCCGCTGCCGGGGGTACTCAACGACAGCAGCCGGGTGCTGCGCGCCGGGGTGTCGGGTCGTTTCATCAGCTTTGCGCGCATCGGCGACCGGCTGCCCGCGGGCGAGACTATCGGCGTGATCCGGCGGCCCGGCGGCGAAGAAGCGCCTGTGCTGGCCCCCTTCACCGGTGTCGTGCGCGGGCTGATCCACGAAAGCACGCCGGTCAATACGGGCATGAAAATCGGCGATATGGACCCGCGTATCCAGGCCGAACACGCCTTCACCATCTCGGACAAGTCCCTGGCGATTGGGGGCGGGGTGCTGGAAGCGATTTTGACGTGGGTAAGGGAGAACAAATGAACGAACAGATCAGCCTTTTTGCCGTGCTGGGGTTGCCGCTGGTGCAGCCCGGCGACGACCTGGCCCAATTGATTGTGGAAAAAATGACGAACGCCGGACAGAAATTACAGTCCGGCGATATTCTTGTCATCGCCCAAAAGGTGGTGAGCAAAGCCGAAGGACGGCTGGTGCGGCTGGCCGGGGTGACGCCGGGCAGCCAGGCGCTGGAACTGGCCGAGATCACCGGCAAAGACCCGCGCATTGTGCAAGTGATCCTGGACGACAGCCGCGAGGTGGTGCGGGCGCGGCGCGGGCTGCTGATTGTGGAGCAGAAGAGCGGCTGGGTCTGTGCGCACGGCGGCATGGACCGCTCGAATGTGCAGCCGGTACACGGCGAGGAGATGGTGGCCCTGTTGCCGGAAAACGCCGACGCCAGCGCCGAACGGCTGCGTCAACAGTTGGCCGATCTGACCAGCGCGCAGGTGGCCGTCCTCATCAGCGACAGCCACGGCCGCCCCTGGAAGATTGGCACACTGGGCGTCTGTATCGGCTGCGCCGGCATCCCGCCCGTGTGGAACCAGCGCGGGCTGCACGATCTCTTTGGCTACGAATTGGTCGCCAGCGAGGAGTGCATTGTGGACGAATTGGCCGGGGCCGCCGCGTTGTTGATGGGGCAGAGCGCCGAGGGCAGACCGGTGGTGGTCATCCGCGGCTATACACCGCCGGATGTGCCTGCCGCCCCCGCCACCAGCATCCAGCGGCCCAAAGAGTTCGATGTGTTTCGGTAGGGAGGGGATTGGAGATTGGGGAGCAGGGACTGGCGACTGGGTGTCGGGTCATCCTGTTCGCCAGTCCCCAATCCCCAGTCCCTGATTACTTCACCCCGTTGATATACGCCACCTCGTCCGCGCTCAGCTTCACCTGGCTGGCGTATACATTCTCGCGGAACTCGCCGCCCGTGCGCGTCCCTACCAGCGCATAGACATCCAATCCGCTGTGCAGCACGTAAGAGAGGGAAATCTGGGGCAGGGTCAGCCCCTTCTCTTTGGCGATCTCCTCGGCCCGGTCAATGCGCCCAAAGTTTTCTTCGGTGCAATAGCAGCGCACCACCAGTTCGTCGTTGTAGCCGCTGAAGGTGTCCAGATTGTCGCGGCGGAAGCGCCCAGTGAGAAACCCACCAGCCAGACTCGACCAGACAAAGAGTGGCATCTTCTGCTCTTTGTACCAGGCGCGGTCAGCCGCGGCTTCCGGCCCGGCGATGCTCAGACAGTTCTCCCAGGGCGATTCCTTCTGCACAGCCATACTGAAGTTGGGACTGCTGACGACGAAAGGTAGCAACCCGTTGGCCGCGGCGTAGGCATTGGCCTCGGCAATGCGGGCGGGTGTCCAGTTGGATCCGCCAAAGGAGCCGATCTTCCCCGCTTTGTGATGCTCGTTCAGCACCTCCACAATCGGCCCGACGGGTTGGGACGGGTCGTCGCGGTGCAGCACGTAGAGGTCTATAAAATCCAGCTTCATGCGCGCCAGGGAGTCGTGGAGATCGCTGCTGATGTCGTAGGGCGTCACCCGCTGGCGGTCGCGGTTGTGGTGCGCGCCCTTGCCCAGAATCACCACCCGGTCGCGGTTGCCCCGGCTGTTGATCCACGCGCCCAGCGTGCGATCACTTTCGCCGTTGCCGTAGCCGTGCGCCGTGTCAAAAGCAGTGCCGCCTGCCTCAAAAATGGCGTCCAAGAGTTCAAAACCTTCTGCCATCTGGCTCGTCTGCAGCATCACTGTGCCCTGCACCAGACGGGAGATGGGTTTGTCAATGCCGATTACTTTTCCGTAGTCCATGTGTGTTTCTCCGTAAAAAGGGAAGATTTGAAATTGGTCAGTTGTAGGAGGAATTGGGAGATTAAGAGATTAAGAGATTGGACAGGCAATCCCTCAATCTCTTAATCTCTCTCCTTTTACTCCATCGGATAGCGCAAGCCCCACTCGGCGCGCAGACCGTCCAACAGACGCATGACGGCCAGCGTGTCGGCGTGGGGGACGATTTTGCTCTCGGTCAGGCCCGCACGCAGACAGCGACCCGCCTCGATTGCTTCGTAATTCCAACCGTTGCCCACACTCTCCGGGTGAATCTCCTGGGGTTCGTGCCCATCCCGGCGCAGGGTGAAATTGGACGGCCCCCACCAGTGATCGTGGATGACGATCTCGCCCGCGGAGCCGGAGATGCGGGCAATGTGGCTGGTGTTGGCGCGCACAGAAGTCGTCATCACCGCCAGTGCGCCGCTCTTATAGCCAAAGAGAATGCCAGCGTTCTCATCCACGCCGGTTACGCCCAGATGCGCCCAGGTGCGCACCGCATCCGGCTGGCCCAGAAAGCGGTAGGCCAGGGCCACCGGATAGACGCCCACATCCAGCAGCGCGCCGCCGCCCAGCTCCGGGCGGTAGAGACGGCTGGCCGGGTTCACTTTCGAGCGAAAGCAGAAGTCGGCCTGGATCACCCGAATGTCACCGATAGCGCCGTCAGCGATGAGCCTGGCGATCTCCTGCATGTGGGGCAGGCAGTGCGTCCACATCGCCTCCATCAGGAAAAGACCGGTGCGCTGCGCGGCGGCGATCATCGCTTCGGCCTCCCCGCTGTTGATGGCGAAGGGCTTCTCACAGAGGACGGCCCGCCCGCCTTCCAGACAGAGAATCGTATTCTCTTTGTGCAGGGAATGGGGCGTGGCGACGTAGACAATATCCACATTGGGGTCGTTTGCCAGCGCCGCGTAGGAGGCGTGGCGGGTGGGCACAGAAAATTTGTCGGCAAAGGCGTTGACCGATTCCGCCGTGCGGGAACCGACCGCCACCAGTTCGGCGTCGTCCACCGCGGCAAGGCCGCGGGCAAAGTCACCGGCAATACGACCCGTGCCCAGAATACCCCAGCGTATTTTATCCATCAGATGCTCCAATCGGTGTGTGGTATTGTCCGAAGTCCTGCGTCCGCATTCCGCATTCCGTATTCCGCATTCAAACGGGCGGGCGCGCGTCTGCGCAGTAAATCACGCGTGGGCGTGACTGTCAAACGGCGCAGGTCTCAGATCGGCGACGGTGTGTGGTATACTGCAACAGAGCAAGAATGCAAAAATGCAAATTGCGCAGATTGTATTCGTCTCCTTCCACAGCAGATGGGGAACTGTCTAATGGCAACCGATTGTATTTTTTGCAAAATCGTGGCCGGGGAAATTCCGTCGGACAAACTCTACCAGGACGAGCTGGTCACAGCCTTTCGAGACATCCGCCCGGTGGCACCCGTCCATATTCTCGTCATCCCCAACGCCCATTCGTCCAGCGTCACAGAGATGGGCGATGGCGACGCGGCGACGCTGGGCCGCATTGTGGCCGTGGCCAACCAGTTGGCAAAGCAGGAGGGCGTCTCCAAAAGCGGTTTCCGTCTGCTCTGCAACGCCGGGCCGGACGCCGGTCAGGTCGTCTATCACACCCACTTCCACCTGATCGGCGGGCGGGAACTGGGGCCGATGGTGGCGCGCTAGAGCGTATTGCGTAAGGTGGCAGAGCCACAAGCCAAAGTTGGCAGCCGAAACGTGAAACGTGAAACGTGAGTTTACGTGACGTACTCTCACGTTTCACGTTTCACGGGTCTGGCCGAACAACTAACGCTTATGACGTCGATCTTTTTGTGGTACGGAGTAAGGTGGCATAGGGGGTGATGCCCGCTTCCAGCAGCCCGTCCACCAGACGGCTGTAGAAGTCGAGACCGGCCTGGTTGACCCGTCCGCGTCCGTCGGGCAGGATGCGTGGCCAGGCAATCGAGAAGCGGTAGGCTTACAGCCCCAAACCCTGCATCATCCGAATGTCGTCGGGCCAGCGGTGGTAGTGGTCACAGGCCACGTCGCCCGTGTCACCGTTGGCGACTTTGCCCGGCGTGCGGCAGAAGTGGTCCCAGATGGATTCGCTCTTGCCGTCGTCGCTCCAAGCGCCTTCGATCTGAAAGGCAGCCGTCGCGCCGCCCCACACAAAATTGGATGGAAATGATAGAAATTCACTCACCGGGTGACTCCTGTGGGTTGTTGTGGACAGATAGAACTGTGCGGTCATTGGTCAGCGCCTCAGTTTAAAGTATACTCGAAGAACACCGGATTGTTTAGTTTTCTGACCCTCAGTCTACGAAGTACTCATCTCCTGTGGCCTGCGCCATCCCCGATGGTTTGGCTTAGGCGGTGGGGACGGGTGGAGTTGTGCTTGGCAAGACGGCGTGAGGGATTGTATAATCACCGCATAATCTATTTTGCCAGCCTGGAGGATTGACAAGACCATCTAGCGATGGGCAAGGAGAGAAAATGGATACGCTTTTGCAGGAACATCCTACATCAACAATCCCAAAAGCTGCGCGTAGGGCTTTGATTGAACTGACCGGTCAGGTAGAATTGGGGCCGGCGGTTCTGATCACAATGAAAGACGCCATCGAGTACCGCTTGGAAGGTATCGCGTCCCAGATAGATGCCTATGAACGTCGGTATGGGATGACCTTCAAGCAATTCGACGCCAGCGGCAGTAGAGGGGACTTGCCGGATCCTACTTCGTATCAAACCGAGCAAGACTATTTCGAATGGGATGGGCTGATGACCCGCCAGCAGAAATTGGGTGATATTCTCCAATGGCTCGCTTGACGCTTTCACAGTTTATAGAGCAATTGCGTGAGAGATGTGACCGCTCTGATCGGGTCGCTGGGTACGACATTCGAGTGCTGGACAACGCCGTTCTCAAGACCAGAGTTCACCTTTCTATAGACGCTTTTATCGACGTGTACTATAACCCGACCAATGGCACTTGTTCGTATACGCTTGTTCAGGATAAGCGGCGTATCTATGGCGCGGACAACGCCTTCATCGGTTGGCATACCCATCCATTCGAGAATCCAGACGAACATCGTTTGTGCGATGAAATACTTTTTCACGAATTTCTGAGTACCATTGAGCAATGGATGAGTAAAAAAGGGCACTGATGGACACAACCAGTAGACGCCCATCTGCCATGCGCGTTTGAGTCGAGCGTCTGCGTCTATATCCGTTTGACTTTCCACCCCTTCTGCGGTACGCTTTCCAGCAGTTTGTTGTCGCATAGTAGATCAGGTGCCAAGATCAATGCAATTTTCATTGTTTTTCAGGAGGAAGCCCGCAGGAAGCGGGCACACAGACCACTGACGATCCGGCTCACCGGTTCGGTCTGTTCTTCTGCCCATTTGTACCGTTTCCTGCACGCCACATCGGATCATCCGGGTGGCGTTTTTTATTGTCCCAGCAGAGAGATTGAGAGATTGGGAGATTCAGAGATTCGACATCGAACACTCCAATCTCTGAATCTCCCAATCTCCAATCTC
>CAMDEX010000201.1 GCA_945897075.1 Litorilinea aerophila
AACTATTCGCACACATGGTTTTCTTTTCCCTTTGTCAAAAGTCCAATTATAGAGCGGAGACGCCTGTTGTCAAACAGCGTTTTTGGGTTGGCGGGCAGATGATGACAATTGTGTAGGGGCGCTGCTTGCTGCGCCCGGTACGCACGAGACGGGCGCAGCAAGCAGCGCCCCTACAGAGAAAATCTTTACCTGAAAAACTAGCCTATGTCACAGGACGCGGCCAAATTCGAGCAGCGCCCCAACAGGCGCTCACTCCAAATGGCCGGCTGTGTGGTGAGAAGCACGCAGGTCAACTCCCTGACCGGGTCCGCCCAGAAGACCGTCCCTGTTGCGCCGCCGTGACCAAAGCTGCCCGGCGTGAGCAGATCGCCGAAGTAACCCCAACCCGTGGCTGGGGCCAGCCGCCAGCCCAGCCCCCAGCTCTGCATCGCCTTCTGCTCGGCGGGAATAGCGGCCATCGGCGTCGTCTGGTCGCGCAGCAGCGCCGCCACTGTGGCTGGGCCAAAGACCCGCACCCCGTCCAACTCGCCCCCGTTGAGAAACGTCTGCAAATAGCGGGTCAGATCGCCCACTGTGGAGAACATCCCACCCCAGGCCGCGCCCAGATTGCGCCAGTAAGAGCTGTTCCAGCCCCAATCTGTGTCCACCTGTTCGGGCGGCAGATTCACCTGGCAGAGCCTCTCTGCGGGCAGACCCGCCATCCCCAGCGCGGTGTTGTGCATTCCCAACGGCTCGAAAATCTCCCGTCGCAGAAAATCAGCCAGGGGCAGACCGCTCACCCGCTGCGCAATTTCGCCCAAAATGGCGATGCCTGCGCTCTGGTATTGGATGTTCGTGCCAGCCGCGAAGTTGGGCGTCAGCGTGCAGATACGGCGGATGAACTCGGCCATCGGCGCGTGGGCTTCGCGCAGGGCCTGGTTTTCCGGCAGCATATCGGGCAGACCGGAGGTGTGGGTCATCAGATGGCGCAGGGTGATATTCTCTTTGCCGTTGACGCCAAACTCCGGCACGTAACGGCAGGCGGGATCGTCCAGCAGCAGATGGCCGCGTTCGACCAACAGCATCACGCCGGAGACGACCACCGGTTTGGTGATGGAAGCCACGAGGAAAATGGAATCAGGCTGCATGGGCGGCGCGTCTGTGGCAGGGAAGCGGCGGCCAAAGGCTCGCGCTTCCAATAATTTGCCCTGGTGGGAAAGCTGAATGGCCGCGCCGGGGAGAAGTTCCCGATCTACGGCGTCGATAAGGAAGGCGTAGAGGCGATTGAGGCGGTCAAGGGAAAGACTATTTGTGGCTGGTGCAGAAATACCTTCAGTTCGCTTCATCCTGAACTCCTATGCATGTCAATCAAACGCTCAAAGTCTGATGACAAAAAAATGGGGACAGCGCGATGCAAAATGCAAGTGCATCCCCTGGCGTGTTATAATTTCACAGTAGTCTACTGACAAAATGAGTTTTGAGTCAAGTCCGCGATTTACTTAGGTTACGAAAGGGTATTCAATGGAAACCGTACAAATAGCACTTCAAATACCGCGCAGCGCTTTGTCATCCATGCGCCAGGAACCCGATGAATTTGCCCAGGAGATGCGCCGAGCTGCCGCGGTCAAGTGGTACGAAATGCAACTGATCTCCCAATCAAAGGCAGCGGAAATCGCGGGAGTTTCTCGTTCAGAGTTTTTCGATCTCCTGAGTCGCTTTCATGTGTCACCATTTCAATATGAAGTACAAGAAGTTTTGGGAGAACTGCGCAATGAGTGATCGATGGGTAGTCAATGCTTCGCCACTGATTGTCTTGGCGCGCATGAACGCGCTACACTTGCTTTCAGAATTAGCCGAACAGATCGTCGTTCCAACCGCTGTGGTCACCGAAATACTGGCTGGCCCGGCGGAGGACCCAGCGAGACAAGCCGTCGAACGAGGCGCTTTCAAATCGGTTGATCAACCAGCGCTGGATGAGATTCTTGCCTGGGATTTGGGAGCAGGCGAAAGCGCTGTCCTCTCCTATGCGTTGAATCAAAAAGGGTGGGTAGCCATTATTGACGACGGAGCGGCCAGGAAATGTGCGCGCAGTCTGAATATCCCACACCGTGGAACGCTCGGGATCGTTCTGCTGGCAAAACAGAGGGGTATCATTCCATCGGCTGCGCAGCTAATTCGTCGGTCTATGAAAGCTGGCCTACGTATTGACGAACGGATGCTCACCCAACTTCTGTGGGAAAGCGTAGGGGAAAACTGGCAAGAAAAATGACGGCCTCTCCAGAAGCTGCTCCAAGAAGGCAACGGAACCAATGGCACATAACGAATTCTTCACCCTCGCGCCCGCCCTGGCCGCAGACCAGACGCTCTCCCCCACCCTTGCCATCAACCAGCGCGTGAAGGAGCTATGGGCCGCGGGCGAGCAGGTCTACCACCTGGGCTTTGGCGAATCCCGCTTCCCAGTCCATCCCAAAATCCGGGCGGCGCTGATCGCCCACGCCGACGCCAAGAGTTACCTGTCCAGTTTAGGCATTCCCGAACTGCGCGCTGCGGTTGCTGATTTCTACACGAAGCGAATGGGTGTGGAGGCCACGCCGGATCGGGTGATCGTCGCACCGGGCAGCAAACCACTGCTCTACGCCTTCCAGATGGCGCTGGCCGGGGATACGATTCTGCCCACACCCTCTTGGGTGAGCTATGCGCCCCAGGCCCGGCTGCTCAACCGGTCGGTACTGCGCATCCCCGCCTCTCCCGCCGACGAACACCGGCTGACCGCCGATGCCCTGCGCCAGACGCTGGCCCAGTCCAGTGAAAAGCAGCACATCCTCATCCTCAACAGCCCCAGCAACCCGACGGGTCAGATGCTTGCGCCCGAATTGCTGGCCGAGATTGCCGAAGTCTGTCGGGCCACGCATACGCTTGTGTTGAGCGATGAAATCTACGCGCTTACCGCGCACGGTCACCAGCCGCACGTTTCGATGGCCCATTTCTACCCGGAAGGGACGGTTGTGCTGGGCGGGTTGAGCAAGCATCTCTCGTTGGGCGGCTGGCGGCTGGGCGTGGCGATTGTGCCGCCGGGGGCTGCCGGCCAGCAGTTGTTGGCTGCGGTCAACAAAATCGGCGGCGAAATCTGGTCGTGTGTCAGTGCGCCGGTGCAGTACGCGGCGCTGGCCGCTTACGCCGACGACCCGGAGATTCTGGCCTACATCGCCGAATGCACCCGTCTGCACGCGGCGCGCACCCAACATCTTTGGCGGGGACTGTGCGAACTGGACATCCCCTGCGCCCGGCCCGACGGCGGCTTCTATCTCTACCCCAGCTTCGACGGCTGGCGCGGAGCGCTGGCCGGCGCAGGTGTATTCACCTCCGACGATCTGGCCCGCCATCTGCTGGACAAATGGCGCATCGCTACCCTGCCCGGCACGGCCTTTGGCAGCCCGCCCGATGAACTCTCGCTGCGTCTCTCCTCCAGCTATGTGGATATGGAGAGCGACGCGCAGGCCGCCGCGCTGCTGGCGCGCCACCGCTCCGGTGTGGACGCCGACGCGCTGGTGCGCGATCACCACCCGGCCCTGGCGGGCGCGCTGGGAAATTTGCGGGCTTTTCTTGCGTCGCTACACGAATGATTCTGGATATAATTCAAGTTGGGGCGATCTGGTCGGGTCCGTGACCTGACCGCCGCCGGTCACGGACCGGCGGGGAGCAATCGGATCCAATTTGAAGTAGACTCCAATGATTTGATGTTTGACCCAGCCTGACGAGAGTGTTACAATATGAACAATAGACGTATGGAATGGCCTCACGAGCAGGACGAAATCCTGCGTATCCTGCAAGTGCCTCCTGTGAGCCACTTTTTGCAACTCTCCGCAGTCCATCTGCCCACAGCGAGCGGCTGATTCCGCTCACTCTTCTACGCCGTATGTCGCTTGCGGCCTAATTCAGGATGAATGAAGATGGCAATCAAAACACAACCTTCCAAAGACGAGACAATCGAGCAGGTCGTCCGTGAGTTGAACGCACCCGCACTGATCGAAGATGTGATTGACGAGGTACTGCGTCGTTGGCCGAGCCGGGCCAAGAATGCCAGAGGCGGCATTCGTAGCCGTATGCGCTCCTATCTGACTGCCGAGAACCTGCTCATTTTGGATGATGCGCTGGTTGCGCCAACCGGGCTGGTCATGCGCGGTGTGCGCTTTCGGATTCTCATCACAGCCCAGGAGGCGGAAAAAGGGGCCATTGACCTCTTTCCCGTTTTTCGGTACTTCTGGAAGAAGCAGTTGGTGGACCAGCAGATCGAATTTCAGGATGTCCAGGGCGAACCGATCCGAGGCGCGCTGCAAATGGAGTCGGAGCAAAAAACGAGTCCATTTGGCGACTATACAAAGAATACGCTGACATTCCGCATGGCGGAATGGTTCGGAAAAGAGGGCATACGCGCCAAAGACAACCTGCTCGTCACCGTAGAAGATTGGGATGCGGGCCGGTTTCGCTTGGAACGGGAAGCGGCGGAGATATCCCAACGCCGTCAGGCCGAAAGAGAAGCGGCAGATCGGCGCTTGATGGATTGGCTCTATGACCGGCTGGACAACTCCGGGCGGGACTCAGTTTTTGCCGAACCGGCCATCCTGGCGGCTCACGTTCAGAATTGCGTATATCCGGCCTATCCGGGCAATCATTGGCAAGACGCAATGCGACGGGATCGGCGCATGGAGTGTTGGGATGGCTACACAATCCGCTATGCTGACGACTCATCTCCCTTTGACCTGTTTGGCGACGAACCGGACGAACTTGACCCGCCAGAGATGCCGCCGCTTGCGCCGGAAGTAGCAGAGAAAGTCTTTACCTTTTATGCGTATCTCAAAAACCGCAAGAACCTGTGGCGTCGGATTGAAATCCAGGGCGAACAGAGTCTGGCTGATTTCGACGACATCCTGCGCACGGCCTTTGGACACGACTGGGATCACCTGAGCGGCTTTTGGCAGCGCATCCGCCGCGGCAAAACCAAACGTTTTCGCGAGGTTGAATTGGCAACCGTCAGCGCCGTTGGCGATTATGGGGAGAACGCGGACCGGCAGGTGGGGGGTCTGGAGCTGAAGGTGGGCGACCAGTTGAAATACGTCTATGACTTTGGCGACTGGATCGAACACACCCTCGAACTGGAGGCGATTGGGGCAGCAGAGGCCGGTGCGGAATACCCGCGCATCACTGAGCGCAACGCGCCCCACTATCGCAATTGTATCGAGTGCAAAATAGAAGGGCGGACAACGCGTGCCATCTGGCATTGCTACACCTGTTCTGATGAGGACGCGGTTCTGCTCTGCGATGAATGCGCCGAGGATCACGAGGATCACCATTTGGAAGATATTCTCTATTGAGTGCAAGGAGACGCCATGCCCATCAGCCGTTCTATACTCGAACAACAGAGCCAAGCCAACGTCATTCTGGCCGCGGGCTACGAATTTATGTGCGACGTTCTGCAACGCTTTCTGGAGAGCGACTTGCCCGAACGGGAGACTTTCCTGCTGGCCCGCCTGGATGACGGCAGCTACCGGGTGGAACGCTTTGACCGGGTCAATGCCCAGTTGACGCGGCTGGGAGAGGATGCGATCAACAGCGAACTCTACCGCCCGCTGACCGATCTGGCCTGGCTGCCGGCTGTCTTTCGGGTGGCGGAGATCAGCGGCGATATGAACGACGCCGACGTTGCCAAATGGAAGCGCCGTCGTGAAGGCAAGGCGCTGGTGGTTGTGGATGGCGGCGAGTTCCTGGCCCTGGTCTACGAACCCCCGTCTATGCGCTCCTCGTCACGCCCCAAGCCGCTGCGCGATATCTTCCCCCGCTGGATTGGCGCAACCAGCGCCGAAGCAGCGGGTGAGGAGAGTTTTGAGATCGCGAAAGGATTGGAAGCGATGCCTCCACGGTTGGAGAGGGAACTGGCGATGGCCGCCCCCGACGATCCGGCTATCTTTCCTCTGCCAATGACAGGTAGCGCTCCGTCAGCAGCGGCCAATGGCGGCGGGCAACCTGCCCCACCCGCCCTGACCGTTCCTTTCCACACCGACATCCGCTTTGCCCAACGGCTGAAACCCGGCGAAACCCGCCCGCTGACCGTCCAGTTGACCAAAGAAGCTGCACCCCAATCGGTCAGCGACGCAGAGTTCCTTGTCCCCTTCCAAGAGGAATTCACCGCGGAGACGATTCACGTCCACCTGGACGCGCCGGGTTTTGCCGAGCGCGCCAACACCTGGCAGCGCAGCATCCAAGTCTTCAGTTTTCAGGACTCGGACAGGGCGACATTTATCCTTACTGCGGGCCAGGAGGAGGGCGAACGCCAGATCAGTCTTGATTTTCGCCACGCCGAGCGGCTGATCGGCAACGCCCGTTTTGTGGTGCAGGTGAGCAGCCAGCCGGTCAGCGCCAGCCCCGCGGCAACCGATGCGCTCACCTTTCGCCAGCCAGCACCCAGCCTGAACATCTCGCCTGCGCCGCCTGCCCCGTCGGATGTGGAATTGCGCATCCGGGTGGATGGCAAGCGGCTGACCTTTGAACTCCATTCACCCCACCAGGCGGTGGACGCCACCCACGCACCGATGGGCGGGGTGGAGCTGGCGACCGAACCCCAGGCCTATATGCAGGAGCGCTTTGATGAGTTGAACAACTGGGCCAAAAGCAACGCGGCAGGCGCGGACGCCAGCGCCACCATCACCAAACGGCTGACCGCGATCGGCAACAGCCTCTACATTGCGCTCTTTCCCGACAAACTCAAGCGTGCCTATTGGAAGCTGGTCAAACTGCGCCAGCAGGGGCTGCTCTCCTCCTTGCACATCATCAGCGACGAGCCGTGGATCCCCTGGGAGATGGTGAAACCGGTGGATGAGGAGGAGGGCACAGCCGATGACTTTCTGGCCCAGGGCTGGCAGCTCAGCCGCTGGCTGGCAGGGCCGGGACAGGCGGACGGATTGATCATCGGCGCAGCCCGGCTGGTGGCCCCCGATACAGGGCTGTCCACTGAGCGCGAGAAGCAATTTTTTGCCGCCCTCGCCGCGCGCCATATCTCCGTCGCCGAACCGCTGCGTCAATTGGCCCAGGTCTGGCATGTTGCCGAGGAGGGTGTGGAGCTGCTCCACTTCTCCACCCACGGACAGGTCAACAGCCAGAGCATTGACCGCTCGGCGATTGTGCTGGAGGACAACGCCGAGTTGCGCCCGGATGATCTGCTGGGCGAGGCTGTGCTGGGGCTGCGCAAACGGCGTGCGCTGATTTTTCTCAACACCTGTCACGGCGCGCGCATGGGCTTTTCCCTGGCCGGGCTGGGCGGTTGGGCCAGCCAGATGATCAACCAGGTGCGCGCGGGGGTCTTTATCGGCGCGCTCTGGGAGGTAAACGACGAATTGGCCGCAGATTTCGCCCTGGCCTTCTACGCTGAACTCCAGGCGGGCAAGCGGCTGGGCGAAGCCTTTCACACCGCGCGTATGGGCATCCGAGAAAGCGCACCGGCCAACTCCACCTGGCTGGCCTACACCCTCTACGGCGATCCCAATATGCGGGTGGGGTGGGGTGGGAAGGCGACAGACGACAGCGGACGACCGACCGCAGACGACCGATGACTGCCAATCTCCCAATCCCCCAATCTCCCAATCTCGTCATCGCCCCCGACTTTGCCGGGGTGGTGGACGCGTTATTAAATGAACGCGAAACTCTCTATGTGGTGGGCGGCGCGGTGCGGGACTATTTATTGGGCCGCAGCGCGGGCGTGACTGATCTCGACTTGGCCTTGCCGGGGCCAGTCCTGCCCGCAGCCCGGCGCGTGGCGGATCGGCTGGGCTGGGCCTATTACCCCCTGGACACAGAACGCGATGTAGCCCGCATTGTTCTGAGCAGAGAGGGCGCGCCGCCGCTGGTCTGCGATCTGGCCGCGCTGCGCGGCGATCTGGCCGCGGACCTGGCCCTGCGCGATTTCACAGTCAACGCGCTGGCCCTCGAATTGCGACTGGGGGCGTCCACGCGGCTGGTTGATCTGTGTGGCGGTGTGGACGATCTCGAAGCGCGACAGATACGCGTTGTCAGCCGTGAGAGTCTCGCCGCCGACCCGATCCGGCTGCTGCGCGCCGTGCGCTTTGCCCGCCAACTGGACTTTGCCATCGCAGCCGAAACAGAAAGCCAACTGCGCAGCCTGGCCGCCCGCGTGTGCGAAGCCAGCCCAGAGCGACAGCGTGACGAACTCTGGAAAATTCTGGCCCTGCCCCAGCCCGCTGACGCGCTGGCCGACCTGCACCGGCTGGGACTGCTTGTGTACGTCCTGCCAGAAGCCGCCGCGCTGGACAGCGTAGCCCAGAGCGAACCGCACCGCCTGGATGTCTTCGGCCACACGGCGCAGGTGATGAATTACGCGGCGTCGCTGCGCGATTGGTTCAACGGCCAGACGGACAGATTGCCCGACGCAGATTTGCAGGAAGCGCTGGCCCCCTGGCGGGAAAAGCTGGCCGCGCATCTGTCCGAAGAACTCTCAACGGGGCACAGCCGCGCCGACTGGCTGGTCTGGCACGCGCTCTTCCACGACACGGGCAAGCCCGCCGCCTTTTCTGAAGAGGTGGACGACACGGGCGCGCGGCGCATCCGCTTTTTCGGCCACGAGGAGATCAGCGCGGCGATTGCGGGCGAGCGCAGCGATGCACTACGCTTTAGCCGACGAGAGGTACAGGTGGCCCAGGCCGTGGCCGCCAGCCACATGCGCCCCCACCACCTCTCCGAATCCTTCCCCGACGGCGTAATTAGCCGCCGGGCTGCCTATCGTTTTCTGCGCGACACGGCCACGGGCAGCCGCAACGACCGCACTGGGCTGGATGTGCTGCTCCTGGCTGTGGCCGACCGGCAGGCCCCTGGCAAAGCCCGCGGCGGCGATTGGGGCGAATATCTGGGTGGTATCACCGGAATCATTGACTTTGCCTTTGCCCCGAATCGCATCGCAGCGGGCAATACACTGGTAGATGGCAATACGCTGATGCGTTCTCTCGATCTTGCACCGGGGCGAATGGTGGGTTTTCTGTTAGAATCAATAGCAGAGGCCCAAGCCGCGGGCGAAGTGACAAACGCAGACGAAGCGCTGGCCCTGGCCGCGCAGTTGCTCCGTAGGTCGGGCTGACAGCCCGACAGAATGTAAGTCGGGCTGTCAGCCCGACCGAATGCAAGTCGGACTGACAGTCCGACTTACGCTAGAGGAGTTGATGACCCACCCCATCTGCCCCCATCTGGGCGCGGTCACTGCCGACGACAATCGGTGCGACGCAGCCGCATATCCCAGCTTTGAAAACCGCTGCTTTGTGGTTCATCTGGTCGATCCCGCGGCCGACGGGCTGGAGAGCGGCGAGCAGTTGCTCTTTCGCGATCAGGCCACCTACTGTCTGGGCGAGAGTTACCGCTTCTGCCCCCGCTTCCGGCTGGTCGAACCGGGCGCGGGTCTCTTTATCCCCACGCAAGACGGCTCCATTGCCTCAGAATTGGCAGGGGACTTTGCCTTTGACGACGCACCGCAAGGCCCATCTCGGCTGGGGATGTGGGCGGGGGTGGCTTCGCTGCTGCTGGTTCTCTTCCTCTGCGGCGGTTCTCTGGCCGCTTATGCCGGCTGGCAACTGGTGGGGCGGGGCATTGTTACGCTTTCCCAGCGCGTGGACAACCAGCCTGCGCCGCCCGCGGGCCAAGTCATTTTGCTGGTCACGGCCACGCCACCGTCAGTGACGCCGGGTCTACCCGCGGTGATTGTGACCGCCCCGCCCACGCCCACAGCCACTTTCGACTTCCCCCAGGCGGTGACAGCCACGCCGGAAAATGGCGGACTGCTGGGGCCGGTGGTGATCACAACACCCACGCCCCAGAGCCAGGCGGACAGCGATCCACTGGCCCCGGAGCTGGCAACCGCGGTGGCCGGAGCGCTCGTCATCACCCAGCCCGGCGACACACCCCCAACCCCGACCCGCCGTCCCATACCCGAATTTGTCGTACCCACCAGCACACCGGGCGCACCGCTGGTGGGCGGCGTTCCCGCCACAGCGACGCCGGTTCTTCTCGAAGCAAAAATTAGCTTCCGCTCCGCCCACGAGTCGGTCTTGCCCGGCGACTGTACGATTCTTTATTGGGATGTGGAGAATGTGCGCGCCGTCTTCTTGGACGGGATCGGTGTGGCTGGGCGGGGCGAAAAGGAGGTCTGTGTCCGCTGGACCAGCCAAAGCTATACGCTGACTGCGCTCAAATTGGATGGCAGCCAGGAGATACGCACGCTCACAGTCATTCTGGTGCCCCACACTGTGACGCCGACGATTACGCCCACCAACACGCCCGTCCTCACGCCGACCCCCACCTGGACGCCGGAAGGCACACCCTCGGCTACGCCTATCCCGCCCAGCTTTGGGGTGCAGGTGACGGTGGACGGCGGCAACCAGAAGCAGTGTGTGCCGGGCCAGACCTGCGAAGTCAGTCTGCTCGTGGAGAATACCGGCTCACTGGCCGACGAAATTTTTGTCAATCTGGGCAAGAGTGGGCCGTGGAGCGCCTCGCTCTGCCGCGATGACGGCAACTGCGCCGACACCGCCCTCTCCGTGGGCGTGGGTCCGGGCGACCGGCGCACAGTCACCCTGCGCGCCGATGTGCCGGCGGACGCCGCGGGCCAGAACTACACCTTCCTGGTGGAAGCGGTGAGCGGCAATTCGGGGCGCACCGTCTCCTCCGGCCAGGTATCCGTGACGCTGCGCGCCCAATAGGGCAGTGAACAGTGAACAGTAATCAGTGGGCAAACGGTGACGACTGCTCACTGATTACTGTTCACTGACTCCTCCTTTCAGGGCCTTTGACAAATTTTCTCACCCGTGTTTGAATGACAGCCCATGACACGCTTAGAAATTCAGGCCGCGGTGGCGAAGGTCGGCAAATATGCCAGCAGCGAGAGCGGCGATACCGTAGAAATGGTGGAGCGCCCCCACGGCGGCATCAGTCTGGTCGTGGTGGACGGACAACGCAGCGGGCGCAGCGCCAAGTCGATCAGCAATCTGGTGGCGCGCAAGGCGTTGAGTCTGCTGGCCGAGGGCGTGCGCGACGGCGCGGTGGCGCGCGCCACCCACGACTATCTGCGTACCCTACGCGGGGGCAAAGTCAGCGCCGAGCTGACGATTGTCAGTGTAGATCTGGTCACACGCACCCTCGTCATCAGCCGCAACAGCCGCTGCCCGATTCTTGTGCGCCGCAACGGGGCGCAGGAGTGGCTCAGCGAAGCGTGCGAGGCGGTGGGCATCCACCCCAACACCAAACCGGCCATCACCGAAATCCCCCTGGAGGCTGGGCTGACAGTCTCTGTCTTTACCGATGGCATTCTGACGGCGGGGTCGCGCAAGGGCCACAAAATGGATGTGGAAGCGGTGATTGGGGAGATTGACGGCGCGGGTGTCACACCGGTGCAGGCGCTGGCCGACGGCATTCTGGCCGCCGCGCTGGCGCTGGACGATCAACGCCCGCAGGACGATTGCGCTGTGCTGGTGGTGAAGTTGGTGGCCAAGAGCCACGACGACGACATCCGGCGCTTGGCGGTGAGTTTTCCTATATGAAGATGGCTGAGGCGGATGGCTTGCCGCTCATCAAAGTGGTGGGTGTGAGCGCGGCGGGCAAGTCTACACTGGTGGGCGGTCTGCGGCAACGGGGCTACAACGCCCGCCCCGCCAGCCAGGAGCACAGCGGAACACCCGATATGTGGCGCAAAATCCGCCCGCCCGCGCTGCTCATCTATCTGGAAATCGATCTGGCGACCCAGCACGAACGCCGACCGGATGTCTCTTGGGATCGCGGCTGGTTGGCAACCGAAGAACAGCGGCTGCTCCACGCCCGCCAGCACGCCGACCTGATCCTGAACACACGGGGCATGACAGCAGAGGCAGTCTTGGCGCAGGTGCTGGCCTGGCTGGAAGGACGGGGTATTGGACGGGCGCAGCATCCCCTGCCGCCGATCCCCCGGACAGGCAGTGCGACGCGATGAACGTATTGCGTATTTCGTATTGCGTAAGTCAGTGGCGATCCCGACTCTATTGATGTTGAAACGTTATACAGGAATTGTCCTGAAATATTCTCCCGCATCACTCATCCGACGAGAACGAAAAGCACCGATACACCACTACCTACGGAATACGCAATACGGAATACGCAATACTCCGTACCAGCGAGGAACTAACGCACAAGCGTTAGTCGGTCGGCCAAGCATCTGAAACGTGAAACGTGAGTTTATGTGACGTACTCTCACGTTTCACGTCTTCACGTTTTCGCACGCAAATCGTGGCTCTGCCACCT
>CAMDEX010000202.1 GCA_945897075.1 Litorilinea aerophila
GGCAGCGATGGCGGCCACGCCGCTGCCTAGCCCCACCACCTCCACCGGGGTGGTCTTATGCGTTGTGCTGCCGTCGCCCAGTTGGCCGGAGTCGTTGTCTCCCCAGCACTTGACCCCGCCCGCCGTGCTCAGTGTACAGGTGTGCCAGCGACCGGCGGCGATGGCGGCCACGCCGCTGCCCAGCCCCACTACATCCACCGGGGTGGCCTTATTCGTTGTGCTGCCGTCGCCCAGTTGGCCGATCCTGTTGTCTCCCCAACACTTGACTCTGCCCGTCGTGCTTAGGGCACAGGTGTGGGTGCCGCCTGCGGCGATAGCGGCCACATCGCTGCCCAGCCCCACCACATCCACCGGAGTTGCCTTGTCCACCCCTGGCCCTGATACACCATCACCCAATTGACCAAAATAGTTACCTCCCCAACACTTGACCCCGCCCGCTGTAGTCAAGGCGCATGTATGCCCTTCGCCAGCGGCCACTTGCACAATACCATCCAGGGGCACCAAAGCCTGGGGTAGGGATTGGGCGTTGACCGGGCGCGCCGGGCTGTATGCCTGGAGGGACGGCGAGGACCAAACCAGCCAGAGGGCCAGGACAAGCAAAGAACTCAACAGGGCCATAATGGGCCAGACGATTTTTGCATTCGAGCGAGTTGCCGGTTGGGTAAAGGGGGGCAGAACAGGGCGCATGGAATTTTCTCCATCCAAAGTAGAAGTCGAAATCGCGATGGGGGGGCGTGGGCGGCGGGGTCGAGGAGATGGAAACCCCCAAAAAGTACACTGTCATTGTAAATCGGCTCGTCAGGTGTGTCAATGATGGCAAGCAATTCCGGGAATGGCACAGGCTCCCCTGCGTTTGCAAAGAGTGCCTGGGTCATTCCCGGAATCAGGTGGCGAATTGGTTGAGAATGATCTATTTTTAGCTTGGCATCAATTCACCCGCCGCATAGCGCTGGCGCAGGACTTTTTTGTCGAATTTGCCCACACTGGTCTTGGGAATCTCCCCGATAAAAGCGTAGCCGTCGGGCAGCCACCATTTGGCGACCCGGGTTTCCAGAAAGCGCTGGAGATCAGCAGCGCCGAGTTCGCCCGCGTCCTTCGTGGGCACAACGACAGCCAGCGGACGCTCGCCCCATTCGGCGTGGGGAATGGCGATGACCGCGGCTTCCAGCACCTGCGGGTGGGCCATCAGCAGCCCTTCCAATTCCACCGTCGAAATCCACTCGCCGCCGCTTTTGACCAAATCCTTTGTGCGGTCGGTAATCGTCATAAAGCCCTCTTCGCTGATGGTCACTACATCCCCCGTGCGGAACCAGCCATCCGCCGTGAAGTTGTCGCTGCTGCCCTCCATTTTGTAGTAGCTTTTGACGACCCACGGCCCCCGCACTTCCAGCGCGCCCATTGTCGTCCCATCCCAGGGCAGTTCGTCCCCCGCGTCGTTGACAATGCGCATCTCCACGCCCCCGATGGCATAGCCCTGTTTGGCCTTCATATCCCACTGTTTGTGGTCAGGAAAGTCAGCGTGGCTGCTGAGCAGTTTGGAGACAGTGCCCAGGGGTGACATCTCCGTCATCCCCCAGGCGTGGAGAACGTTGACACCCAACTGGCTCTCATAGCCTTCGATGAGGGAGCGGGGCATGGCCGAGCCGCCCACGACCAGCGCCCGGATACAGGAGATGTCCCGGGGGTTGTTCTTCAATTCGTGGTAGAGACCGTTCCAAATCGTCGGCACCCCTGCCGCCACCGTCACCCGCTCCTCCTCAATCATCTGGGCCAGGGCCGGGCCTTGCAGATGGGGGCCAGGCATCACCACCTCCGCGCCGGTGAAGGCCGCGGCGTAGGGCAAGCCCCAGGCCATCGCGTGGAATTGAGGAACAACCGGCAGGACAACATCGACTTCGGTCAGCCCCAGCGCGCCCGCCAGACAGGAACCCATTGTGTGCAGGTACATACTGCGGTGGCTGTAGAGCGCACCCTTCGGGTTGCCGGTCGTGCCACTGGTATAGCAGAGACCCATCGCCATCTTTTCGTCGGTGGAGCGCCATTCAAACTCGTCGTCCGCCGCCGCCATCAACGCCTCGTAGTGGTGGATTTTGCCCGGCAGCGTCGTCTCCACACCCGGCGCAGCGTTGAAGAGCACGAAATGCTCCACGCCCCCAATCTGCCCAGCCACCCGTTGCAGCAGAGGAAGCAGCGTGCCGTCCACAAAAACCACTTTGTCTTCGGCGTGATTGATGATATAAGCCAATTGCTCCGGGAAGAGGCGGATATTCAGCGTGTGGCAGACCGCGCCCGCGCCGGGGATGCCGAAGTAGAGTTCCATGTGCTGGTAGTTGTTCCAGGCGAAGGTCCCTACCCGGTCTCCCTCTTCCACGCCCAGACCCAGCAGCACGTTGCCAAGCCGCTTCACCCGCCTGTAGAAATCGGCGTAGGTGTACTCGTGCATCTCGCCACTGGGCAATTTCGTCTTGATCTTCTTGTGGGGGAACATCCGGTTGGCGTGTTCGGCAATGCGGTCGATTGTCAGGGGGTAGTCCATCATCAGGCCAGCGAGCATTGGTGGTTCTCCTTTGTGTACGTGCTAATTTAATCGCCTATTGAAACCTCAGCCCCATCCCAACCCTCCCCTATCTGGAGAGGATTAGGGTTGGCTGTTTGTGTGGCTACCATCCAGCAGGGGTAAAAAGATTTCCCAGCTTGCAGTGGGTAAAGATTCCACGGTCACCTCAATTTCAGCAATGCCGGTCGCGCCGACAGCGTCTTCTCCCCGCAACAGAATGGTATGTCGGCCCAACCCCAGAGAAACGGTACTGAGCAGATGTCCACTGCCCAAGGCTCCATCTATATCGGAATGCCAGGTTAATTGGCTCTCCGCTAGAGTCCCGTCGTCCCCATCATACCCGCTGCCAACCAGGGTCAGACTTTCGCCTGTGTAGACAGTCAGCGCATCCGAGTCTGCCTCGATCTGGACAGTTGGCGGCAGATTGGGCACAACCAGGCTGCCCTCTGTCTCCGCCATTCCCGTATGGATTCCATCGCTGGCCATGACACGAAAGCGGGCATTTGCGCTCTGTGTCAGATTGCCCCGGGGAATCGTCACCCTCATCGGCACGCTGTCAGTGACAATCGTTGAGGCCACCAGCCGCCAGTTTTCACCACCATCCGCGGAAAAGAGCACGGAGAATGTCAAGTTGTCGTCATCTGCGTCTGTGGCAGACCAGACGACATCCACACTCTCCCCGTTCAGTATTGCGTTGGGGGCTGGCGCTGAGATGGAGATAGCTGGAGTGCCGACCCCGGCCTGACGCAGACCTATCATGTCCCCGGCAGGACCCAGGATTTCTACCCTGGCAGTACCAGTGACATAAGGCACCAATTCGTGGACGCTCAGATCGTCTGGCGGCTCCTCTCCCTCCGTTGTCCCCGGCGGGGGCGGCCCTGCCGGGCTGGCGCGGGGTGTGAAGGGATAGCGCGCAAGTTCCTGACCGTCAGCATCGCGCAGCAGAATCGTGTAGGGTCCGGGGATTCTCTCAATAACATCCGCCACATTGGGCAGCACCACAAGGGGACTTAGCACCGCTTCGTCTCCTGTGGAGATAATGAAACCGTTGACCTGCAACCGATCCTGACGGTCGTCGAGCATCCGGACAGAGAAACGTGACCCAAAAGTCTGGAAGGTCTTGAGCAATTGCTGGTACGTATAGTCGCTGGTCCATTGCTTTGGACAATAGCTCATCACATCAGCCCAGTCCGCCGGATAGATTTCCATTGTCGCGGCGTTGAAGCCATAGACCGCGCGTTCTCCGCTCTGGGTTGGACTGATCAGTCCGCCGGGGTTGGGGAACGCAGCATCCCCGCTGACACCGCATGGGCTATGTGGCTCGCCATAGGCGTGACCGATCTCGTGGCCCCCATACCAATCGCCAAAACTACCGTCCGTGTCCCAACTCCAACTCCCTTGGGGAACCCCCGTGGGGCCACAGGCGACAAAACCACCGCCGCGCCCGCGCATAAATTGATTATCCGGCCCGCCGTCGTAGACCACTCCATAATAGACCGCATTGTCGGGAATCGCCGGGTTGTTCAAGTCCTGAATTCTGGCATTGCGCATATCGTCCAACAGATCGCCAGTATCACAAGTGGGTACACCGGAACCGGCATACAGACTGCGACGGACCACCTGGATTTCGTGGGCCGGATAGGCCTGGCGCAGCCATGCCTCTATGCGATCCAGATGAAAATCGCTGACAGCGTTGATGTGTCCTTGATATGAATAGCTTACGTTGTACAGCACCAGATAGAGCGGAGGAACGGTTTGGAAGGAAACGGTTACAGTTGTCGAATTGTTGCCCCGGTTCGCTTCATTCAGTGTGCCCTGGGGGTTCAACTCCCCGGTCAAAGTAACGCTCCCCTCCCGAAAACCATTGGGCAATTCAAAGAGAAAAGCGTCATCCATGCGTTTGCGATCAGGGCTTGTACGCAGGTCAAGCGCACTGTTTTGTCCATTGACAGGCCGCAGGACCACCTGCGCGCTCCCCCGCTGCGCGATCAACTGGGCCGGCGCACGGACTACACCCTGATCCGTGCGCGCATGAAAGCGCACAAAAGTACGCTTATTGGTCACTAATGGGACACTGTTCCGCAGGTTTTGAACGCCTTGTGTCACCTCCAACTTGCCGGCTATCAGGTCGGCGCTGGTGGTGATTCCTGTGGATGTGGCCGTAGGCGTGGAAGTTAAACCTGCTATGGCAGTTGAGGTGGGCGTGGGGCTGCGCGTTGGGCTGGGTGTGGGGCTGCGCGTAGTCGTCGATGTAGCCGTCGGTGTTGTCGGCGCCGCCTGGGTCAAGGTGTAATCGTCAATCACCACACCGATTCGGGAGAGGAAACGGAAACGCAGGGAGAGCGCGTCGCCGTCTACGATCATCGCCCCGTAATCCCCATTGTAACGCACCTGGCTGCCCTCAAGTACGCCATTGATCGAGTAGATGCTCCGACCACCCAGACCATTGACAAAATAGACGATCCCCTCCCGGAAGATCCGTTCGTAGAAATGATTGTGCCCGGCCAAGACAGCATCGACACCCCACTCTCGATACGGCCATTGTAGAGCGCTGTTGGAGCTATGGCTGGAAGGGGAAGTATATGGTGGGTGGTGCATGACCACTACTTGCCAGGGCGCGGCAGAGGCGGCGACCTGGGCCTGGAGCCAAGCGCGCTGGGCCGCCAATTCGGAGGAACTATTGCGTGCCGCCTCGCTATCCAGAATAAAGAAGTGGACAGGGCCCGATATGACATCGTAATACCGTTCGTTTCCCGAAGTCTGCGAAGAGGCCACCCCCGGCCCGGGCAGATCAAAATAGCTCAGATATTGGTTGATCCCACCACCGTCGTTATAGTCGTGGTTGCCCAAGGCGGGAAAAAAGCCGTTGACCGGACTATCCCCTGTCGGACAGTGGTTTCCCCCAGAGATGCCTGCCAGAAAGCTACAGAAATATTGACCGATCACTGTGTCAAAGGCGTTTGCGCTATAGCGATTGTCACCCACCGTAACGATCTGGTCCACATTCTCGGCCTGAATCATAGCAGCCACATCTTGCAGAGCCGATGTATCAGCACCGAAATCACCTATCACCGCAAAACGAATGGACGCGGCTGGGGGTCTAGCCGTCGGCGTAGATGTGGGCGTCGCCGTAGATGTCGGAGTTGGTGTAGAGGTAGCAGTCTGCGCTGACGGAGGTGTAGTGGTGGAGGTGGGCGTAGGTTGGGGCGAACCGCTTGGGCCAAAGCGGACGTAAAGCCGCGCCGCGCCGTCCGGGTCCCCCTCATAGGCTTCCGCGGAGCGGGTTCCGCTGCCTTCGACGATAATCACGATGCTATTGCCCGCCTGCCAGCCGCCCCGGTTCACAATCTCCTGCAGGATGGGTGACAGGTCTGGGGAGCGTTGTTTGACACCCGACTTACTCCAGGCTGGAATGTTTGACCAGACCACCAGGGCCTGAGTCTGAGGGCGGCTGGTCAGATCATGCGTTGCGCTGGAGAAGGCGAGGGGGTTATCCGCGGCCTGGGCGCTGAAGATGACCGTCGTGGCAACTGTATCGGTGCTATCCACCTGAAACTCGACGTAGGCTTCTTGGATGGTCGCGTTGCGCGGCACCCCCACATTCCGAAAGCGCAGCCCAACCGTCTGTTCCCCCAACGTCCCCGGATCGTCGCCCAGTTCCAGATCGCTGCTGGTCATATACATATAGCCATCCGACAGCCGCTCCTCCACATCATCGGAGGCTTGTCCAATGCGAACCCACTTCTCAGTGCTGGCAGGGGGTGTCCCGGTCGGCGTCCCGGTCGTCGTGGGGGTGGGAGAAGGAGCGTCGGAGCCAAACTGAATATAGAGCCGCGGCGCACCGTCCGGGTTGCCATCGTAGGAATCCGCGGTGCGGGTTCCGTTGCCATCGACGATAATCACGATGCTGTTGCCCGTTTGCCAACCGCCCCGGTTCACAATCTCCTGCACAAGAGATGACAGGTCTGGGGAGCGCTGTTTTACCCCCGACTGGCTCCAGGCTGGAATGTTCGCCCACGTCACTTGGGCCTGGGTCTGTGGACGGCTGGTCAGATCATGCGCCGCGTTGGAAAAGGCTACAGGGTTGTCCGCGGCCTGGGCCCTGAAGCTGACCGTCGTGGCAACCGCATCGGTGCTATCCACCTGAAATTCAATGTAGGCCTCTTGAATGGTCGCGTTGCGCGGCACCCCCACAGCCTGAAAGCGTAGCCCAACCGTCTGCTCCCCCAGGGTCCCCGGATCGTCGCCCAGTTCCAGATCGCTGCTAGTCTTATAGATATAGCCATCCGACAGCCGCTCCTCCACATCATCTCCGGAGTTGGCGATCTGCACGCTGAATGTCTGGGCAACGGACTCCTGCAATGTAGAAGGCGCAATCTTCATAGAAGAGGCTGGCAGACCTGCGTCTTCCCGTCCCTTTGCTTCCGATCGGCTGGTCACAAAACCAGAAAAAAGCGTCAGCAAACCAATGATGGCCGCCAGTGACAGGACAGGCCACAACCAACGATGGGCAACAATTCCGGTTCTACCTTTGCGCAACATCATAAATTCCTTAGCTCTGCGTTTATCTTCGTCCAGCTCTTTCCACCCTCATTTTGACCATTACACAAACGCTGAAATACCAGTGATTTCTCGCCCGGCAATCAGCAGATTGATCTCATTCGTGCCTTCGTAGGTATAGGTTGCCTCGGCGTCGGTGAATAGGCGAGCCGCGTGGTTTTCGATGAGGATGCCATTGCCGCCCAAAATCTCCCGGGCCTGGCCGGCCATTTTGCGCGCTTTGGCTGCGCAGCTCTGCTTCGCCAACGAAATCTGCCCGGCGCTGGCCTGACCCGCGTCCATCAGCCGGGCCAATCGCCAGACCAGCAGTTGCATCTGGCTCAGTTCCGCGGCCATCTCCACCAGCTTGGCCTGGATGAGCTGATAGCTGGCGATGGGCTTGCCAAACTGCTCCCGCTGGCAGGCATAGTCCAGGGCGATTTCGTAGCAGCCCGCGGCCAGCCCGACTGCTTCCCAGGCCACGCCCGCACGGGTATAGTCCAGCACCGCGTTCAAATCCCGAAAGCTGCTACAGTGGGCCAGCCGGTCTGCAATTGGAATGTGGACGTCGGAAAGGGAAATGTTGGCCTGATGCACCGCCCGTTTGGCGATTTTCCCAGTGATTGTCTCGGCCTGGAAGCCGGGTAAGTCGCGGGGGTTCTCCAGCACAAAACCGCCGAACCGCCCGCCCTCGTCCCGCGCCCAGATGATCAGAATGTCGGCGATGGTGCCGTTGCCGATCCAGCGCTTGTGACCGTTGAGTACCCAATAGTCGCCCAACCGGCGGGCCGTCGTCTGCACGTGGGCCGCGTCGGAGCCGCGCTCCGGTTCGGTCAGGCCAAACGCGCCCAGCTTCTCCATCGCCACCATTGACGGCAGCCAGCGCGCCTTCTGCTCCTCCGAACCCAGCAGGGCAATCGAACTGATCGCCAGCCCGGAGTGGACACCGAATAGCGTACTCACCGAGCCGTCCACCCGACAGAGTTCGTATTTGACCAGCCCGCTGCTCACATTGTCCAACCCCGCGCAGCCATAGCCGGTCAGCGTGCCGCCGATAATCGGCATCGGCAGCTTGCCCAGCCCCAGCGCCAGGTCACGCGCCATCTCTGCCCGCTCCCAATAGTCGTTGATGGCCGGGCGCACGACCGTTTCCATATAAGCGCGCACCTGATCGCGCAGACCGCGCTGTCCGGGCGTGAGGAGATCGTCAAAGCGGAAAGGGTCAAAGTCGGGTGTAGGCATAGCAGGCTCTTTATTGGGAAGCGAGGTCGAGATGTTCTTCCACCCATTCGCGCACGATATGGGACATTGATACACTTTTCTGCAACTGCTCAGACTGCCTGTCCGCCTGGGTGCGAAGTTCAACTTTGTCGCGCAGACTCATATAGACTGTTATAGCAGCAGGCGAGGCGAGTAGTTCTTCTTCAGTCAGCATTTCAAAATAGTCGCGGGGATAGAGATACCCCACGCCACTACGATCAATCACCCGTATAAAGTGGTGTTCTTCCTCCGTGTGCGAGACCGGCAACACACGATAGACTTCCCCCACCAGGAGATCAGGCGTAAAATTCTCGGCCGCATCACCCCGAAAATAAGTCTCGTTTCGTAGACACCGCACATATTTATTCATTGCCATTCCTCAATCGATTTCTCGGATGACCTTCTGTAGCACGCGCCCGATACCGTGCGCTTCAAACCAGTGGACTTCCGCACGACTCATCCGTCCGTCTTCGTAGCGAACCAACGCGATGCCTTTTCGCTTACGCCAATCGCCGCGCCCGTAAGTCTGATTCAGGAAATGTCGAATACGAACGCTGCTACCCCGGGCAATTGTTTCCACCACTTCTATCTCGCCTATGACTTCAAAGTCGTAACGGGCCATTCACATTCTCCCCCTTTGCCAGGAGCGCTGAGATCCACTCCTCGTCTGCGGGGGAGAGGGAGACCGGCGGCGGCTGCGTGTAGTCAATGAGCAGATCGTAGCCGCCCACGTCGTAGCAGCGGGTGAAGACCGCGGGCAAGTCGAGCACAGCGTCCTCGTCGTAGATGCCCAGCGGGATGCGACAGCGGGGCAGCCGGTCGCGCAGGGAGATGGGGTAGAACTCGACCTCCTCGCGGTATCCGCCCCGAGATGCGGAGACGATATAACGAGAGGTGGGCGGGTCTGGGGTCGGCTCCGTCTGGGCCACAGTCGTGGGCTGGCCCAGACTGAGCAGGTCGATCTCCACCAGATTGACCTGGGAATCGAGCAGGTCATTCTGCTTGCGCAGATATTTTTCGCGTCCTCTGCCCAGTTTGTTGTCCAGGCTCAACACTTCGATCAGTGTCACCAGGTCGCCCGTCTCGCGATAGACAATCTCGATAAACGGCACGCGGCGTCTGTCGTCCAGAAAGCGCAGTTTGAACGGGTTATCGGCTACGAGTACACCCGTAGCCTCCGGCAAGAAAGGCGCGCCCAGCGGCGGCTGCACCAGCATCACATCGGGCACGTAATTTCTGCCGTACTCCACCACTTCCACCCGTTCGCCGATGCGGGCGATATATTTTGGGCGCACCTGGGGTTGCAGGGATTCCGAGATATAGCTGATCAGCCGCTGGTGCAGGTCAGGCCAGATCGATGGGTCTTCAAGATAGGGGTCCATACCTGGAAAGGGACTGGGCATTTGGCTGCTCCTTTACGCATTCTATACGACAGGCGACACGACCGTTTGATACTGATAACGATGACAATGCCGGTCGGACTACCAGTCCGACCTACGACGACTGTTGACACGGCGGACAGCGACTCTGGCACGGGGCGTTGGGTACATTGTACACCAAATCCAGGAGAAAGGGAATCGGCTGTGCTATACTTCAGTAGACCGCAGACCACAGACGGCGGACCGCTGAAATTGCCCGACGGTTGCAGTCTACTAATGCTGGAACCAGCAAATCCGTCAATTCTGTAATCCGTGTTTTCACCCGAACAGGAAAGGAGGCTGCCATGCAGATCGCACGCCAGGAACTGGAACGCCGTGAGGAGGCGCTTCTCGCCCCCTTTGCCATGCGCAACAGCCATACCCGCGGCCGCGTCTACCCGGAAGACGAACACGCCTACCGCACCGCTTACCAGCGCGACCGCGACCGCATCATCCACACCACCGCCTTCCGCCGCCTGGAATACAAGACACAGGTCTTTGTCTATTCCGAGGGCGATCACTACCGCAACCGGCTCACCCACAGCATCGAAGTGGCGCAGATCGGGCGCACGCTGGCGCGCGCTCTGGGCTGCAACGAAGACCTGAATGAGGCCATCTGTCTGGCCCACGACCTGGGCCATCCCCCCTTCGGTCACACAGGCGAGACAACGCTGAACAGTCTGATGGCGGCCCACGGCGGCTATGACCACCAGAAGCAGACCTACCGCATCATCACCGCATTGGAGCGGCGCTACCCAGAACATCCGGGGTTGAACCTGACCTACGAAGTGCGCGAGGGAGTGGTCAAGCACGACACCGCCTACGATGTAGTGGATGCGCGCGACTATTGCCCGGACGAACGGGGCACCCTGGAATGTCAGTTGAGCAATCTGGCCGATGAGATCGCCTACAACACCAGCGATCTGGACGACGGGCTGCGCGCCGGGATTCTAAAAGCCGAGGCTGTGCTGGAATTGGCGCTGGCGCGGCGGGTGGTGGCGGGTCTGGGCATCTCCGGTGGGGTGGAACTGGACGACGAACTGACCCGCCACCGCTTTATCCGCCGTCTGGTGGGGATCGAAGTCAGCGATGCCATCGCCGCCACGGCCGCCGGGCTGGAGCGGCAAGGGGTAGCGACTCTGGCGGATCTGCGCGCCCTGCCGGCGAATGTGGCGGGCTACTCGGCGGAATTGGCCGCAGAAAATGGGGAGCTCAAGAGCTTTCTCTACACCAATTTTTACCGCCACTACCGGGTCGTGCGTATGGCTTCCAAAGCCAATCGCATCGTGCGCCGTCTCTTCGACGCCTTTGTGACTGAGCCGGAACAACTCCCCCCCGCCACCCAACAGCGGGTAGCGACCCAGCCGGGCGGTTTGCAGCGCGTCGTCTGCGACTACATCGCCGGGATGACAGACCGCTTTGCCGTGCTGGAATACAAACGGCTTTTCGACCCGGAGGAGAGGGTGTAGAGGATACCTGACAAAAGGGATAAGGTGAGCAGTCATCAGTGTGTAAAATCTCACAGAAACCAGTCCGGCGCTGTCCAGGTACCTGTCTGGGTGGGGCAGGGCAAGGGGTGGTATACTAAGGATAGACTGTCACAGGGGATGGCGAATGACAGCGACGAAAAGGGGGAGTCATGCAAAAACGAATCTTGTATAGCGAAGCCAATTATGCAGCTCTGGTGCGCGATAGGGGCTATTTTGTGGACAAAACCCCCTACATCGCTCAATTGGAAGGGATACGCAATCCCGTCTTTCTGCGTCCGCGGCGCTTTGGCAAGTCGCTGCTCTGTTCGATCCTGCGCTATTATTATGACCGCAACTACGCGGCCCACTTTGACGAACTCTTTGGTCACACCTGGATCGGTCAACACCCGACCGGGCAGCACAGCCAATACCTTGTCCTTTACCTGAATTTTTCCCCCATTGCCACCGGGCCGACCATCCGTGATATTGAAGGAAGCTTTAAGCGCCAATGCAATTTCACGCTGAACGGTCTGCGTCATGAGTATGCTGCGGTGACAGGCGATCTCCTGCCCGAATTGAATCAGGAGGCACCGGTAGCCGATAACCTGAGCATCGTCTTGACGGCCCTGCGTCTGTACGGCTTACCCCCGCTCTATGTCATCATTGATGAATATGACAACTTCGCCAATCAACTGATCACCGGCCACAAAGATCTGCTCTACCAACAACTGATCGCCGACGACAGTTTTTTCAAATCCTTCTTCAAGGGGTTGAAAGAAGGGCGTGAAACCGGCGCGATTGCCAACGTCTTTATCACCGGCGTGCTGCCGATTCTGATTGACGAGTTGGCGTCGGGCTTCAACATTGCTTCGATCATCACCCTGCGCCCGGAGTTTGAAGCGATGTTGGGTTTCACCCAGACCGAAGTGGATCGCTTGTTGGACGAAGTATACGCCGACTATGCCATAGATCCGGCGACGCGCCCGCTGGT
>CAMDEX010000203.1 GCA_945897075.1 Litorilinea aerophila
GTCTTCGTGACTTTGTGGTTGGTTGTAATTTGTCAGGATGTGAACCACAAAGACACAAAGCCACAAAGGATAGGGAAGGGATCAAATTGGCTTTTTCTTTGTGTCTTCGTGACTTTGTGGTTGGTTGTGATTTGTCAGGATGTGAACCACAAAGACACAAAGTCACAAAGTCACAAAGGATAGGGAAGGAATCAGATTGGCTTTTTCTTTGTGTCTTCGTGACTTTGTGGTTGGTTGTAATTTGTCAGGATGTGAACCACAAAGACACAAAGTCACAAAGGATAGGGAAGGAATCAGATTGGTTTTTTCTTTGTGTCTTCGTGACTTTGTGGTTGGTTTGGTTTGTTCAAGCGAGGGGTGAGGGGCACTGGATGATGCGATGGCAAAGCTGACTATCTATTTTGGGGACAACCTGCCAATCCTGCGCGAATTGCCCTCCGCTTCGGTAGACCTGATTTACATTGACCCGCCCTTCAACACCGGCAAAGTTCAGAGCCGCACACAGATTGCCACCACCCAGGACGCCGATGGGGATCGCACGGGTTTTCAGGGCAAGCGCTATCGCACGGAGAAGATCGGCACAAAAGGCTACGGCGACACTTTCGACGACTATCTGGGCTTTTTACAGCCGCGTCTGGTCGAAGCCTATCGCATCCTGAAACCCGACAGCAGTCTCTTCTTTCACATAGACTACCGGGAAGTCCACTACTGCAAAGTGCTGCTGGATTCGATCTTCGGGCGGGATTCCTTCCTCAACGAAATTATCTGGGCCTACGACTACGGCGCACGTTCCAAAACGAAATGGCCCGCCAAGCACGACAACATCCTCTGGTACGCCAAAGACCCCACGAACTATCAGTTTCACCTGGCGGAGGTTGATCGCATCCCCTATATGGCCCCCGGACTGGTAGGGCCGGAAAAGGCGGCTCTGGGCAAGACGCCCACGGACACTTGGTGGCACACAATCGTCAGCCCCAATGGCAAGGAGAAGACTGGTTACCCAACCCAAAAACCGCGTGGGGTGTTGGACCGCATCGTCAAAGTCCATTCCCGGCCCGGCGATCTGCTCCTGGACTTCTTTGCGGGCAGCGGAACCTTTGGCGAAGCGGCGCTCGCATTGGAACGCAACTGTATTCTGATAGACAACAATCCAGAGGCGTTGCAGGTGATGGAGAAGCGGTTTGCAGGTGTGGATGTGGTGTGGAAGGGCGTGAAACGTGACTTGTACTGAGTTCATCGAAGTAAACGTGAAATCGAACGGCGCTCTCACGTTTCACGTTTCACGCCTCTACGGTCAACTTGGGCTTACCCGCGCTGACTCTTTGTCCCTCTCACTCCTCCCCCCCTCCGCCTCGGAAAGCATCACCCCCAGCAGCTCGCGCGCTCTGGCCGCGGCCTCGGCGCGGTGACTCATCTCATTCTTGACGCCCCGTTCCAGTTCCGCCAGCGTTGCGTGGAAACTGGGGATGTAAAAAATCGGATCGTAGCCGAAGCCGTAGTTGCCCCGCGGCGCATGGGCGATCAACCCTTCCAATGTACCGTCCCGCGTGTCCACTTTGCCGCCGGGTTGGGCAATCGCCACCACACAGCGAAAACGGGCCGTGCGTTGGCGCTCAGGAATCCCCGCCATTTCGCCCAGCACTTTCTGATAGCGATCGACGTCTGTCAACCCCTTGCCCCCATAGCGCGCCGACAGCACCCCAGGCCGCCCGTCCAGCGCGTCCACCTCCAGCCCGCTGTCATCGGCCCAAGTCCACAGACCACTCAACGCAGAATAATGGCGGGCTTTTAGGATAGCGTTACCCTCGAACGTATCTTCCGTCTCCTCTACATCTTCCGTGATCCCCACCTCGTCCAGCCAGGTCACGACCAAATGCAGATCAGCCAACAGACTCTTATACTCCGCCACCTTGCCAGGATTGTGCGTAGCGATCAACAACCGACGGCTCATTTCATTTCTCCTGATAAAAATGTGTCGGGGACTGCGGATTGGGGACTGGGGATTGGGTCACACCGCTCCCCAGTTCCCAATCCCCAATCTCCAATCTCCCATCCCCAGTCCCCAATCCCCAATCTCTAATCCCCCCTCTTTTGCCCTGCCCTGAATGCTATCATATAATGCACGTAGGAACGAACTGTCCGAAGCTGTGGTGTTTCGCCGACGATCCCACAGAACCCCGTTTCAATCGCCAAGGGAAAACGCCGTGTCTTACCATCCATTGCGGATATTTTCCGGCTCTGCCCATCCCGACCTCGCCAAAGAGATCGCCGACATTCTCGGCGTTCCCCTGGGCAAAGCCACCAGCCGTTTCCTCCCCGACACCGAAATCCATGTGATCATTGATGAAGTGGTGCGCGATCAGGACATCTTTTTTGTCCAGCCCTGTAGCCGACCGGTCAACGATCACCTGATGGAGCTACTGCTCTATCTGGACGCCTTTCGCCGGGCCAGCGCACACAGCGTAAGCGTCGTCATCCCCTATTTTCCCTATGCCCGCCAGGAACGCATGGCCCGCGGCCGCGAAGCCATCAGCGCCCGCGTGGTGGCAAATATGCTGGAAATGTCCGGTGCGGCCAGGGTAATTTTCATAGACATCCACGCCCGCGCCCTGCAGGGCTTCTTCAATATCCCTGTAGACCCGCTTAGTGCCCTGCCCCTGCTGGTTGAATACTTCCAGAAACCCGAATATGCCGACGCAGCCATTGTCAGCCCGGACGTGGGGCGGGCCAGCCTGGCCGGAAAGTACGCCGAATTGCTCAACCTGCCGCTGGTGGTGATGCAGAAGCGGCGTATGAGCTTTGAGACCAGCGAGACCACCCACGTAGTGGGCGATATTGCCGGGCGGCAACCCATCGTCATTGACGATATGATGGCCGGGGGCAGCGTTCTCAAGCAGCTCGATGCGCTCTACGACGCCGGTGCGGTGGGCAAAGCGGCCTTCTCCATCACCCACCCGATTTTGCTGCCCTCGGCTCTGGAACGCCTGAGCGCTGACGACCGCATCGGCAAGTTGGTGGTGACCAATACCGTGCCTGTTCCCCCCGCCAGCCGCCACCCAAAGTTGGAGATCATCTCCGTTGCCCCTCTTCTGGCCGACATCATCAACCGCATCCACCAGGGCCGCAGCATCTCTAAGAAGCTGATTTACGTTTAAGTGATTCCAAGAAAAACTTTGGACGCAGATTTTCGCAGATGAACGCAGATTGAATCCGCAAATTCTGGGGTGCCCCCTGGGGGCCCCGTGTTCTAAAACTTTTCCGGGTTTACGTTTAGAAAGCACAGGAAAACGCCTTGTTTCGTCGCTCCAACCGTCCCGAACCCGACGCCATCGAAGTCATCATTGGCCCCCGCGCCACCTACAACGGCGTTTTGCGCAGCGACAGCAGCATCCGCATTGACGGCGTGATGGAGTCGGGGATGTTGGAAACCCCGGCCAATGTGATTCTGACAGAAAATGCCCGCGTCCACGCCGAGATTCGCGCCCGCACAGTCAGCATCCGCGGCGAATTTGATGGGGTGATCCGGGCGGACCGGGCCGAGTTGCTGGCGGGCTGCCACGTCAGCGGCGTTCTCTTTGTCAAGAGTTTTCTGCTGGACGACGGCGCAGTCCTGGACGGGGAGCTCCACATGCAGGGAGTCAGCCAGACTGCGCCGCCCCCGCTGGCCGAGAATGGCCGCCCGCCCATCCCCCACGTCTCGGCAGGGGAGACTAGACCGTAGAGCGGACTGTTAGTCCGCTCTACACGTCTCGGCGCGGGAGATTAGACCGTAGGGTGGACTGTTAGTCCGCCCAGAGTGAGCGGACTGTTAGTCCGCTCTACAGCTTCCGCAGGAGGCGATCTCTGGTGTTGAAATTGTGTCCACGCGTGAGCGAAAGTGAGTCTTTGCGTACATGATCAGGTCACACAAGATCAGACTGAATCCCACGCCTGAACAGGAGATATATTTCCGCAAGGCGGCTGGCACAAAGCGATTCGTCTACAACTGGGGACTGGATCGTTGGAAGTGGGCGAAGTCACAAGGTGTCGCCATTTACGGTATGATGGCGGCCAAGAAGGAGTTCAACGCGCTGAAACAAGAGCAGTTTCCCTGGGTGTACGATGTGGCAAAGGATGTTATGGAGGGCGCGTTCCAGGATTTGGGAACTGCTCTGAAAAACTACTTCGACTCCAAGTCGGGGAAACGCAAGGGTGCAAAGGTTGGATTTCCGAAATTCAAGTCGAAACGCTCCAGCCACCAATCGTTCCGGTTGAACAACGATAAGTTCAGGGTTGACGGACATACCATTCGCATCCCCAAACTCGGTGAAGTTAACATGGCAGAGGCGCTCCGCTTCAGCGGGAAAATCATGGGTGCGGTTGTCTCCCGTTCGGCTGACTGGTGGTTCGTCTCAATCCAGGTCGAGATTGACAAGCCAGAACCGATTGTATTCGAGAAGGAATCGACTGGCGTTGATGTGGGCATTAAGGCATTGGCAACACTATCTGACGGCAGCGAGTTTGAGAACCAAAAACCGTTACGCAGTCAGATAAACCGCCTACGCAAGTTGTCTCGATCCTTGTCGCGCCGGCAACAGGGCAGTAACCGCTGGTGGAAGGCGAAACGCAAGTTAGAACGATTCCATCTTACGGTAGCGAATCGCCGATTGGACGCGCAACACAAAGCCAGTCACGCCATTGCAGCGACCTACGCATTCATCGGGCTGGAAGAGCTGCATATCAAAGGCATGTTGAAGAATCGTAGACTTTCGCTGGCGATCTCCGATGTTGGACTTGGCGAATTTGCAAGACAGGTCTGCTATAAGTCTGACGCCTTTGGTGGGGTCACGGTCAAGATTGGGCGATTCTTCGCCAGTAGCAAACTTTGTTCCGACTGCGGATACGTCAACAAGGAATTAACCCTGTCGGATCGGAAGTGGACTTGCCAGGGCTGCGGCGTTCTCCATCCGCGGGATTGGAACGCAGCAAAGAACATCGAACAGGAAGCGCTTCGTCTGGTTGTAGCTCGATAATCAGAACGCTCGGTAGTGGCTACGTCGAGCGTAATCGCTCGTGGATGGCGTATAAGACCCTGTGTTGTTTGGGGCAATGCCAGTTGAAGCGAGTACAAGTACGATGTCCAGAGTAGATTAGCTCACTTATGGACACCTGAAAGGTAGCAGGAAAAATGGACTGGATTCTGATTCCCATCGGTGCGCTGATCGGCTATCTGCTTGGATCGATCCCCACCGGACTGTGGGTGACGCGGCTCTACGGGGTGGACATCCGCAAAGTGGGCAGCGGGCGCACGGGAGGCACCAACGCCTGGCGGGCTGCCGGTCTCAAAGCCGCTATCCCCACCATTCTGGGCGACGCCATCAAAGGGGCAGTGGCGGTGATCTTGGTGAAAAGCCTGGCCGCAAACTACTTCCCCGGCGCGGATGCCAATCTCATCGCACTGGCCGTTGGTCTGACCGGTGGCGCGGCCGTATGGGGACACAACTGGCCGCTCTTCGCTGGATTCAACGGCGGTGCGGGCGGCATCACCGCGGCGGCCACGGCCATGGCCATCTTTCCCCTGGCCGGCGGCATCGTCTGGATCACCGGCGCGCTGCTTATCTGGTGGAGCCGGATGGCGTCGGTGGGGACTTTCTCTGTCGGCGCGGTCTCCCTCGCCACACTGCTGCTCTTTGCCATCAATGATATCGCGCCCTGGCCCTACGCCGTCTTCGGTGTGATGGCCTTCATCGGCATCTTTATGGCCTTGCGCCGCAACCGCCAACAGTTGAAGGATGGCAAAGAGCGGATAATTACCATCTGGTAGGGAGAGACCTGCCAGGTTTTCTGAAACCTGGCAGGTCTAGCGAGTCGTTATGCACAGTTTTGTCAATAAACCCGGAGACTCTATCGCCCGTAGTCTGGCTGGGATGGCTGCCTGCTATCCCCACCTGCTACGAGTTCATTTTGATCCCGATTTTGTGCAGCGTACACAGCCGGGACGGGCAGGCAAAGTGGTGGTGATCAGCGGCAGCGGCAGCGGCCACGAGCCTTTGCCCACCGGCTACGTAGGGCTGGGGATGCTCGACGCGGCCTGTCCCGGACCGATCTTCACCAGCCCCACCCCCGATCAACTCCTGGCCGCCACCCACGCCGTAGAGCAGGGCGCAGGCGTCGTCTATATCGTCAAAAACTATGCCGGTGCGGTCTTCAATGCGGAAATCTGCGCGGAAGAGTTGAGCCGGCAAGGGATTTGCGCCCGCCAGGTACTTGTCCACGACGACGTAGCCATCCCGGATATATTCAACCGGCGCGGATTGGGTGCGGCACCGATCGTAATCCGCATTGCCGGCGCAGCCGCGGAAGAAGGGCGCACACTGGAACAGGTGGTGGTTGTCTCGGAGCGGGCCGCGCACAACGCACGCAGTATGGGCTTTGCCACCAACATCGAAACCCTGCCCCGCTCGCTCCACGCCCTGCCGCTCGACGACCATACAATCGAGTTGGGCGTGGGTATCCACGGTGAGCCAGGCGTGGAACAGCGGGTGGATGGGATCGTCGAGATCGTCAAGCGGCTGATGCAGCCGATTGTGGATGACCTGCCCTATTGCGCCGGGGATCGGGTGTTGCTTCTGGTCAGCGGCTTGGGGGGCACGCCCCCCCTGGAACTCTTTCTCTTTTTCCAATACATTCACGAATTTCTGGAAGAGCGCAGGATCGTTGTCCAACGCAGTCTGGTAGGCAATTATCTGACCAGCCTGGGACGGGGCGGCTGCACAGTGACACTGCTGCGTCTGGATGAGGAATTGCTCGGTCTGTGGGACTCACCGGTCCACACGCCGACGTTGCACTGGTGAAGCGGTATCTTCTCAACACCAGAAGTTCAACTTTTCGGAAAAAGTTGAGCTTCTTCATCCCTGATGATTGAGATAAGAGCGAAAGTGGAGTGATGGATGGCACAAGAGATCACCCTCGGCCAGTTGCGCAACTGGCTGATTTTGTACGCAGAGCGCATTATTGCCGAGGAAGAACAGCTTACCCGTCTGGACGCGGCCATCGGCGACGCCGACCACGGCGTCAATATGCGCCGGGGTATGGAAAAGGTGCGCGAGCGGCTGCTGGACGGGGAGAACGACTACCTGGACGTGAGTGCGCTCTTCCGTTCAGTGGCGATGACGCTGATCAGCGCGGTGGGCGGCGCGGCGGGTCCGCTCTATGGCACGTTTTTTCTGCGCGCGGCCACCAGCCCCCATAACGGAGAACGGGTAGACCTGCCCCAATTTACGCGGATGTTGCGCTACGGGTTGGACGGTCTTCAGCAGCGGGGCAAGGCCCACGTGGATGACAAAACGATGGTGGACGCCATCCAGCCCGCGGTGGAGGCGATGGAAGCCGCCCTGGCCTCCCAACAGAGTCTGGCGGTGGCGCTGGCCGCGGCCAAACAGGCGGCCCGTCTGGGCATGGAACACACGTCCGAGATTCGCGCCAACAAAGGCCGGGCCAGCTATCTGGGCGACCGCTCCATCGGCCACCAGGACCCCGGCGCAACCAGCGCCTATCTGCTCTTCGAGGTGGCAGTAGTCGCGCTGAGTACGCCCGCACCGAAAGAATAGAACGCGGATGACGCGGATCCAGCGGATTAAAGCGGATAAGATGGCTGCCGTCGCTGCTTTTCCAGATTAAATCCGCGCCTATCCGCCCGATCCGCGTCATCCGCGTTCCATTCTTTACTTGGCCTTGAAAGGATTCCTAATGCCGCAGTACGTCGCTGCCATAGACTCCGGTACAACCAGCACCCGCTGTATGCTCTTCGATCACGCCGGTTCGGTGGTGGCATCTGACCAGCGGGAGCACGAACAGATATTTCCGCGCAGCGGTTGGGTGGAACACAACCCCGCCGAAATCTGGCAGCGCACCGAGCAGGTGATCCGGGCTACGCTGGACAAAACGGGTGTCAACGCCGCCGACATCGCCGCCATCGGCGTCACCAACCAGCGCGAGACGACGATCCTCTGGGATCGACGCACGGGCGAGGCGGTTCACAACGCGCTTGTCTGGCAGGACACGCGCACGGATCGCATCTGTAAGGAACTGGAAGCCGCCGGCCACGCCGAGACTTTCTATCGCAAAGCGGGTCTGCCCCTGGCAACCTATTTCTCCGGACCGAAAATTCGCTGGCTGCTGGACAACATACCCGGTCTGCGCGCGCGGGCCGCGGCGGGCGATCTGCTCTTTGGCACGGTGGATTCCTGGCTGATCTGGCATCTGACCGGCCAGCACGTCACCGACCCCACCAACGCCAGCCGCACAATGCTGATGGATTTGGAGACGCTGGACTGGGACGACGAATTGTTGGGCATTTTGGAGATTCCCCGCTCCCTTTTGCCCCAAATCCGCCCCAGCAGCGCTCCCCGTTTTTATGGGATGACCCGCAGCGACGGTCCCTTTGGCGGGGCGTTTCCCGTCTGCGGCGATCTGGGCGACCAGCAGGCGGCCACCGTCGGGCAAAACTGCTTTGCACCGGGCGAGGCCAAGAATACCTACGGCACGGGCTGCTTTATGCTCCTCAACACCGGCGCGGAGATTGTGCATAGCCGTAACGGTCTGCTCACAACCGTCTGCTACCAGTTCGCCGACGCATACCCGGTCTACGCGCTGGAAGGCTCGATTGCAATGGCCGGGGCCACCATCCAGTGGCTGCGCGACAATCTGCAACTGATTCAGAACGCGGCCGAGAGCGAGACGATTGCCCAGAGTGTGCAGGACGCCGGCGGCTGTTATCTGGTGCCCGCTTTCAGCGGTCTCTATGCCCCCTATTGGCGCAGCGACGCGCGCGGCGTTCTCGTCGGCTTGACCCGCTACATCAACCGGGCGCACATTGTGCGGGCCGCGCTGGAATCCATCTGCTACCAGACGCGGGAGGTGTTGGAAGCGATGAACGCGGACAGCGGCGTGCCATTGAAGGCGCTGAAGGTGGACGGCGGGGCCACGGCCAACAATTTTCTGATGCAATTGCAGGCCGACATTCTGGGTACGGAGGTCATCCGGCCGCGGGTAGCCGAGACGACGAGTCTGGGCGCGGCCTACGCCGCTGGGCTGGCTGTGGGCTATTGGGAGAATCTGGACGCGCTGCGCGATAACTGGCAGATGGACCGCCGCTGGCAACCCCAGATTGACGAGGCCCGACGGGAGAGCGGCTTTGCGGGCTGGAAGAAGGCCGTGGCCCGCACGCTGGATTGGGTAGAGCCGTGATCGGGCTGGTCTTTGTCTCCCACAGCCGGTTGATCGCCGACGGTCTTTGCCAATTGGCGGAGCAGATGGCGGGCGGCGGGGTGAAAATGGCCGCGGCTGGCGGGCTGACCGACGACCCCTACGCGCTGGGCACAGATGCGACGCTTATTTTGGAGGCTGCGCAAAGCGTCTGGAGCGAGGACGGTGTGCTGTTGCTGGTGGATATGGGCAGCGCGGTGTTGAGCGCCGAGATGGCTTTGGAGTTTCTGCCCGATGCGCAACGCAGCCGTTGTCTGATCAGCAATGCGCCGCTGGTGGAGGGCGCGATTGTGGCGGCCCTGCACGCGGGGATGGGCGGCTCGCTGGAGGCAGTCAACGCCGCGGCGGAAGAGACGCTCTATGCGCGCAAGGTGGAGAGAATGCCTGAAGACGTGAAACGTGAGGGTAGTCACGATTGACGCTTCACAGGTCATTGGCTTGTCAGTACAATATCCGTAGAATCGAAAGGCGGATGATCAGCGGCTGCTTCACGTTTCACGCATTACGTTTCACGTTTCATTGACCAACGGACGAGGAATGAACAGACCCGACCCCGGCGCTCCCCCCGCCCCGCCCGCACGAGAGGAACATTCGGCCACTGTGACGGTCCGTGACCCGCAAGGGCTACATCTGCGCGTGGGCAAGGATGTGGTGCAAGTGGCGAACCGTTACCGAGCCGAAATTACCGCGCAAAATCTGAGCCGCAGTTCCGGCCAGGTGGATGTGAAAAGCATCCTGCAATTGATGCAGCTCCAGGCGCGCCAGGGCCACGTCCTCCATTTGCAGGCAGCGGGGCCGGACGCGGCGGATGCGCTGGATGCGTTGTGTGCGCTTTTTCACGGACCAGCCTCACTCGTCTCCGCTGGTGGTTAATAGTTGAATTAAGAAGACGGTCTGATACTATGCCCTGCACAGTTACCGATTTTGAATTTCTAAACGGATACGAGATCCGATTTACGTTCAGTGATGACACAGTTCGGATCATTGACTTCAGTTCTATCTTGTACGGTTCGGTCTTTGTACCGCTGCGCAATCCTGCGCTCTTTCGGCAGGCGGAGCTTAACGCAGATACCGGCACAATTGAATGGCCGACTGGAGCGGATTTCAACCCCATCATTCTGCACGACTGGCCTGAGTATCAGAAGAAGATCGAACAGGCTATGCGTCAGCCGATGCCGGTGGCAATGATTGCGTAGAGAGGCGACCCACTGCAACAGATATTCTCCGGCCTGCCCGCCGCCCCCGGCGTGGGTATCGGCAGACTCTACACCTATACGTCTCTCCCCAATGTCACACACAGCGGGGCGGTGGAGCAATCCACAGCGCCCCAGCAGGAGTGGCAGCGCTATCTGGACGCCCGCCAAAAGGTAGATGACGAACTGGCCCAGTTGGCCAAAATGGACAATCCAGCGCTGGCCGACATCTTCCGCGTCCACCAGGAGATTCTGCACGACCGGCTATTGACAGAAGGTATCCGCGCTGCGATTGACCGGGGCACCAGCGCGGCCACCGCCACCCAGCAGATCACATCCGAACTGGTCCAGCTTTTTCAAAACCTGAGCGACGACTACTTCGCCAGCCGCTCGGTGGATATCCGGGATGTGGGCCAAAGGCTGCTGGCCCATCTCAGCGGCGTCTCCCTGGCCCGCCAATTGACCGCACTGCCACCCAATACAATTTTGCTGGCCGAGGATTTGACCCCCTTCGACGCCACCCATCTCTCCCCCGAGCGCGTGACGGGGATTGCCCTGGCCGCCAGCACACCCACCGCCCACACCGCCATCCTGGCGCGCAGCCTGGGCATTCCGCTTATCTGCGGCGTCGGTTCGGCCATTTTGCGCTTGCCCTCTGGCCTGCTGGCCGTGGTGGACGGTCTACACGGGCGTCTGCTGGTCGAGCCGGACGCCGAGTTGCTGACCCGCTACGAGCAGACCGGGCAACGTCTGCTGGCCTTGCGCATCAACGCCGAAGCCCACAGCCACACAGCCGCGTTGACGCGGGACGGACGGCTGGTACTGGTACACGCCAATGTTAACAGCCAGGAAGATATGTTGCAGGTTGCCAACAGCGGGGCCGACGGCATCGGTCTTCTGCGCACAGAATATCTCTTCCAAGAGCGCACAACGCCGCCGACGGTGACGGAACAGATCGCAGCCTACCGGTTGATCAGCCGTCAGATGGCGGGCGAGATTCTCACCGTGCGTCTGCTCGACATCGGCGGCGACAAGCCCGTGCGCTATCTGCCCCAAATCAGCGAAAGCAACCCCTTCCTGGGCGTGCGCGGCATCCGTTTGCTTTTACAGCACCCGGAACTGCTGCGCGACCAGTTGCAGGCGCTGGTCTCCCTTGCCGTGAAAAGCAGCTTTTCCGGGCTGGTGCGCATTCTCGTACCGATGGTGAGCAAAGTCGCCGAGGTCCATCGAGTGCTGGACGTGCTGGATGGTATCCCCGGCTACCGGGAAGGACACCGCCCCGGCGGGCGGTTGCAACTGGGCGTGATGATCGAAGTGCCCGCGGCGGCCCTGCTGGCGGATCGGCTGGCCCCGCTGGTGGACTTTTTCAGCATCGGCAGCAACGATCTGGCCCAATACACGCTGGCCGCCGACCGGGTGAACAGTGCGGTGGCCAGTCTGGCCTCGCCCCTGGACCCGTCCGTGCTGCGCCTGATCGCCATGACCTGTCAGGCCGGGCAGATGGCGGAGATTCCCGTCTCTATCTGCGGGGAGATGGCCGGTGACCCCTCTATCTTCCCGCTGCTCTTCGGCCTGGGCGTAACGGAAGTCAGTGTTGTGGCCCCGGCGGTGGCGCTGGTCAAAGAGGCTGTGCGCCAGACCGACGGCGACGCGGCCCGGCGTCTGGCCGAAAGGGCGCTGCAGGCCAACAGCGCGCAGGAAGTACACAGGTTGTTGCATCCGGAAGGATAGGAGTTAGGAGGTATGAGTTAGGCGCAC
>CAMDEX010000204.1 GCA_945897075.1 Litorilinea aerophila
AGGGGATTGGGGACAGGGGTTTGGGGATTGGGGATCGGAGATCGGGAAGTATCTTCCCAGTCCCTAATCGCCAATCCCCAATCCCCAATCCCCAATCCCCTGTCCCCAATCTACGCCGAGCTTCCTCCCGTCGAGATTGTGGATATGCGCCAGGAGCTACGCGCGGGCAACCGCAGTATCTTTAGCCGCAGTTTGCAGAGTGAACTCCACGCTACACTGGACGCGCAGGAGCAGGCGATTCTCTACCTGAACCGACGCGGCACCAACACTTTCGTCCTCTGCCGGGATTGCGGCCACGTGGAGAAGTGCCCGCGCTGCGACATCCCCCTCACCTATCACGAGCGGGTCAGTGAGCTGGTCTGCCACCACTGTAACGCACGCCACCCCATCCCAGAGATTTGCCCTGAGTGCAAGAGCAAGCGCATCAAATTTTTTGGCAGCGGCACGGAACGCATCGAAGAAGCTGTGCAGGAGATTTCGCCCCGCGCCCGCATTCTGCGCTGGGACACCGACACCACCGGGCGCAAAGGCAGCCACGAGGAGATTCTGGCCCGTTTCGCCAGCCACGAAGCGGATGTGCTGGTGGGCACGCAGATGATCGCCAAAGGGCTGGACCTGCCGCTGGTCACTTTCGTGGGGGTCGTCTCCGCCGATGTGGGGCTATACTTGCCTGATTTCCGCGCGCCGGAGCGCACTTTTCAGTTGCTGACGCAGGTGGCAGGCCGGGCCGGGCGCAGCGCACGCGGTGGGCGGGTCATCTTCCAGAGCTACAAGCCGGAACACTACGCTGTGCAGGCCGCGGCTGCACACGACTACGCCGGCTTCTACGCGCGCGAGATGAACTTTCGCCGGGAGCAGAGCTATCCTCCGGCTGCGCGGCTGGTCCGGCTGGTCTTCTGGCACAAGAAGTTGGAAACAGTGCAAGCGCGTTGCGCCGAGATGGCCGCAGCCCTGCGCGCCCGCGCGGGGGAAATGGCCCTGCCCAGCGCAAATTTCGATGTCATCGGCCCGGCCCCCGCCTTCTTCGCCCGCCACCGGGACTACCACCGCTGGCAGATCCTGATACGCGCCCCCGACCCGGCCCGCCTTCTACGCGGGATGGATATCCCCTTTGGCTGGCGGGTAGATGTGGATCCGGTGTCGGTTCTTTGAATTCTGGCAGGTTTGCGCAGATAGTCGCTCAGTAGAGCGCAGTGTGTTGGGTTCTCCCGGCATATATGCAGGACTTACGCAGTTACTCTTGGGAACGCCAGCATCCTGCTGGCTGCCGCCAGGGATGGCGGCGTTCCCGGCTGCGTAAGTCCTGATATGGTTGCTTCTTCACCCCGCCTTCACCAATTCCCCTTGCCATGTGGGATCACCCAGGGGATAGTAATCCCGCGCCGCCACCTCCTGCCGGATCATCCCGTTGATGAGGAAGAAGTTCCAGAGCATAAAGAGATCAGGCCGGTTCACCCGGTCTGCGCTGCGGCGCAGGATGCTGGGCCAGGAATAAAAGGCTTTACGCGCCTCCAGACAGCCCTGCTGCAGCTCTTCCGGCGACATACGCTTGGGCTGGAAAGGAATCACATTGTAGCGATAGCGTTCATCCAGCCACCAGGCGTCATAGAGCAGACGGCCTTCCCGTTGCAGCCGCTGGTAGAGGGGTGTGCCGGGGAAGGGGGTCAGGTGGTTGAAAGCCCCTATGTAAATTTTGTGGTCCAGGGCAAAGTCGGCGGTCTGCTGGAAGGTTTCGGTTGTATCCTCGTCGTAGCCAAAGACAAAAGTCAGATAAAGCTTCACCCCGTAACGGCGTAGGTTGGCCAGGGCAACCTCGTAACCCCCCTTCATTGTATTGAAGGCTTTGTCCATCGCACGCAGATTCTCCGGGTTCAGACTCTCGAAGCCGATGAGCAGCCCTTCACAGCCGCTGCGCGTGATCAGATCGAGGAACTCCTCATCGTGGGCAGCGTTGATGCTGGCCTGGCTCACCCAACGAATCTTGAGCGGGATCAGCGCCTGGTAGAGTTCCTTCGCCTCGCGCATATTGCTGGTGATATTGTCGTCCACGAAGAAGAAGAAGCGCTTGTTCTGATCACGCAGACCCTTCAATTCCGCCACTATATCATCCACCGGGCGGCGGGTCTGGGTGCGCTCGAAGGCAGTCTGGATGGCGCAGAAGTCGCATTTGAAGTGGCAGCCCCGCCCTGCCTCTACCAGGCCGATGGGCAGATAGCGCTTGCCCCGGAAGATCGAGCGGTCGGGGCGCAACCCCCCCAGAGAGGGACGACGCGGGGCGCGGTAGATTTTTTGTAACGTGCCGTGGCGGGCGTCGTCTATGAGCTGTGGCCAGACTTCCTCAGCCTCCCCGATTACGAGCGCATCGGCATACTCCGTCACCTCCTCTGGGCAGAGCATGGCGTGGAAACCGCCCATTACCACCGGCACGCCCCGCCGTCGGTAGTCACTGGCGATCTGGTAAGCGCGGCGAGCCGTGTAGGTCTCTACACTGATAGCGATCAGATCGGTCGGCTCGTCTACGGGAATTGATTCCATGCGGTCGTCATAGAACTTCACCTCCACATCCGGTGGGGTCAGTCCGGCAATGGTGGCTGCGGGCAGGGGTTCCATTTGCCAGGTGCCAATATACTTTTGCCCGGGTTTGCGGCCAATCGCAGGGTGGATGATTGTCAAACGCATCGAATAGCTCCTCTTCGTAGAATTTTTCTATCTGGGCGCTCCCACTGATCCCCTCTATGATAATACAGAACAGGGCAGCCCGTCTATGACTTCACTGCAACAAATTCGTTTCACTCTTTTTGCGCTTTGTGCTATCCTTTCCCCATCATTTTCTGCCCTATCCACAGGAGAAGAACCGTGGCCCTCTGGCTTACCCGCGCCGATGTGCGCGCCGTTTTGAGAATGGCCGACGCCATCCACGCGGTGGCGGAGGCGTTTCGTCTGCTCAGCGCAGGAGAAACGGTTCTGCCCTTGCGCACGAATATGCCGGTGGTGCCCCATGCCGGTAGCCTATTGACGATGCCTGCCTACGTGGGCGGCAGCAGCGACAGCCTGGGCGTCAAGCTTATAACGCTCTACGGCGATAACCCCCGTAAGGCGAATCTGCCCGCCATCCAGGGCAATTTCGTCCTCTTTGACCCGCAAAATGGCCGGCTGCTGGCGGTGATGGAGGCCGGGCTGATGACCGCCATCCGCACAGGCGCGGCGGGCGGGGTAGCAGCCCGCTATCTGGCCCGGCCCGACGCAGCGGTAGTGACGATCTTTGGCAGCGGCGCACAGGCTCCCCACCAGTTGGAAGCGGTACTGTGCGAGCGACCCATCGAGCGGGTGTGGGTTGTCTCTCGCAATGCCCCCAACGGGGAGCGCTTTGCCGCGGTAATGACCGAGAAATTTGGTATCCCCGTCCAGGCCACCGCTGATCTGGAGATGGCGGTGCGTTCAGCGGATATTCTTATCACCGCCACCAGCAGCCACGCGCCGCTTTTCGACGGCGATTGGTTGCGTCCGGGAACACACATCAGCGCGGTCGGTTCTCACCTGCCCACCGCGCGCGAGGTGGATAGCCTCACGATCCAGCGTGCCACCATCGTCACAGACCAGACCAGCGCCTGCCTGGCCGAGGCGGGTGATCTGGTCATTCCGCTGGCTGCCGGGGAGATTACCCTGGACCAGATCCACGGCGAGATCGGCGAGATCGTAGCTGGTCATAAACCGGGCCGCACATCGCCGGAGGAGATCACTTTTTTTAAATCCGTGGGGCTGGCCGTGCAGGATGTGGCCGTGGCCCGCCTGGTGGTGGAAAAGGCCAGAGCAGCGGGCGTGGGGACGGCGCTGGAGGGGTAGTGTGTTGCGTATTTCATAAGGTGGCCAAACCACAACTTGCGGGCCGAAACGTGAACTGTGAAACGTGAGTGTATGTGACCTACTCTCACGTTTCACGGGTCAGAGCGAACAACTAACGCCTGTGCGTTAGATTTTACGTTGGTACGGAGTAAGGCGGTATAGTCGACAGCCAAATTACAGCGAGTAAGAAGATGACACGAATGGTTGTTCGGTTGGGATTGCGAAGAGACATTTCTACACGTCAACTATTCGCGTACTCCTCCCATTCGCTTTTAGGAGCACTATAGCAGTAATGGGAAGGAGGTAACGTTGTTTTGCTTGTAAAAAGATCCGAACAGTCACCACAGATTTATCTAAACCCAAAACTCCATACTATAATAATCGAAGTAACTCCCAAACTTAGAAATCTTACTGTCAACGGAGAGCGGTGTCATGTCTGAAATGCACACTATTACCGACCTACCACTCAACAATCTTCGTTTCGATCCCAAAAATCCACGATTACCTTTCGATGACCCAAACGAAGAAGACGTCTTAAAATGGATGATCATGGATGGGGCAATTTTAGAATTGATGATGTCTATTGGGGAAAAAGGCTACTTTCCAGGTGAAGCACTTCTTGTTGTACCTAAAGAAAACGCAAATAATCAATACATTGTTATCGAAGGAAACCGACGTTTAGCTGCAACAAAGCTACTTTTATATCCAGAAACTGCCCCAGTAAAGAAGATCGCGGTCAAAGAAGCTAGTGAACAAGCGAAATATCGTCCAGAAAATATTCCCGTAATAATTTTCCCACGCCGCGATGACATAATCTATTATTTGGGCTATCGTCATATTACTGGTATCAAAACTTGGGGTGCTTTGGCAAAAGCCAAATATCTCAAACAATTGTTGACCACAATTACATCAGGTACTCAAGTGGAACAGCACCGGATATTAGCAAAGATTATTGGGAGCAGATCCGATGTGGTTGGTCGAACTTTAGCGGGACTTGCTGTTTTTGAAAAAGTAGCGGATGAAGGTTTTTTTGAAATTGATGGATTGGTGAAGGAAGGAAAAATTGATTTTTCTGTTCTTACTACGGCACTACAATACCAAAAAATTCATGCCTATATTGGTATGACTGATGCGCAGGATAGAGATCTCAAGTCACTCAATCTCGATGCTCTCAAAGACCTAACAACATGGATGTTTGAAAAGAATAGTGAAGGTCGAACTAGACTGGGTGAATCCAGAAATCTTGGAGACTTGAACAGCGTATTAGGTCATGAGAAAGCTAGAGATGCCTTCAAAAATGGGGCACCCCTATCCGATGCAGTATTGCTTACCGACGTCCCAATTAAGGTTTTCCAAAAAGCTCTTGCAGAAGCAAAATCTCGTTTGCAACTAGCACGGGATACTCTCCATTTAGTTAATGAATTTTCTTCGCCTGATTCAGAGATTCTATTGGAAATTCAAAAAATAGCAAGGAATCTCCGAACAGTTGTGGATGAGAGCCTGTAATTATTAAACAGGCTCTTGCCGAGCTTTCTCTCCTGTAGCGCCAAATAATCGCATGGGATACCTTAGGCGCTACCAGAGTTAAACAGGCTCTGAAAAGTTGATGGATAACAATGATTTGTTTTGATTAATATTACTTGCTGACTTTTTTGTAATGGATTCATTTACAGGATATTGCCGTGACGCTTATTGATATTAATAAACTACCTTCTAAAACAGACATTCATTTATGGGGCGATTTTATTGAATTACTATGCTTACTAAATGTAGACGGGGTGATCACAAAAGCTGATGTCTTAGACCGATTTCAGGATGAAATCGGGATTGATAGTACTTTACAAGACGATTTATCTCTCAACGATCCTAATGACGTGCGCTCCAACAAATTAGAATTAAGAGTGGACGATTGGTTTAATCATTTAGTATTTCGCTCTGGGATTTTTGATAGAGATGGATATGATTTTTACCCATTCATTATGGAAAATAAAGGTGATGGCCTCAGTCGAAAAAATGATTTGACTCTAAAACATACACTTTATGTGTTCTTTCTAATTGCCTCCAATTTAAAATATGTCACACCTTCGCTAAAAACGCGAATAGCCAGAGATTTTGAGGCTCTTAGCGAACTTGCGATGCAAAAATGCTTTCCCGACGGTTCTCATATCTATGTCTTTGGAACTGGTGGGTTTGCGTCAAGCAACAAATTGTCAGGAAATCTTTTTTCAAAAATCAAACAACTAAGCGAATTATTGAATGAGAGAGTTGTAATAGACGAAGATAAGTTATCTAAACAGGATGTCGGAGATGGGGGTTTAGATATTGTGGGCTGGTTGCCATTAGGCGATTCAAACGGCGGTCTTTTTTGCATATTTGGTCAATGTGCTTGTAGCTACGATGAGTGGTCATCAAAACAGCATTCATCCGGTTTTGATGCGTGGCGACAAAAAATAACTTTAACAGTTCCGCCGAGCAATGCTATATTTATTCCATTTTGTTTTAGAGATAATAACGGAGCCTGGTGGAAGCCACACGATATTCACGGTTCTATCGTTTTTGACCGTGTTCGAATAATTCATCTTTTACAAGATCGATTTGATCGCATAACGGAGTTACCTACATTTGCAAGCATCATTGAGATAATAGATACCAGAGAGAAGTTGGTGTAGACATATGAAAGTCGCATCCTTTTTTTCTGGCATTGGTGGCTTTGATTTGGGTTTGGAGCAAGCCGGCATGCAAGTAGTATTCCAATGTGAAAAGAGTCAATCAACTAAGAAAGTACTCCAAAAGCACTGGCCAGATATCTCATATCACGATGATATTACAACTTTAGATGCAAATGATATTCCTGAAAGCGATGTTTGGTGCGCAGGTTTTCCTTGTCAAGATGTATCCTTGGCGAACAATGGTAAGAGAAAAGGATTGCAAGGAGATAGAAGTGGACTCTTTTTTGATTTCATCGGACTTGCCCAGCATAGAAATCCAAGCTGGATTATCCTGGAAAATGTTCCCGGACTTCTCAGTAGCAATAACGGGGAAGATTTCCGAACCATTATCTCGAAACTGGATGAACTCGGGTATGGTTTGGCATGGCGAGTACTCGATGCAAAATACTTCGGAACACCCCAACGCCGTCGTAGAGTGTTTATTGTCGCAAGTTATAAGTCAAGACTCGCCTGTACAGTTCTTTTTGATAACGAGCGAATTGCGGTCACTGCTGAAGAGGGCAGAAGCTCGGAAGAAACCCTTGCCCCAAGAATTGGAACAGGCGATAACGGCTCAGATTTGTACACTATCCAAAATGCCGCAATTGGAAGAACACATACTTCTGGCCCGCAAGGAAGAGGATTTCGATGTGATGGAGAAACTTGGACTCTTGACTCAAGAGGAAGAAGCGATGCTATTTGTTCGCCACATGACCCATTCCGAATACGAAAGACTGCAGGGATTCCCGGAGGAATGGACTCTGCTAGATACGCAAGTCTAGGAAATGCAGTAAATGTAAGTGTTGCCAAATGGATTGGGATAGGAATTTTACAAACACAAAGTGACTTCTGAACGTTCAGCTTCGGCCACACAGTCGTTACCGGCACCTCCCTCTGGTGCGAGCCGGCCCTGGACCTGTGCCTAGCCCTGCTCACCAGCCGGGTCTATCAGGGGAGGGAGGCGGCGAGGATTGTGGCGTTGCGCCCGCGGGTTTTAGCGATTGGGTAGTCTTCACACCTCCACCGCCTGGCGCACGAAGATTTTTTCCAGCCCCGTTACAAGCAGAAAAAAGACCATCCCGGTCAGCGAAGCAAAGAGGATCGACGCCCAGAGCTTCTCCGGGCCGGTGGCGTAGTATTGGTTGAAGTTGAGGATGACCCGGCCCAGCCCGTCGGCGATGCCGCTGGGCAGCTCGCCGATGATGGCACCCACGACGCTGGCCGTGGCTGAAACTTTCAGCGCTGTGAAGATGTAGGGCAGGGCGGCGGGCACGCGCAGCTTCCACAGAATGTCCCAGGAGGAGGCCGCATAGGAGTGCATCAGTTCCACTGCCGTCGGCTCCGGTGAGCGTAGCCCGCGCAGGGTGTTGATTGTGACCGGGAAGAAGGTGAGATAGGCGGCGATCAGGGCCACGGAGAGCCAATTGCCGCCAAACCAGATGACAACCATCGGTGCAATCGCCAGCAGCGGCACCGTTTGCGAGGCGACGACGTAGGGTAGGAGTCCCCGCTCCAACAGACCGGAATGGGCAAAGACGACGCCCAACACAAAGCCCAGAACCCCGCCCAACACAAATCCCACCAGCGCTTCCTGTAAGGTAAAGAGCGCGGCCTGGGCCAGAATCGTCAGCAGAAGGGTGTCGCTGCCCCGGCGCGGCGGCTGGAAAATTGTGCCGATAATATCGCTGATGTGGGGCATGGCCCGGTCGTCGGCGCGGATGGGCAGCTTCACCTGGCACAGACCGATGCTGGCGCAGAGAGGGCCGGCTGGTTTTTCCGCGCTGGCTTCCACCGGAAATGTCCCGGCCAGGTAGACGCCGCCCGGCGCGGCCAGCAGTTTGTAGCCTTCCCAGAACAGGGCCAGGAGGAGGAGAATCAGCAAGAAATAGAGAACGGGTTTGAATAATTTCATGCGTGTGCTCGCTCAGTAGAGGGAGACGGCGGACGGCAGACCGCAGACCGCAATCGTCGTCCGCCGTCTGCGGTCTGCGGTCAAAGAATCTCCGCAAAGGGCCGCCGCCGCAAAAATTGCCCGCTGCCCCGTTCGCCCAGCCAGGCGTCCCCGTCCACAAGCAGCCGCCCGCGCAGAAGGACTTTCTCGGCCCAGCCGCGCACGCTCATCCCCTCGTAGACGTTATAGTCGGTGTTCATGTGATGGGTGGCCGCAGAGATGGTGTGTTCCTTCTGTGGATCCCAAATCAGAATGTCGGCGTCGCTGCCGGGGGCGATTGTGCCCTTGCGCGGGTAGAGACCGAAAATTTTGGCCGGGTTGGTAGCGGTGATCTCCACGAAGCGATTGGCGCTATAGTGTCCACCGTTGACCCCGCCGTGCCACATCACCCCCATGCGGTCTTCAATGCCGGGCATACCGTTGGGGATTTTATGGAAGCCCTCCATACCCAACTCTTTGCCGGGGATACGTCCATTGACGCCCCCTGCGTACCAGAAGGGGCAGTGGTCGGTGGAGATGGCTTGCAGCGTGCCGTCGGCCAGCGCCTTCCACAGCGCCACGGCGTCCTTTGGCTGGCGCACCGGGGGCGAACAGACAAATTTGGCCCCCTCAAAACCGGGACGGGCCAAGTCTTGCTCAAAAATGTAGAGATATTGCACGCAGCTTTCGCCCATCACCCGCAAACCCTTCGCCCGGCCTAGCGCCAACTGCTCCAGCGATTCCGCACAGGTCATATGCACGACGTAGAGCGATGCACCGCTGATGCCGGCCAGGGCCACGGCGCGCCCGGTGGCTTCGGACTCGGCCAGCGCGGGGTGGGCCACGGCGTGATATTTGGGTGCGGTCTTGCCCTCGGCCAGGAGCTTTGTGGTCAGTTCAGCGATCACATCCCCGTTTTCGGCGTGGACCATCACCAGCAGGCCGTGGGCCGCCGCCACCTGCATCGCCCGGAAAAGAGTCGTATCGTCCACCTGAAAGACGCCTTTGTAGGCCATAAACAATTTCAGACTGGTGATGCCCTCGCCCACCACCGACGGAATCTCAGCCATCACTTCGTCGCGCAGGTCGGTGATGGCGATGTGGAAGCCGTAATCAATCGCGGCCTTGCCGCGGGCTTTGCTGTGCCATTCGTCAATGCCCTGCTTCAGCGTGCCGCCGATGGGCTGGATTACAAAGTCAATGTGGCTGGTTGTGCCGCCGAAGGCCGCGGCCCGGTGGCCGGTGAAGAAATCATCCGACGAGAGGGTGCCGCCGAAGGGCAGTTCCAGATGGGTGTGGACGTCAATGCCGCCGGGCAGCAGCAGTTTGCCCGCGGCGTCAATGACTGTCGCGCCATCTTCCGGCAAATTGCGCCCGATCAGCGCCACCTGCTCGCCGTCAATCAGTACATCCGTCTGGATGGTGTCGGAGGCTGTCACAATCGTGCCCCGCTTGATCAGAGTTTGCATTGTCCTATTCTCCTCGCGGAAAGAAGAAGGATATTGGGATATTGGATAGTGATGTCCCGTCGATGTCACTACGAAATATCCCAATATCCCAATATCCTTTACAGTTCCACAATCTCCCCGTACATTTCCGGTCGGCGGTCTCGGTAAAACTGCCAGGTCTGGCGCACTTCCTGAATCAAGTCCAGATTCAAATCCCGGATGATCAGCTCCTCTTGGAAGGCGTCGCCCTGGCCCGGCAGATCATCGCGGTCGCCCAGGGTGGTGACAAATTCGCCGCGCGGCGTGCAGAAGTAGCTCTGGCCGTAGAAGTCGTTGTCACCGATCTCGGCTTCGATGCCTACCCGGTTGATTGTGCCCACGAAGTAGCCGTTGGCGATGGCGTGGCTGGTCTGCTCAATTTTCCACAGGTGCTGGGAAAGTCCGCGGGAGGTGGCGGAAGGGATGAAGACGATCTCAGCGCCGTTCAACCCCAGACAGCGTGCGCCTTCGGGGAAGTGGCGGTCGTAGCAGATGTAGACGCCGATTTTGCCCACGGCCGTATCAAAGACGGGGTAGCCCAGATTGCCGGGACGGAAGTAGAATTTTTCCCAGAAGCCGGGCAGGTGGGGCAGGTGGGTCTTGCGGTATTTGCCCAGATAGCGCCCGTCGGCGTCAATCACCGCCGCGGTGTTGTAATAGAGACCGGGCTTCTCCTCCTCGTACATCGGCACAATCAGCACCATCCCCGTCTCCTGGGCCAGCTTTTGCATGCGTGCGGTGGTGAGGCCGTGGGGGATCGGCTCGGTATAGGCATAAAATTTGCGGTCCTGCACCTGGCAGAAGTAGGGGCCGTAGAACAACTCCTGAAAGCAGATGACCTGACTGCCCTGGCTGGCTGCCTGGCGGGCGTAGTTTTCGTGCTTGGCGATCATTGATTCCATATCACCGGTCCAAGTGGCCTGGACGAGGGCAGCGCGCACGATGCGGGGCATAGAAAAGACTCCTTATGTGAAGAGAAAAGCGGGACGCAGACTACGCAGAAAAAACAGATTGCCGCAGATTTTATATCCGCGTTGATCAGCCCTTTCCGCGTCGTCCGCGTTCTATTTTCAGAAAAGCGGACGCAGATTAGCGCAGAAACCACAGATTTACGCAGATTTTTATCCGCGTCAATCCGTCCTTTCCGCGTCATTCGCGTTCCATTCTTCAGGGCAGACGGCGCAATTCTTCGAGTGTAGCGGCGAAACCCATTTGGCGCAACTCACGCGCCACGTAGCCCAGAGTCGCGTCTTCCAGGGACTGGGGATAGTCCACATTCCAGCGCGCGCAAATGCCGGGGGCGTGTTCCTGCATAATCTGGGCCAGACGCAGTTGAAAGCGGGCCAGATTCTCCCGTGTCAGTGCGGGCAGACAGGTGGCGTCCTCGGCCAGACGGCGCAAATCTGGCGACAAAAAACCGTTGAGCGCCTTGACGCCCCGATCCTTACGGATTCCGCTCTGCACGCAGAGAACGTCGGTGAGCAGCAATAGAATCAGAAAATTGCCCGCCGCGCCGATCAGCTTTTCGTCGCGACCAATCGCCACAGGCAGCATGGCAACACAACGCCAGAACTCCGGGATAGCCCGCTCCAATTCCGCGGCGGCCTCGGCCTGGGAGAGTACGCTGCCCGGATTGGGTTTCCACGTCAGAGCGCCTTCCTGTGCGTAAAGTACCCGCGTCTGTCCCTCCACCACCTCAGCACCCTCGCCGGAATGCAGCCAGACATCCAACCGCAGCCCCTCGTCGGTCATCGCGTTGACCATCTCCCCACCGAACATCAATCGGTACAGGACGAGTGGACGCAACGCTTCCAGCCACCCCCGCACGCCGGCGCGGAAGCCGTCGCTGTGAGTCGGTTCGATGAGCAGATGCGCATCCACATCGCTCCAGCGGTCGGCGATACCTTTGCCGTAGCTGCCCGCCAGCCAGGCGGCGCGGATGCGTGGGTCGGTTTTGGCCGCTGTGGTGAGGGCGTGGATAAAAGATTCTTGCATCAGTCCATTTCCTGAAAGCGGCGTGTTACCAGCGCCAAGACATCACTCAATGTCATTAAGTTAAGAGATAAAGAAGTTTTCAAAGGAAGGGAATGTGGACGAAAGGGAAGCTTTTGTGGAAAATTGAACAGGATGGATGAAGGTTGCTTCAGGTCATAAACCGAAGGAGAAAAAGCATGTCAGAGAAAGAAG
>CAMDEX010000205.1 GCA_945897075.1 Litorilinea aerophila
GGACGGTGAGGAGAAGATCAGCGGAGAGCAACTGCCAGTTCAATCGAAACAACTGGCGTGCCGATTTCGTAGAGGTATTCGGCGGCCAAATCAGCGCCGTTGGGCCATTCAATTGTCTCGCAGTCAGGGGGGAGCGAAACCTGGGCGAAAAAGCGTGGATCGCGCAGAGGCTGGAATACCGGTCCAAAAAGGGCATCCCAATGGCGCGAGACATCCACATCTTTCGCCAGGCCGTCATTGAATGTGAGGCGCAATCGGTAACCTGTCAAATGTTCTACCGCTGAGACAGATAACAGCATTGTTTACTCCTTCAGTCTAAGGGTTCAATCCGATCCAGTGGAAGTTGCTTGCGCGCCTGTGCCCAAATGACAAATAGCTCGTCCCGATGGAGGTCCAACCATTCCCAAATGAGGATAAGCGCATTGCGAGACATTGTACCCTGGACTTTACCGGTCGCAAGCTCGATGGTCACATCCTGTCCGCTGTAGCGGGCGTGAATGTGCGGCGGCGGGTGGTCGTTATAGCGCATCCGAATGATGATGCCGTAAAAGCGACTAATTTCGGACATAGCAATTTCCAACTGTTATCTCGTGCGCCTGCAGTTGTGTTAATTGTAACATATCTAGTCGCGTACACCTGTCCTGCAAAAGTCCCCGGCACTTCACGAGAAAGTGCCGGGGACTAGAGATTCCACCTCTCTCGTTTCACGCCCCACTTTTTTTTCTTTGCCCTACGCGGCAGGGAGCGCCGCCTCCATCAGCATCTGCATCCGTTCCACCATCTCCACCGGGTTGGGATGGATCCCTTCCACCAGCAGGGCGTTGGCGAAAAGCTGCTCAATTGTGGCGTCAATCAGCCGGTTGTCTCTGTCGTTCTGCACCAGCCCGCTCAGATTGCGCACCAGCGGATGGCTGCGGTTGAGTTCCAGAATCTTCACCGGGGTCTGGTAGTCCTGCTCCATCAAGCGGCGGATGCGCTGTAAATCCCGATCAAATTCATTCTCCGGCGAGACCAACCGACACGGGTTATTGACCAGCTGCCTGGACTCACGCACGTCGGAGATGCGCTCGCCCAGCACCCCCTTCACCCGCCCCACCAGCGCGTCGAAGTCGGGCTGGGGCACAGTCTCGCCCTTCGTCTCGGCCTCTTTCTCCGGCAATTTCAGCCCCGCATCGTCCACATTTTGCAATTTCTTGCCCTTGAATTCCCGCAGCATCGCGGTCATATAGCCGTCTATGGGATCAACCAGATAAAGCACTTCGATGTCGTTGGCCCGGAAATAGTCCAGGTGGGGGCTGTGCGCCACAGACTTCACATCCTGGCCCAGGACGTAGTAAATCTGCTCCTGCTCCCCGGCCATTCGTTCCACATACTGGGAGAGCGTGACCCATGCTTCCGGGGCGCTCTTGCTGGAATGGAAGCGCAGCAACTCCACCAAAGAGTCCTGGCTGGATGGATCCGAGGCTACCCCCTCTTTGATAAAGACGCCGAACTCCTGCCAGAGACGGTTGTACTTCTCCGTGTCGTTTTCGGCCAGCGTCTTTAGCTCCCGGATGATCCGGTTGGAGAGCGCCCGGCGGATTTGCCGAAGGTTGGGGTTGCTCTGCACCATCTCGCGCGAGACGTTCAGGGGCAGGTCTTCCGAATCTACCACCCCTTCCACGAAACGGAAGTATTCCGGCAGCAGATCCTTGTTGTGGTTCTGGATGAGAATCTTGCGGGAGTAGAGGCGCAGCCCATATTCGGACCGGGCAGACAAGTGACCCCGATCCCGGCGGGAGGGGACAAACAGTAGGGTGCGCAGGTTGACCGGTGCGTCAGTGATCAGATGGATGTGTAGCTGGGGATCCTCCGCGTCGAAAGTGAGCTGTTTGTAGAATTCGTTGTACTGCTCCGCCTCTACCCCCTGGGCTGGCTGCCGCCAGAGAGCCACGCGCCGATTGATCACGCGCCGCTTCTCCTCCTCCTCTCCCTCCTTCTCCTCTTCTTCGACCAAATAGATGGGAAAGGAGACGTAATCCGAATGCTTTTTGACGATCTGCTCCAGCCGCCAGCCGCCGGCAAATTCATCCGCATCCTCCTTCAATTTGATGAGAATCTCTGTACCCCGGCTGCTTTTGTCCGCGGGCAGAAGCTCGTAGCTGCTTTCGCCTGTGGAGCGCCATGCCCACGCCTGGTCTTCGGGCCGGTAGGAACGGGAAGTGACAGTCACTTCTTGGGCCACCATAAAGACTGAATAGAAGCCCACGCCGAATTGACCGATCACTTCGTCCAGAGCTGCGCCCTTCTCTTTGGCGCCTGCCAGAAAGTTGCGCGCCCCCGAATGGGCAATTGTGCCCAGATTCTGGACCAGTTCCTCCCGGTTCATCCCGACGCCGCTGTCGCTGATCGTCAGGGTTTTGGCCTCCTTGTCAAAGCGCAGGGCAATCGCCAGCTCCGCGTCGTGATCCACCACATCCGCATTGGTGAGCATTTCAAACTGAATGCGGTTCAGGGCGTCCGAACTGTTGGAGATCAGCTCGCGTAAGAAAATCTCCCGTTCGGTGTAGAGGGAGTGGGCGAGAATGTCCAACAGTTGGCGGACTTCGGTGCGATATTCCAGCGATTCTGTGGCTTGTGCTGTCGTTTGGGTCATAAACTACCTCCAACCAATTGTGTCAAAGTGAGGATTGCAGACAATTCCAGCGCCTATTCTAGCACACCCAACAGAGCCTACGAACGGGCAAATGTTTGCGCTTTGTTGGTGTTCTGCAAGCGATCTGTTTGATCGTCGCCCCACATCGCTTTGCGCGCCAGTGGGTTCAACCCGCTCTACCAGTGAAATCGCCTCATCCCAGCAATACATTCGCTCTGGGAAATGATTGCTTGACGACTGCGTGCCTTGTGCCTTCACTCCCTCTCCGTCCGACTCCCCCACGCAAAGACGCCTGCCGCGGCCAGCATCACCGCGGCCGAGACCAGATAGACCCCTTCTCCGCCATAGACATCCCACACGGAGCCGGCCAGAACTGAGCCGATGGCCCAGCCCAAACCCGCCTGGGCCGCGCCGGTCAGCGCCTGGGCCGTCGCCCCCATCCCCGGCGGGGCCACTGCAGCGGTGTAGCCTACCGCCGCCATCCAGAAGATGGCGTAGGAGGCCCCGGAAAAAGGGATCGCCAGGAGCAGGGCTGTTGGTGTGGTCGCCAGCCCCATAACCAGCCAGACCGCGGCGAAGCCCACAAAGCCGGTCAGGATCAGCCGCCGCTGGCTGAAGCGCCCCATCCAGCGCGAGCCGAACGCCATCATCGGGATTTCCAAAATGGCGGCCAGCGCCCAGGCCAGCCCCACCTGGGCCTCGCTGCCGCCCAGCGCCATCATATGCAGGCTGAGAAAATTGATGTAACCGCTCAGCGCGATGCCGGCCAGGACGAGCGCGACCAGAAAAGCGCCAAAACCGGGGCGGCCTATCAGCACCCCCAGCCCCTCCCACAGCCCGGTGGGGTTTTCACGCCGCTCGATGGGCAGGAGCAGCCCCAACAGCCCACAGCCGATGCCCAGCAAAAGGCCGTGCAGCCAGAAGATGGGAGCCAGATCTGTCAGGACAACCAGGCGGCCCAGGCCAAAGGAAAGGAGGACGAAGCCCAGGCTACCCCACAGCCGTTGGCGACCGTAGCTGCTGCCCGTCTGCTTCACCAGATCCATCACCGAGGCGTCCACAATGGCAGGGATGGGCGTGCGGAAGAAGGAGAGGAGTACCACCAGACCGACCAGCGCCCAGAAGCCGCTGAAAGGCAGGAAGAGCAGGCTGATGCCGCCAGAGACGAAGGCGCACAGGGCCAGCACCTGGCGGTGAATCTGCCAGCGGTCGGCCAGCGCGCCCCAGAAGGGGCTGGCCACCAGCGCCACCAGCGGCAGCAGACCGCTCAACAGACCGATCTGCTGCCCGCTCAACCCGGCCCCGTGCAAGTAGACATTGAAAAAGGGGGCGAGGCTGCCAATGGCGGCGTAAAAGACAAAATAGAAGAGTTTGGCGACCAGCCGACCCTTGCCCGCTTCGGCCAGACGCAGGCCAATGCCGGGCAGGATCATTGTGGTGGAATGGGGACGGCGATAAATGGGACACCTCCGGGATGAAACATAACGATCATGACTTACGCAGTTACTCCTGGGAACGCCAGCATCCTGCTGGCTGCCGCCAGGGATGGCGGCGTTCCCGGCTGCGTAAGTCCTGACGATCCTAAAGTCCCCGACACGGCGCAAAGCTTGGGAGAGAAAGTGGCGGGGGTCTTGCTACCCAAACAGCCATTCTATCCCAACCCATTCCCAACGCGAAGTTCAGCCCCAATCGCTGATTCGGGTCCAGTGCGTGCCGCCGCGCTCTGCGCGTCTCCATTGTGTGCTCTTTGGCTTTTTACCGCGGATGTGTACTCTTTGGCTTTTTACAGCAGAGTCATTCTATAATCAGTTTTCCATGTGCGGTTACACGCCACGGGGAATGAAAATTTTGTATAGACGGATTCCATAGAATCAAATCCGTCAATTCTGAAATCCGTGTTCTGAAACCGGTGATCAACCATCCAAAATAGCGAGGAACTTATGTATCCCAATCTGAGCAGTGGCGCAATCGGTGTCAAGGCGGGCTTTGCCGAAGCGGTAGAACTGGCTGCGCGCTTTGGCTTTCAAGGTGTTGATTTTTCGATTGAGGAGGTGGAAAAGCTGGTGGACGAAAAGGGTGAGTCCGCTGTGCGCAAGCTACTGGGCGACGCGGGCGTCCGTCTTGGCGCTTGGGGGCCGCCGGTCAATTGGCGGGGCGACGCAGAAAGCTGGCAGGCCGACCTGCCCCTGCTGGCCCGCCGCGCCGCGCTGGCCCGCGCACTCGGCTCCGACCGCGCCTCCACCTGGATTATGCCAGCCGACAACGAGCGCGACTTTGCCGCCAACTACGCCTTCCATCTGGAACGGCTGCGCCCGGTGGCCGAGGGGTTGGCCAGCCAGGGCTGCCGCCTGGGGCTGGAATGGGTGGGGCCAAAGACGTTGCGCGATAGCCGCCGCTATCCTTTTGTCCACACAATGGAGGGGATGTTGCAACTGGCCGCGGATCTGGGCACGGGCAATGTTGGGCTGCTCGTGGACATCTTCCACCTCTACACCAGCCACGCCGACGTGGCCGCTGTGCGCCGCTTGCCCGTGGCCCAGGTGGTGAATGTGCATGTCAACGACGCCATCGCCGGGCGCAGCCCGGACGAACAGATTGACCTGGAGCGCGCCCTGCCCGCCGAGACCGGCGTCTGCGACATCGCCGGCTTTTTGCAGGCCCTGGCTGCCATCGGCTACGACGGCCCGGTGACAGTCGAACCCTTCAGCCAGCGGCTGCGGGCGATGACAGCAGAGGACGCCGTGCGCGCCACCGCAGATTCCCTACGGAAAAGTTGGGCGCTGGCCGGGCTGCCTTTTCCAGAATAAACGGGGAAGCGTTCAAGCGTTCAAGCGGGAAAGCGTTGAAGCGTTAGAACGCTCGAACGCTCGAACGCTCGAACGCTTTCCCGCTTTCCCGCTTACGGCACTTCTACGACGACAAAACGCTTCTCGTCCACACTGACCGGGTAGGTTTCCGCGGTGTAGGGTCCGGGCAGATAATTGCCGATCTCTTCCGGCAGAGGCAATCCTTCTACGTGGACTTCGTAGGCGCGCACGCGCGTCTTGGCCGGGTCGAACCAGCTTTGGCCGGTGGTGATGTCAAATTCCCAGCCGTGCCAGGGACAGCGCAAGATTTCGCCTCGGCGCGTGTAGCTATACTCCCCGCCGGGCTTCGTTGCCATCAGAAAACCGCTGATCCGTCCCTGGCAGAGGGGGCCGCCCTGGTGCGGGCAGCGGTTGCGCAGCGCGTAAAAATTGCCGTTGACATTGAAAACGCCAATCGTGCGCCCGCCGATCTCCACAATTTTCCGCTCGCCCGGCGGAATCTCCTCCACCGCGGCGACGATATGTTTCGCCATGACACCAATCCTTATCTGGGTATATGGAGATTGGGAGATTGGATATTACGTAAGTGTGACCCAATTTCTAAATATCCCTATACCCAATACCCAATATCCTAATACCCAAACTACGCCAGCCTGTAGAGGCGGCGGGCGTTCTCGGCCATAAAGTTGCGTTTGCGCTCCGCGTCCAGCTCAATCGGAAAAGCCTGATCCGGCGCGTCAAAATCCCAGTGCGGGTAGTCCGTGGCAAAGAGCAGCCGGTCGTCCATGTCCAGATGGTCGAGAAGCTGGCGGAAGTATTCGCGCTGCGGCGGCTCCTCCATAGGCTGGGTGCTTACCCAAAAATGCTCACGGAAAATTTCCGAAGGCGGGCGGGTGAGATAGGGCGTCTCTGCTTTCAACTTGCGCCAGGCCGCATCCATCCGCCAGAGCATCGGCGCAATCCAGGCAAAACCGCCTTCGATCAGCACAATGCGCAAGCCAGGGAAGCGTTCGAAGACCCCCTCGAAGATCAGGCTGATCACCTGGGCTTGGAAGGCTTGCGGCATACCGCCGTGATCCTCGATGTAGTGGCTGGGCCAGCCCGCACCTGTGATAGGGCCGCCGCCCGCACCGCCAAAATGGATGCCGATGGGCAGGTTGTGGCGTTCGGCGGCCGCGTACATCTTCCAATATTTGCGCCGCCCCAATGGCTCTTTTGTGCGCACAATCAGCAGCGCCTGTACAAAGGCCGGGTGACCGCCCCAGTGGTCAATCTCCGCCGCGGCCAGCTCGCCATCCTCCCAGGGTAGGGTAATAGACCCCCGCAGACGCGGCTCCGGCTCCACCCAATCGTGCAACTGCCATTCGTTGACAGCGCGGGCCAGGGCCGCACCGTAGGCCAGGTTGCGCTCTTCGCCCACCCCAACCAGCGGGTTGAGAATGCCGTATTCGATATTCCAGCCGTCCAGCAATTGCTCCTGGACAAAGGCCAGATTGGAGCCGGGCGGACCGCCAGCCACGGGCCAGGAGTCGTGGCGGGCCGCATTGGGCATGGCCCGCGGGTAGTGGCTGCCCTGATGACCGCGCATCCCGAAGACCCGGTGATGTTCCCGCCATTCCGGGGCCAGATAGTTGCACAGCACAGCGGGCGATGGGAAAGTGTTGTGGATGTCCGTGTCGATCACGGCCACATCCAGACGGGCGTGACGTTCTAGCAGAAAGGAAGGAGCAAATGCGATTGCCATGCGAAACCTCCGGGAATGGGGAGCGGGGAATGGGGAGAGGGGAATGGGGAGAGGGGATCGGGGATCGGGGATCGGGGAATGGAGATCGGGGATTGCGGACGAACGGTGTCTGGCGATATTTGTAGTCGCCAATCCCCAATCCCCAGTCGCCATTCCCCATTCCCCACTCTCCAATCCCCATTCCCCACTCTCCTACAACCGATAAAATGTACGGGCGTTCTCGCTGCGGATCTTCTTTTCCAGCGCCACCGACAGTGTAGCAAAGAGCGCGTTTTCTGACTCGTGCAGGTGGGGGTAGTCGGAGCCGTAGAGCAGCATCTCGTCCGAACCGATCTGCTCGACGATCTGACGCAGATGGGAGGCGTTGGGGGGACCGTCCACCGGTTGGATGGTCAGACGCAGATGCTCCTTCCAGTAGTGCGAGGGTGCGCGCTTGACCCACGGCGTATTGTGGCGCAGCCCCTTCCACTCTTTGTCCATCCGCCACATCAGCGAGGGCAGCCAGGTGAAGCCACTTTCGATAAATACCACCCGCAGATCGGGGAAACGGTCGAATGCGCCTTCCATCACCAGACTGGTGGCCTGGGACTGGAAAATTTGGGCCATCCCCGCGTATTCTTCCACATAGAGCGAGGGCCAGCCCGCGGGTGTGGGCGGGTTGCCGGCCGCGCCGCCAAAGTTGATGCCGATCACCAGTTTGTGCCGCACGGCTGCCGCGAAAATGGGATCGTAGCGCCGGTTGCCGTAGGGCGCTTCCGAGCGCACGGGTAGGATCACCTGGACAAAGCCGGGATGCTCACCCCAGCGTTCGATCTCGGCTGCGGCCAGGGCTGGATTCTGGCTGGGCACAACCAGCGAAGCGCGCAGCCGCGGCTCCTTTTCCAGCCACTCTACTACCTGCCAACGGTTGACCGCGCTTGCCAGGGCCGCGGCCAGTTCCTCATTGCGCACACTTTGCGCCCGATAGCCACAGTTGAGAATGCCCATCTCTGCCCCATCCAATGCTTTTGTCTGGATTTCCTCCAATGGGGGAATGGCCGTTGCGCCCGGTCGCACCGAAGTCGGAATCTCAGCCGGGTAGTCTGCTGCCTCCGGCCCCACAAAGGCAGATTCCCGGCAATAATCCAGCCAATAATCGGGCAGGTAGGGGTAGAGCGTCTCTTTGGAGGGGACTTCGTTGTGCAGATCGCAGTCAATGGTCGGCAGCGTTGGCATGGGCAGAACCCCGGTGGGAGATATACGACAGGAATGGCGAAAAAATAGTAACCGAGAATCGGGAAGTAGGCAAGGGCCAGACCTGTCAGGTGCGCAGATAAAGTTCTCGCTGATTTGCAGACTGCTTCACCTGCGCACCTGATAGGTCTGGCGAGTGGCCGAAACGATGACCAAGACCGCAAGAGTTGTCTGAACAGCTCACGTTGCAGCCGCGAAAGCGAGTCGTCCGGGTGTCAAGCACGCACGGCTGGCTGGCTCACATAGACACCCCCAACAGCCCCCGCGTAAACTGAAAGTCTATATTGCCCACCTGTGCGGCGCGCGACCGGTAACTTCTCCCCAGCGTGGCGGCCAGCAGATCGGCCATCTCCTCTGCCCAGCCCGCGGGGTCGTCGCCCAGGATGGCGTCCATATCCGCGGCGTAGCGCTGCTCCACAAATTCCTCGCCGCTCACCTGCAACACAGGCAGCAACGGATGGCCCTCCACCGGGTGGCCGCCCACATAGGCCAGCACAGCCTCCACGCCTGTCCCGCCCAGACCGGTGAGCGTCTCGGCCCAGTGGGAGGTGGGCGTCTCCATTACGTGAAAGCCGGTCTGGTCGGTGGCGTCGGCCAGGGATTGACCGTAGGCCAGGCTGGGCAGATGGGGTCCGCTGCCGATTGTGGCGGCCAGGAAAGCCGGCGACGAGAGCAGCCCCGCGTTCTCTGCGACGACGACCGCGCCGCCCCCGGCCACAATCCCCGCGGCCAGACGGCCCAACTGCGCCGCCGCCACCTCCGCAAGTTCGCCGCTGTTGAGCAGAGCGACGCGCACGCTTTCCACACCGGCTGTCACCGCAACGGGCGGCTTCTCCCCGGCCAGTTGGCGGGCAAACCAATCCTCAACTTTCACCAGCACCGCGTCAATCCCCCCGTCCAGTTGGATGCTGGCCCAGCCGAAACGGTTCAGGTCCACCCCTCGCGCCGCCAGTTCGTGGCGGAAGAAGTCGTTGTGGGTCTTCTCGCAGCCGTGTTCCAGCAACAGGACACAGGCAGCCAGCGGGTGGCGCAGATAGCCGAGCAGCGAACGCACGTAAGGATCGCCCGCGCCGCCGCCGCCGGAAAAGCCGCAACCTTCGGTGTGGGCCAGGGCCACAAAACGGGAGATACCCGCGGCTTTGCCCAACTCCAGGCTGTTGAGTTGGGCCGCGGCCATTTTGCCGATCTGCCCCGCACACAGGCTGGTGGGCAGGATCAGGCCGATGCGGTCGGAGGAGAGACCGAGCGCAGACGGGAAGGCGGGGTAGGCAAGGGTGATTGGGTGATTGGGTGATTGGGTGATTGGGAGGGCGCGGCCTTTGGGTTGGGGCATCCGGCTGATCTCCTCGACGTGGCCCGGCTCGGTCTGCCGCCAGTCGCGCCAGAGCTGCACCTGGGAATGGCCCGCCTTTTCGCCCACTGTGCGCTCGCCAGAGGCCACACGCACGGTCAAATCGAGCGTCTCCGCGCCCAACTCATCCATCGGCGTACCGTCCAGATAGCGGCCGGCGTTGACATCCATATCCCGGCTGAGCAGTTCGTAACGGCGGGTGGTGGTGACGATTTTGACCGTCGGCACAAAAGGAAAGTTCGTAATCGAGCCGTTGCCCGTGACAAAGTAGATGACGTTGCAGCCACTCGCCACCTGCCCGGCGATGCTTTCCAGATCGTTGCCGGGGCTGTCCATAAAATAGTAGCCACCTTCACGGATGCGCTCGCCATATTCCAGCACCCCGTCCAGCCGCGTCTGCGGGTCCTGTTTGCGCGCCGCGCCGATGGATTTGAGGACGATATTGTACAAGCCGCGGAATTTGTTGCCGCCCGATGGGTTGCCCTCGGCGCTGTGGCCGTGCCAGCCCACCCGCTCCTGAAAGCGGGCAATCATCTGCAGGAAGCGCCGCGCTGTCTCGACATTTTTCACTTTGCCCAGGATATACGACTCGGCCCCGATCAGTTCGTCGGTCTCGGCCAGATTGGCCGCGCCGCCGTAGCGCACCAATTCGCGTGCCACCCACCCCGCCAGGGGATTGCCCGACACGCCGGAGAAGGCGTCTGAGCCGCCGCATTGCAGGGCCAACTTTAGCTCGGAAAGGGGCGTCAAGTCGCGAGAAGTGGCGTTGACCTCCTCCAGCCAGCCACGCACGATTGTTTCGGCCCGCTCCAGGCTGTTCTGGAAGCCGTCGCTGAGGGTGAGAAAGGCGTGGGGCACGGCATCCAGCGGGTAATTGTTTGCGGCCAGATACTCCTGCAGCCGGGCGTTCGTCACCGCTTCTACCCCGTAATCCACGCAGAGAACCGCACCCACATTGGGGTGGACGACAAAACCGGCCAGCGTGCGCAAGACAAATTCGGTGTTGTGGGGATCGTCGTGGCCGCCCTCTGTGTGGGCCACGGCCACAATGCCGTCAATGTTGGGCCAGGCGTCGGTCACCGCGGCCAGGCGCGCTTCCAACTGCTTGACAAAACCACCCGTGCGCGAAGAAGTGCCGAGTAGAATGATTGTGTTGCGCGTACCCACACCCCGTCCGCCCTGCCGGGGATAGCCCCAGAATGCCCGCTGGTGGGCATAGGGGGGCAGTGTCGCGCTGGGCTGGAAGGTGGCTTCATCCAACACGTAAGGCGGTATAAAGTCCTGAAAATTGGGTACGGGGGGCAAGGCAAAATCAATGGAACGGACGCCGAGCGCTTCCAGCATCTCGGCGTTGTGGACGTACTGCCCCGGTGCGATCGGTCGCGTGGCAATGCCAAAGGGCAGCTCCCAGGAGAGGAGATATTCGCCCGGGGCGATAGGCGCTATCGCAAAGCGATGGCCTTCCAGAACGGTGAAGTCGAGGGTGAGTGGCTGGCCGTTGTAGACGATGACAGTGCCCGCGGGCAGCTTGCGGGTGGCGATGGCGACATTGTCGCCGGGCATAGGCAGGCGGGCGACATCCTGGAAGGGGATAGGCTGGCTCATAGGATTACCTCTGGGTTGGAAAGAGAAATGGACTCTGTAGGCGTCGCGGAGAATTGTACCACAGACAGGGAATGTTGTGGAGAGAATGGCAGAGGTTGAAATTCGATAGATCCGATCTCTTCTTACCTGCGTCATTCAATGCAGACGTACGATCGACAGGCAAGCATCTTTGCCGATTTTACCCACCCTTTCTTTTCCAAAGGAGAAAAACATGCCTTACAAACGAACGTTTCTATCGCTGGTGCTTGGGATCGCACTCGTTTTGGTCCTGGCGTTTGCCGCCGCCGCCCAAACCGTCACCCCATCCGTCTCCGTTTCGGATCAGGCGGCGAAGGACGGAATGGTGATGATTGACGAAGTAGTGGCGGCCCAGGACGGCTGGCTGGTCATCCACGCGCAGAAGGATGGCGGCATCGGCCCGGTCATCGGCTATGCGGCTGTCACCGCGGGGTCGAACACCTACCTGACGGTGGAGATTGACCCGATGGGTGCGACCGAAACCCTCTATGCGATGTTGCACATTGACGAGGGCGTCAAAGGCACCTATGAATTCCCCGGTGCAGATGGCCCCGCGCTGGTGGATGGCAAACCCGTCACCCCGCCCTTTATGCTTACGAACTACGCGGATATGATGGCGATGCACTCGATGGATATGATGGCTGCCTCGGTGACAGTTGCCGATCAGGACGCGGCCGACGGAATGGTGAAGATCGCTGAGGTGGTGGCGGCCCAGGACGGCTGGCTGGTCATCCACGCCCAGAAGGATGGCGGCAT
>CAMDEX010000206.1 GCA_945897075.1 Litorilinea aerophila
AAGTTCGACTTTTCCGGAAAAGTCGAACCTCTCATTCTTCTAAGAGGCTGTTGAATAATTCAGACACGAGCGACGCAAACCAACAACCACGGAATACACGAAACACACGGAAAATTTCCTTTTGTCTTCCCTTCCGTGTGTTTCGTGTATTCCGTGGTTAGCCAAGAGCCTGTTGAATAATTCAGGCTCTAATGAAAACAGGGTGGGCCAGAGACAAACCCGGCCCACCCTGTTGCAGAAGTCGAAGAAGTCCGACTTTTGTCAAAAGTCGGACTACGGGGACCCCTATTCCATCCCGAAACCAGCGACCTGGACAAACTCGCCGCCGGTCACTGTGAATATCTGCACACCGCCTGCACCGCACTCGCCGATTTCATTGCAGGAAAGCGTACCAGTTAAGCCTTCCAGATTAGACACATTGCGGATAGCCTTGATCAGTTCTTCCCGATCAATCACCAGGTTATCGCCGTCCTTCACAGCCACGGCTTTGATGGCTGTCGCAATTATCATCACTGAATCGTAGCTCTGTCCATGGAAGGGTCCAAGATCATCCGGGCTCATGCCAAACTTGTCCATATACTTGGCGTCAAACGCGGCATTGGCTTCTTCGGCATCGGCACCAGCCACAAAGGACATATATGTGCCCTCTGCCGCATCCCCCGCCGCTTCCAGGTATTGCTGGGTGTAGGAGCCATCATCGCTCATAAAGAGTGCGCCGTCCAGTCCCGGGGTTTCTTTCATCTGCTGGGCAATCAATCCGGCTTCGGTGGAATATCCACCAAAGAAGATGAAGGCAGGCGCATTGGCACCGATCTTGGCCAGGGCTGCGCGGAAGTCCGTATCGCCTACTTGCACACCCTCAAAGTTGGTTACTTCGCCGCCCAACTCCAGAATGTGGTTCTGGAAGATTTCGGTCAGACCCTTGCCGTAGTCCGAATTGTCGTGCATGGCCGCGACTTTGGTCAGGCCCAATTCGTTGAAGACATATTCGGCATCCACCACGCCCTGCAAGGCATCGCTGAGGGCGGTGCGGTTGCAAATGTCACATTCGGCGGAGACGACAGCCGGATTGGTAGCGCTGGGGGAAACGAAGGGGATGCGCGCTTCCTGCAGGGCCGGGGTCAGACCGAAGGTCTCGCCGGAGCAGGTGCCGCCGGAGACAGCCACAATCGTAGGATCGGCGGCAAATTTGTTGCCGACAACTGTGCCCTGATCACCGGAGCAGGCACCGTCTTCGGCCACCAATTCAAACAGAAAACCTTCCACACCGCCCATTTCGTTCAGATCGTCAACCGCGATCTCAGCGGCCTGGGCAATGTCCTTGCCGGGGTCCGGGATGGGGCCGGTCAGGGCGAAGGAGCCGCCGATGCGGATCGTCTGTCCGGGGGCAATGACGACCTTACCGGTCATATCCATCGCTTCGGCGGCCGGTGCGGCGGTGGGTTCAGGGGCTTTGGTAGCCTCGGCCGCGGGGGCTGCAGGGGCCTCGGCTGCGGGCGGCGCGGCCGCGGGTTGGACAGGTGCCGGACAGGCGGCCAGCACAAGGGCCAGGATCAACAACAGAGCCAATAGGGATGTTCGTTTTTGCATAACTGTCTCCTTTGAATGAAATAGGAAGTAGGTAGAGCCGTAAATAGATACAAACAGATAGGAACGGGGATCAGCGCCACAGGCAATACCTGGGAATCTGATGGTGAGGCGATTCGCAGGAGCAATCGCGGGGGGCGGTTGCTTTACATCCTCAAAAAGCCAAAAAGGATTATAGAAGAGGGCGGTCAATTTGTCAAAAGATTGGCATAACTTAGGAGCATTACGCAGGCTTGCCAGCCTATTCGACAGTGGATAGTGGGATATTCGGCTGACACAACGCTCTCCCATACCCCACTATCCTATCCACTTTGGCTGCATTCAAAGCAGTAACTTCGCTTGCGCCAGAACCCCATTCATCATCTCTTCGGTCAAGCGGCCCGTGCGGGTGTTCTGCTGGCTGGGGTGATAGGCGCACAGGAGTGTGGGCAGACCGTCAGGAAGGGTGTGCTGGCGGCCGTGGCCGAAGTCCAGGCGGGGGATGGCATGGCCCAGGCTGCGCAGCCCGGTCAGGTAGCCGTCGAAGGCGATGTGGCCCAGGGGCATGACCAGGCGGATGTGGGGCAGCAAAGCCAATTCCCGTTGCAGAAAGGGGCGGCAGTTGGCAATCTCCCCGGCCTCTGGTCTGTTCTGGGGCGGCACACAGCGCGCCACAGAAGTGATGTAGCAGTCGTGGAGTTGCAGCCCGTCGTCGCGCTGGGTAGAAGTGGGCTGGTTGGCAAAACCGGCCCGGTGCAGGGCGGCGTAGAGAAAATCGCCCGACGCGTCGCCCGTAAAGAGCCGGCCTGTGCGGTTGGCCCCGTGCGCACCGGGGGCCATCCCCACCAGCAGCAGACGGGCCTGCGGGTCGCCGAAGCCGGGTACAGGCTTGCCCCAATAGTCCCAGCCCCGATAGGCGCGCCGTTTGGTGGCGGCCACTTCTGCGCGCCAGGCCACCAGCCGCGGGCAGGCATGGCAGGCCGTCACATCGGCTTGGAGGAGGGTGAGGTCATCCATTTTCTTCGTTCCACAAGTGGGTCAACAGTGTGAATTTGCGCGCAAATTCTTCTGGATCCCGACGGAGACTGTTGGTCGCAAAGAAGGGAAGCACCTCTTCAAAATAATCCCCCAGGCGTTTCGATTCCAGTCGCTCACTGCGAAGTAGAGAGAGTACGTCAGCGAAATCGTCTTCTGTGCCGCGTTCGATTTTGCTCAACGCTGTGCTGTAGAGATCGAAGTGAAAGACTTCTAATTGACCGTAGCGGCCAATATATTCGCTACGCTCTCGATAACCTGACGGAAGAGGAATAAAATCGGCGGGTGATGCCTCTTCGATATTCATCAACAAGCGCTCTTTGAGATCGCGTACGATAGCGATAAAACGGCTGTGGTCTTCGTTGGCTACTTCAAACGAAATATCCACATCGAGCGTTTGGGCGCGTAGGCCTTCATAAACGAGTGTTGTCCCACCCACCAGATAGACCCGGCCAGGTCGGAGAAAATATTGCCCCAACCGCTGCAAAAAGAGTTCGATTCGCTGTTTATCAACTCGTTCACGCATAGCGCTGTTGCAGACTCTCTATTTTTAGTTGTCCGAAAAAGTGATCCATTACTTTCGTCAGTGCGGTCAATCGGTCAAAAGGATAGGAGGAGCGGATTTGCCAGCCGTCGGCCAGATCGTACAGGCCGACTTTGCCGAAGCGCTCGTCTGCGGACGGCAGCCCCATCGCTTGGGAGTAAAGGTCCGGCAGCAGAACGCTCGTGTCCAGATAGAAACCGAGACGGCTTCTCCATAGCCGTTGCAGATAGACTGCCGCCATATAATAGGTTTGCAGCTCCAGACGCAGGGAGGGGTCGAGCCGGGCCGCCAGCCGCTCCACATCCCCGGCCAGCGCAGGATGTCGGATGAAGAGCGGCACCAGCCCCATACGCAGCCGGGCGTCGGGCTGTTCGAGCAGAGCCAGCAGGAGCGCCTCATCCGTGGGCGGCGGATTGACGGAAAGCGCGTCGCTGGGCGCGAGATAGGCTACGCCCCGTTCTCTCAATTCTGCGACAAGAGTTTCCCGGTCGTAAGACATTACTGTGCCTTCACTTCATCTGCCACCGCAGGGATGCGGGCCACTTCGTCGGCGACACGGCCAAAGATCACCGCCATACCGTCCAAAAAGTAGTCCAGCCAGGGGGTGAGGTCTGCTTCGGCTCGGCCTTCGTAATAGTTGTGATGGGGGTGGGTGACCAGAGCGGAATAGTAGCCCGCCAAATCCAGGGCGTAGAATTCTTCCAGGGCGTAGAAGCGGCCCAGATCGTAGCCGCCCCGGTAAAGAATCCAGGTTGCCAGCGCCCGCGCCGTGCGTCCGTTGCCGTCGTAGAAGGGGTGAATGGTCACAAACTGGTAGTGGGCAAGACCGGCAACCACCGGCACAGGCAGTTCAGCCTCGTGGCGGGCGATCCAGACCGCCAGCTCCCCCATCAACCCCGCCACATCTGCGGCCAGCGGCGGCAGATAGACGATTCCGCCTGCCCCATCGCGGATCACATTCTGCCCGTCTCGATAGGCTGTAGCTTTGGCTCGCTGCCCCCGGTAGAGCAATCCGTGCAGTTTGCGGATGCGTTCTTCGGTAATCGGTTCGCCGCCATCGCTCCAACTCTCCACCTGCTCCAATGCCGTAAAGTAGTTCTGCACCTCGCGCACATCCCGTTCCCGCCCGCGAAAATTCTTTTTTTCAAACAGCGCCTGGGATGCTTCGGCCAGCGTCAACCGGTTGCCTTCGATGCGCGTGGAGTAGTGGGTGGAGCGCACGCGGGCGGCCAGACGCAGACGTTCCGCCAAGGCTGGCGGCAATAGAGTCAGACGCACCTGTTCCCGCGCCCGCTCGATGGCCTGTAAATGGCGGACGATAGAGGGGGTGAAGGTATAGCGATAGGCCATCAGAACATTCCGGCTAAAAACCGAGTCTCTTCCGAAAGACTCGGTTTTTTGTGGACTCAAAGGGTACGGATTTCTACCAAAGCGTCGGCTTCCCTGCTCACCGCCAGCCGGTTTTGCAAGGGGCGGCCAAAGCCGGGCGCGCTGATCTCGAAGATGTCGCCGTTCTGGGTGGTGATACCTGCCGCGAAGCTGAGGGTAGCCGTGCCGAAATAGTGGCAGTGTACGTCACCGGGGCGGCGGAAGAGCGGGTATTTGAAGTGGTGGTGTTCGATGTTGGCGAAGGTGTGGGTCATATTGGCTTCGCCCGTCAGGAAAGGCGCGGCCCAGAGTTCCCGGCCATTGCGCAGGATGCGGGATGTGCCTTCGATGGAATTCGGGGGCATACCCACCAGCAGTTCCGGGCCAAAGGCGCAGGCGCGCAATTTGGAGTGGGCCAGGTAGAGATAGTTCTGCCGCTCCAAGACGTGATCGGAGAATTCGTTGCCCAGGGCAAAGCCGACGCGGAGTACCTCTCCCCCGTCGCCGATGACGTAGAGACCGACCAGTTCCGGCTCCTCGCCGCCGTCCAACGCCCAGGGCGGGGATGACAATTCTCCCCCCGGCGCAGCCACCACCGAGCCGTCCCCCTTGTAAAACCATTCGGGCTGCACGCCCACCTGGCCGGGCGCGGGTTTGCCCCCAGCCAGCCCCAATTGGAACATCTTCATCGAGTCGGTCAAGCTGTCGGCTTGCGCGGCCAATTTGGCGTGCATGGCGTCACGGGCCTGGGCGCTGCCCAGATGATCCAGCCCGGTGCCGCTGACGAAGCAGTGGGCCGCGTCCGGGTGGTCGAGTGGCGGCAGCAGACGGCCCGCCTCGGCAATGGCCGCGTAGTCCATCGGCGTATCGTCCAGCCGCTCTGCCACGAGATCGGCCAGGGGACGGCCAACGCGCCCGGCTTCCAGGGCCAGATCGCGCACGGAATCCGCTTGCCGAACGACACGTAAAACGTTTTCCTCCATGACTGCCCCAACGCGCCGTTCGCCTTCGGGGGTCAGAAATTGCACCAGCCGCATGAGATTCTCCTGTCTTTGAGGGGGATGTCTTGCGCATTGCGTATTGCGTAGGGCGGCTGAGCCGACAGCCAAAGTTGGTCGGTGACCCGTGATGCGTGAAACGTGAGTGTACGTGACGTAATCTCACGTTTCACGTTTCACAACTACCAGACCCGAGCATCTGAAGCTCATTCGTCACTACCTACGCAATACGAAATCCTTACTTTGTGCATCCCCAGGGCGTATAGTTGTCGGCGAAGGGGCGGATGCGGAACTCGGCGTCGCCCTGATCGGTGTTGCCCACGGAACGGGCCACTTTGTTGTCAATCCACTGTTCGATCCAATAGGGTTCGCCCGCGCCGCCGAAGCGGTTTGTGTCCACAGGCAGCCCGTCCACCTTTAGATAGCCGCTGGCGTGGATGGAGCCGATGCCTTTGGGAATGGCCCGATACCACTTGCCATCACCATCCCTGCGGTAGATGCGAATCCAGGCGTAGTTGGGCGGGTTGGGCGGCACACAGGTAATCAGATTGCCTACGGCTGCGGGCGGTTCGGCGTCTTCGATGAGCAATCTGGCGCGGGCCGCGCCCTCCCGCTCAAAGTATTCCATCCGCACGCCGTGGACGCCCTCCTGGAGCAGTAGAGTCGTCTCGTGGGTCTCGCCTTGCATCGTGCGCCATTGGTCAATCACCAATTCACCGTCCACCCACAGACGCACGCCGTCATCGGTGCTGGTCTTGAAACGCCACTGACCGCCGGAAAAGCGGATGTTGCGGCTCCAGCGCACCGAGAATCGATCGGCCGCGAGCGTGCCAGAGATGGGCGAAGTGTCGCCCCAGTCGAAGTCAATCGCCGCGTCGGAACGAACAGCCGCGGGCGCGCCGGTCAGATTCTCGTTGTTGAAGTATTCACTACGCCACGCGCCATCTTCGGGCGCGTTGACAGGGGGCTTGCCGCCGGGGGCAGGCACCGTTGTAGGCGTTGGTGTGGCCGTCGGGCTGCTGGGCGGCGCAACGGAGAGGGTGTCCAGGGCAAACTTCACAAGAGCCGCGCCGGAACGCTCGTAAAATTCCACGCGCACCTCGTGCTGGCCGCCGGGCAAATCTCTGTCGGTGGTAAAGGTGCGCACGCCGTGATCCCACCAACCGTTGAGGAAAAGCTCGTCGTTGACGTAGACGCGCACGCCGTCATCGCCAGTGAGAGAAAAGCGGTAGCGGCCCGCGGGCAGGTCAATGATGCGTGTCCAGCGCGCGGAAAAGTTGTTGGGGTTGACACTGGCATCCGGCGCGCTATTGCCCCAGTCGTAGTCGAGGGTTGTCTCATCCCGGAAAAAGGCGGGTTGGCCGGAGAGGGTCGTGTTGTTCCAGTAGACGGCGCGCCAGGCTGGTTCGGTGGCCGCGCCGTAGACGGGTTGCTCGGCCAGCGCGCTGTCGGAAAAGAGGGCTGCTCCCAGGAGCAGCAGGCAGATACTCAGCAGAAGAGGCGTGTACCGTTTCAGTTTCAAAACATCCCTCCTTTTTGGGGAACAACAAAAAGACGGCGAAACCCGTTACTTCTCAAGACGAAAGCTCTCCGCACATTGTTCCCAACGCAAGAAGACAAGATCAAGCCAAGATTTCCCGCTTCTCAATTTTGCTCTCGTCCAGAACCATCCCCAGACCGGGCAGGCTGGGTAGCGTCAGCGCGCCATTGTGCGGGCGGTAGGTGACCGTCTGGAAAAACTGCTTGACCTCCTGATAGCGCAACAGAAATTCCACGTAGGGCACAGTGGCCGGGGATTGCGCGCCGGCCACATGCAGCGCGGGCAGCAGCGAATGGCCGTGGGCGATGACCGGCACTTCGTAGGCCGAGGCCAGGGCGCAGACTTTCATCTGCTCGCTGATGCCGCCTGTCCAGTCCGGGTCGTTTTGCAGCACATCCACCGCGCCCGCAGCCAGCAATTCTTTCACCTGCCAGCGGGTGTAGACGTGTTCACCCGTGGCAATCGGCACAGACGAGGCCGCGCGTAGCTGGACAAAGCCGCCAACCCGCTCCGGCGGGATGGGTTCTTCCATCCAGCGCGGGGCGAGGGGGGCCAACTCCTGCACCATTTGGGTGGCGTATGCCAGGTCCCAGCCCCAGAAGGCGTCGAACATTACGTCGTAGAGCGGGCCGACCGCCTCGCGCACCGCCGCGGCCATTGCCAGATTTTTCGCCATCCCCGCCGCGCCGTCGCCCGGCCCATAGCGGAAGAACCACTTCTGCGCGGCGTAGCCTTTGGCTTTGTATTCGGCGGCCAGTGTGGCCGCGTCTTCCGGCGCGGTGGAGAAGCCCAGCATACTGGCGTATGCTGGCACCGCGGGCCGGGTAGGGCCGCCCAGTAGCCGGTAGACGGGCTGGTTCCAGGCTTTGCCCTTCAGATCCCAGAGAGCGATGTCAATGGCGCTGGCCCCGGTGACAAAATAGCCGCTCTTGCCGTGGCGATCCATACGCAGCATCTGATCCGAGAGCAGTTCGGTCGCCAACGGGTCGCGGCCAATCAGATAGGGGCGCAGGCTGTGGCGGATAGTGAAGGCGTTGGGTTCTTCAATGGGGCCAAAGATGCCGGAGACGCCCTCGTCGGTCTGAATTTCCACGTAGAGCGCGCTGATAGTCCGCTCGCTGATGCCCGTGTCGCCATCCACATTGAACTCCGGGTAGATGTCCAACGCTTTGGCCTGTCTGCTCCCCGATGCAAACTGCGGGCCGGTGTATCTGCCGCTGATGCGGAAAAGTACGACATCAGTAATTTTCATGGCTATCCTCCGTTGAATGTGGTGACGACAGATCACTGACGGCGGACGGTGTCCGAAAGTTCTATCGGTTGTCTGCGGTCATCCGTCCGCCGTCAGCTTCAATTCCATCACCAGCGAAGCCGTGCCCACCCGGTTGGCGATCTCCTCGACGGTGACGAAGCCCAGCCGTTCGTAGAGACGCACAGCCGGGTTGACCAGGCGCACGGAGAGGACAATGACCGGGTAATGGCCGTGACAGGCGGCGATAAGCGCCTCCATCAGCGCCGTGCCTATGCCCTGTCCGCGCAGGGCTGGACGCACGCCCAGGACCAGTTCGGGGATATTTTCGACGGCATAGTTGCGGGCGTGGAAGTTGTGTTCCAGCAGACGCACCCAGGCCGCGCCCACGGTTTCGCCGCTCTCGTCCACAGCCAGCACACCCAGATCGCCCGCCCTGCCCCAGCCCGCCACATATTTTTGCAGAAAGGGATCAGCCTGGGCCGCGGCGATATTGGCAGCCACGTCGTCGGGCATCCGGGCGGCGTAGGTCAGCATCTCCCAGAGGGCGGGGGTGTCGGTTGCGATTGAGAGACGGTATATAATATCCGGCATCAACAGTTTTCCTGATTTGATAAACTGATTAATTCGCCCACCTTCTCCCACATTTGCCGAATCGCTATATCCTCATCGGAAAGAAGCTCACCTCGCGATGAATAATGCAATTCTCCTACCGGTATCTCAGATATCTCAAAGCCTCGGCCATACTCAGGGCCTCGGCCATATACGGTGACCAACCAGCCGTTTCCGCCGGATTTTTCGGGTTCCACTTTCACCAGAGCAGCATCCCCCAATCGCCGGAGCAAAAGACGCAAAGCCTGGTTTGTAATATCCTCGCGAACAGATTCCAAATTCTCCGTGGAGTCCATCGCATACTCCTTGCCGACAATTCTGAGTAAAACCGGGGAGATAGTAGAACACGGATTTCAGAATTGACGGATTTGCTCCGTATAATCTCTGTTCATCTGCGTAAATCTGCGTTCAAAATCTTTCAGTTCAGTGTAGCACACCCACCCTACGTCCGATAGTCCCCGTTGATCGTCACGTAGTCGTGGCTCAGGTCACAGGTCCAGACGGTGGCGCTGCCGCGGCCCAGGCCGAGGACGACGCGCACAGTCACATCGCGCTGGGCGAAGATGGCGGCGGCGTCTTTCTCCGCGTAGTTGGTGGGCGTGCCCGCGGACACCAGTTGCAGTTGCGGGTGGGCGGCCTGGGGTTCGCCCGCGGCGATGTAGAGTTCGGCCCTTTCTGGCTGCACTGTTGCGCCGGAATAGCCCACCGCGCAGAGGATACGCCCCCAGTTGGCGTCGCTGCCGAAGAAGGCAGTCTTGACCAACGGGCTGGTGGCGATACTGTTGGCGGCGCGGTGCGCGTCGGCGTCGCTGGCCGCGCCCTGCACCTGCACAGTCACAAACTTCGTCACGCCCTCGCCGTTCTGCACAATCAACTTCGCCAGTTCCGCTGAGGCATCTTCTAACGCCGTCACGAAAGCCGCGTAGGCCGGGTTGCTGGCGTCGGAAATCTCGGCATTGCCCGCTGCGCCGTTGGCGAGGAGCAAAACCGTATCGTTTGTGCTGGTGTCGCCGTCTATGCTGATGCGGTTGAAGCTGTGGCTGATCGTCTCGGTCAGGGCCTGTTGCAGCAGCGGCTGGCTGATATGCACGTCCGTGGCCAGCACGCCCAGCATCGTCGCCATATTGGGATGGATCATCCCCGCGCCTTTGCTGATGCCAGTGACAGTGACAGTCACACCGTCCACTGCGGTCTGGCGCGAGGCCCATTTGGGGAAGACGTCGGTGGTCATAATCGCGCGCGCCGCGGCTTCCCAGCCGCTGGGGGAGAGTTGGGCCGCCACCTGGGGTGCGCCGGTTTCGATCTTCTCGATGGGCAGTTGTACGCCGATGACGCCGGTACTCATCACAAAAATTGTATTGTCACTGCTGCCGAGAGCCATCTCAGCGGCCTCGGCCATACGCTTGGCATTGGCGTTGCCCTGCACAGCCGTGCAGGCGTTGGCGCAGCCGCTGTTGATCAGCACGCCGTACACCGCGTCCGGGTTCAGCCCCAGCAGCGCCCTGTCATAGAGGACGGGCGCGGCGGGGAAGGCGTTCTGCGTGAAGACAGCCGCGGCCTTGCAGGGCAGGCGCGAGGCGATCAGCGCCAGATCGGGCGCACCGCTCTTTTTGATGCCGCAGACAATCCCCGCCGCGTCAAAGCCCAACACGGGGAGGGGCGGGACGGTAGGGGCAGGAAAAGGGTGAGTTTTGGTGTTCATTAGGGGTCTCCGTTGGGAAAGTATTGCGTAGTGCGTAGTGCGTAGTGCGTAGTGCGTAGGCAGTCACGTTTACTCTACTTTCGCTGATCACTGGTAGTTGTGAAACGTGAAACGTGAGTGTACGTGACGCGCTCTCACGTTTCACGTTTCGCAACTTCAAGTGATGATTGAACGAGGAGCCATCACCACTACCTACGCACTACGCACTACGCACTACGCACTACGCACTACGTTTTTAGTCTCGCTTGAATTCCGAATAGTCCGTCGTGTCGTAATCGCTCGCGCCCGGCCCTTCCAGACGCAGCATCGCTTCTACTTTCAGGGGCAGGCCAAAGAGTTTGATAAAGCCTTCGGCGTCGGCCTGGTTGTAGACGTCGTCCTGGTCAAAGGTGACGTAATCCTCCCGGTAGAGGCTGTGGGGCGATTTGCGCCCGGCCAGGATGACATTGCCCTTGTAGAGTTTCAGCCGCACCGTGCCGGTGATGTTCTGCTCGGTGGTCTGCACAAAGGCGTCCAGCGCCCGACGCAAGGGGGTGAACCACTGACCGTTGTAGACCAGATCGGCGTAGCGCAGAGCCACCTGCTGCTTGTAATGCAGCGTCTCTTTGTCCAGACAGAGCTGCTCTAAGGCCGCGTGGGCTTTGTAGAGAATCGTGCCGCCGGGCGTCTCGTAGACACCGCGGCTCTTCATCCCCACCAGCCGGTTTTCCACAATATCCACCCGGCCAATCCCGTGCTTGACGCCCAGATTGTTGAGCTCCTGCACCAGCCCCACCGGGCCTAAAGCCACGCCGTTGACCCGCTCCGGCACGCCTTTGCGGAAGTAGACTTCGACGTACTCGGGCGCGTCGGGCGCGTCGGTCGGGTCTGTTGTCCACTCGAACATATTTTTGGGCGGCTCGTTCCAGGGGTCTTCCAGGGGGCCGCCCTCGTTGCTCAGATGCCAGAGGTTGCGGTCCTGGCTGTAGATGCGCTCCATCGTGGCTTTGACCGGCACATTGTACTCGGCTGCGTAGTCCAGGGCGTCTTTGCGCCCGCGGATCGTCCACTCGCGCCAGGGCGCGATGATCTTCAGCTTCGGGTTGAGGGCCATAACGGTTAACTCGAAGCGCACCTGATCGTTGCCTTTGCCGGTTGCGCCGTGGGCCACCGCGTCGGCTCCCTCCATTTCGGCCACTTCGACCAGCCGTTTGGCGATAATCGGGCGGGCAAAGGATGTGCCCAGCAGATAATCCCGCTCGTAGAGCGCGCCGGCCTGCATTGTGGGGAATACGAAGTCGGTGAGAAACTCGGCGCGCAGATCCTCCACATAACATTTGGACGCGCCAGAGGCGATGGCCTTGGCTTCCAGCCCGATCAACTCGCT
>CAMDEX010000207.1 GCA_945897075.1 Litorilinea aerophila
GCCCAGAAACGGGTCAGAGGGCTTGAATGCTTGTGCTTTGGCGTCTAAAACCACATTATGACAATTTAGAAACCTTACATCAACTCGAAAACAAGACACAATTAACATAAACTTACCCAAATCTAGCCTTTCTCCGACAGGCTGCTAGCCCTCTACACCCACCTTTCCCTGGGGTCTTCGGCACGATTGGCTTTTTGGGGTATGCTGCTGTGTCTGGCCGGGCTTGCGCTTGTCCAGACGCTTGTCGGCAGCGCGCTGACTTGGCCCGCCATTGGCACCCTGTATTTACAGGGGCAAACAAATGTCATTGACATTGCCGCGGCCACCTTCTCCGGCAGCTCTGCTCTTCCGCTCTACCTTTCCGGCATCCTCTATTCGATTGGATCGTTCGTTCTCGCATTGGCGATTTGGCGTTGCGGGATATTGCCCAGATGGTCCGCCATTCCCTATGCGCTGCAAGCTCCCTTGCTGGCCTTTGCGATTTCATACGTGACCGAGTTGCTGGGAGCAATCCTACTCATCATCGCTATTGGATGGATTCTCTCGTCTATGTGGAAGCAGAAAGCTACACTTAGTTTGTAATCGTAAACAGTCCACCGCTGCTGCGCCCCCACACATCCGGGAAGTACATCAACTCCACCCGCGCCGGCAAGACCCGATACTCGCCGGGGATCGACGCGCGCACCTGGAAGGTATACTCGTAGCTGCCCGCGGCCAGGTGATCGGCAAAGAGCGCCACCTTCTCGTCGCGAATGTCGGTCTGCGTGGGCACCCAGTAGCGCCACCAGGACGCCTGCCAGGGGTCCAACTCGCTTTGCCCAAATTCCGGCCCGCCAAATTCGTTGCTGGTCGTCGCCAGTCTCGGGTCAATGGCTTCCGTCCCCGCGGGGATGGGCACTTCCAACAGCAGGAAGTAGGCGTCGGTTGGCACATTCAGGCTGACGGTGACGCTGAGGAGATCGCCCACTTTGGCTTCGGAAACAGACTGACCGTTCTCCGCCAGGATGCGGCGGCTGACCACCAGCCCCCGTTCCTGCGCGGCGATGGCCGTAGCGTCGAGGAAGTAACGCAGTTGCGCGGTGTAGTACATCTGCCCGCTTTCGTTGTTGCGGGAGAGGCGCAGGGCGTTGGCTTCATCGCGCAGCAGATCGACAACCCCGGCTTGCAGGGCAATCTTCTCGTCCACATTGGCCCGCTCCACACTCCCCGCGCCCAGCTCCTCGCCGTTGAGCGTCACCTGCCAGTCGTAGACCCCTTCCAGCTCGCCGCTGCTCTCCATCCAACCGGTGAGGGCGATGATGGCCCAGGCGTTTTCCTGGGTGGTGGCCCAACGCCCGCTCTGGCGGCCCACCATCAGCCAACGCACGGCCTGGGGCAGCAGAGGATCATTCGGACGCAGACGGGTAAAGGCGTGCAGCACAATCGCGGTTGTGCGCAGGTCGGTGTTCATTGACCACCAGTCGGTCGCCTTCTCCTGCCAGTGGGCACCGCTGGCCGAAAGTTGGGTCTGACCGGCAATGTCATCCAGCACCGTCTGCGCCCGGCCATCCACACGCTTCACATCCACTTTGTCCAGGGCCAGGGCCAACAGCGCCTGGCCGTAGATATCCAGACGCTCGCGCACGTCGTAGAGGGTGCTCAAACGCCCCGGATCGCCCTCTCCCATCTCGGCCAGGACAAAGTGGGCAAAGGCCATCTGGTTGAGGGTATAAGCGTTCTCCGCCTGGGCAGGAGCCACCCAACTCTGCTCCAGGAAGAAGATACCGTCGGCCAGCGTATTGTCGGGCATGGGATAGCCCGCCTCTTTGGCCGTCCACAGACTCCACAGCACGTAGCTGGTGATGAAGCGGTCGCTCATCAGATTCGACCACCAGCCCCAGCCGCCGTCCGGGTTCTGCCAGTTGACCAGCTTTTGCAGCCCGATGCTCAGTTGTTCGTCCAGTTTGCTCTGCAAGGCCGGGTTGTCTACGTCCAGCCGTTGCAGGGCCAGGGCAGCGACCAGATTGGGCAGGAAGCGGCTGACCGTCTGCTCGACACATTCATACGGGTAGTGTTTCAGATAGTCCAGCCCACCCAGCATCCCCGCGGCCAGACTCGGCTCGACGACGACACTCAGTTCGCCGCTTTCGGTGGCCGCGGCGGGCACGCGGATGGCTTCCAGACGTCCGCTGGCGGGCACAGCGCCGGATGTGCCAACCACTTCCGGTGTTTCGTAGCGGTGGACCGGGAGCGTCAGCTTCACCGCGTCGCTCAAACCCCCACCTCGACCCTCCCCCGTTGCAGGGGAGGGAGCAGTTGGTTCGGAGGTGGCCGAGAAAACGATTTCAACGCTCTCGACCTCCTGGCCGACTTCGATCACCCGGTAGAGTTCAACCTGGCCGCCCACCCCCAGGCTGGCAGTCAGGGGTTCGTTGCTGCCGATGAAGGCCGCGCCGTTGACTGCGGCCCGGATGGTGACATCGCCCAGATCAGCGCCAGTGGTGTTTTGGGCCAGCACACCGATACGCACCCGATCCCCCGCAGTGAAGAAGCGGGGCAGAATCGGGCGCAGGAGCAGTTCTTTGCTGGCGGTCAGGTCGTGGAAGGCGTCGCCCACTTGTGTATCATCGCTGACGCCGCGCACAGCCAGCCGCCAGGTGGTCAGGTTGTCGGGGAGGGTGACAGAGAAGGTCGCGCTACCGTCCACGTCTGTCACCAGCGCAGCCCGCCAGATGGCGAGGTCGGCGAAGTTCTGGCGCAGAGTGAGGCTGCCGCCGTCACCGCCACCGCCGCCGCCCTTGCCCCCTTCGCTCAACTGCTGGCTGAGCCGGTCCTGGTTGATCGTCAACAGTGCGCCGGTACTCACGCCCAGGGGCAACTGGTAGTAGAACTGGTCGAGCAGCGAACGGTTGTCGCCCACGGCCAGACTGAGTACGGCTTTGTCTACCAGCGCCACGCTCAGTTCCGCGCCAGAGACAAGTGCGCCGCTGTTATCGGTGACGGTCAGTGTGTAGGCTACCGATTCACCGGGGCGGGCGGTCGGATTGCCAATCCGACCTACTGAGGTTTCGATGTCAATGGAGAGTTCTTTCTGCGCGGCGTCCACCGGCAGGAGCAGATAGCCCACGCGCATGGCCGGGGTGGGATTGGTGGCGTCCATCCCCTTGACCAACACAACGCTGACGTAGATATTGGGGATCTGTTCGCTGCGGATGGGGATTTCCAGCGTCTCGCTATTGCCCTGCAACAGACGCACGCTGCGCTCCAGAATGCCGCCCCGCTCCTGTGTGATCAGCGCATAGACTGGGCCGCTGAAGGGGCTGGGGACAAGGATTTTGGCGGTGTCGCCGGGCGCGTAGCCTTTCTTGTCGGCCACCAGTTCCAGCCGGTCGTTGTTGTCGCGCGGCCAGGCCACAAAACCCGTCGCGCCGCTGCTCACCCAGACAAAGACAGCGCTGCTGGTGGGGTTGCCGGCGGCGTCCTGGCCGGAAAGGGCGACCAGATATTGACCGCCTGTCTCCGGCGTCCAGAGCAGCTCGCCCACGCCACTGCCGTCGGTGGATAGAGTCCCGGTGTAGACCGGCGTCTTTTCCACGCTGGTTTCCCAGTAGTAGGAGCCGTCGGCGGCCTGGGCGTAGACGCTGTTCCAGCGGTAGTCGTAGACCACCACAGCCAACGCTGCGTCGGCCACGGGCTGGTTGTCCGGGGTCAGGCTGACCAGATCGAAGGCCAGTTCGCTGCCGGCCACGCCCACGTAGTCGCGCGGGCTGACGCCGATGTAGAGCTGGCTGCGATGCACAGGCACACTTGTGCGCCCACTGACAAACTGGTTGGAGGGAGATTGCACGGTGGCGTCGAATGTCCAGGTCTGGCTGCGGCTGGCCTGGGCCAGGTCTGCTGGGACTTCAATCAGAAGCCGCCCTTCGCCGTCGGTGACGCCTTCGCCCTCTTGCACCAGCCCGCTGGCGAAACCGCCAAAGGGATTGCTGTTCTGGTCGTCCAGTTCCACCGGTTCAAAGCTGTAATAACGGCCCTGCGGTGCATCCGCCCAGGCGTGGAAGTAGGGTTCGGCCAGCAGCCGCCAGGTGACAGGCGCCTCGGACAGCGGGCCGCCGCTGAAGTAACGGGCTTCCACCGCGATCTGCACGGTTTCGCCCTGCGCATAAGCAGCTTTGGCGCTGCTGACGCTGATCTCAAATTCGGGGGCGCGGTATTCGGCCACCTGGAAATTCGTGCCGCCGTAGGCCGAACGGTCGCCGGAGAGGGGGATGCGCACTTCGACGCCGTAGTAGCCGGTGACCGCGGCGTCGGCCAGGGCCAGTTCGCCGTTGAGCGTGCCGTGCTCATTCACGGGAAATTCCCGATCCACCAGCACATTGCCCCGGTCGTCACGAATCGTCACCCAGACGGGCATCCCCGCGGGGGGCAGGCGGTAGCTGTCGTTTTCCACCAGACGGACAATGCCTTTCCAATAGACGGTCTGGCCGGGACGGTAGATTGGTCGGTCCGTGTAGAAGGCACTGCGCACTTCGTCGCCAATCAGATTGGTATTCAGCCCCCACTGCCAGGCCGCGATGCCATCTTCCCAAGAGGTGGCGGCCAGCGCGAAATGCTCGTCGCCCGCTGCGCCGCTGATGGCGATTACAGGCAGCCAAGGCTGTTCGCGGTTGAGGGTGAGCGCTGCCGACGCCATGCCGTCAGCGTCGGTCAACCCGTCGCCAACCGCACGGCTTTCTTCCCAAAAGGTGACGGACTGAGCGGCCACTGGCTCACCGCTTGCCAGATCGGTCTGCCAGACCAGACTTTCGCCCTGTCCGGCCCGTTTGAGGAGCAGATTGTCGTTGCTGAGGACAATCATCGCCTGGGCAAAGCGCTCGGCCTCCGGGTCGGGCGATGGGGGCAGAGCGACCTGCAGGAGATAGACGCCCGTAGGCAGCCGTTCGCCCTCTCTGTCGGTAAGGGCAATGATCTGTTGGCCCAATTCGTTGACGGACGCTGCGGTGGGGATGCTGCGTTCCCAGATCAGAGAGGCCGCGGGGTCCGGGAGTTGGTAGTTGCGCCAAACATCCCACTGTTCTTGGCTGAGCAGACGCAGCGCTTCTGGTTGGGGCAGACTATAGAGAGCCATCTCCAGGCTGGGCAGATTGCGGTAGAGCAGGCTGACCCGACTGTCGGTGTAGGCGCTGAAATGGGTAAAGCGGGGCACGTTCAGCTGGACGAGTGGGGCGCGGTCGCCCGTTGTGAAGCTGATCTGCGCGTCTTTGCCCAGCCGGTTGCCGTAGATGTCGGCAATCGCCGCGCCCAGCGTAATCGTGTAGCGGCTGCGCGGCTGCATGGCCCAGTTCAGGTAGAGTTCATTGCTGTAGGGTGAAAAGTAACTATACACGTCCGTATCGGTGATGGGCGGGCTGATCGTCACATTGTCCAGGACAGTCGTCATACTCAGGTTGCCGGTGAAGCGTATAGTAACGCCCGATTCTGGGGAGACCTCGCCCTGCCCATTTTTGGGGTCTGATGTGACAACACCCGGCAGAGAAACTACCTTAAAGCCCGAGCGCCACTCTTGACGCAGGCTGCCGAACTCACCCGCCGCACCGCTCAAAGAGTGGGCATCTGTGGATACCACCACAACAAAACGCTCGCCAAATTCCAGGGGTGCATCGGGGGTAAAGGTGACGCCATCGCCCGCGGGATTCCAAACAAAAGAACCGGCGACCGCTGGGCCATCGCCGCGCAGACGGATAAGGCTGAAGGCGGCTTCGCTGCTGGCCTGATCCATCGGCTGACTGAACTGGACCGTCACCACACTGTCCGGGGCGCTCTCCATCTCCGCTGTTGGCGTGGAGGCGAGGACAACCGGTGCGGCTGTCGTGAAGCGAAATTCGGTCGGGTCAAGCGCCAGGCTGTCGCCGGCCAGGGAAGTGATTCCCACCACGCGCACAGTGTATGCGGTGGCTCCGGTCAGCCCTTTCTCTGGCTGGAAGCGGTAGATGCTGGTGTTGATCCACGCGCCCGTACCTGACAACGGCGGTTCAATCGTCAGTGGGTTGGGCAGATCGGCCTGGTCGTCAATGCCGCTGAGGGGTACGACGGGCTGGTTGAAGATGACGACCAGCGGTGTGTTGGCGGCCACTTCCTGGCTGCCGTCGCTGGGCTGGGTGCTGGTGATGAGGAAGGGCGCGGGGCTGACCAGAGCGACGGTCACTTCCCCGACCAGGGGTCGCCCGTCCGCAGAGACGACCTGCGGGCCGAGGGCGAAGCGGTAGCGGGTGTCGGGCTGGGGTGCTTCCTCCAGCGTATAGGTCAGCGTGAAACCATCGACCGCGGCCAGACCAGCCACAAAAGGTTCGACAATCAATCCATTGGCGCTGACCGGGTCGAGTGGGCTATCGAAGGTGAAAACGACCGGCTCGCCCCGCCAGGCCGCGCCGTCGGCGGGTTGGCCGCCAAGCAGCAAGAGTGGCAGAGAGGGCGCAGTGGTGTTATCCGCGACGAGTTTGGGTTCGACAGGAGCTGGAGTGGGGAGGAGCGACGATGCAGGCTGCGCGGTTGGGGTCGGCGTATCCGGCGCTGACGCTGCGGGTTCGGTAGGGGTCGGCGCATCCGTGGCTGTGGCCGTTGGCTCTTCTACGGGCGTGGCCGTCGCCTGCAAAGTGTCCGCCCGCGCCACCGATACCAGAGACCAGTTCGAGAGACCAGTCCACAGCGAAGGAGGCGCGGGTGTAAATGAGGCGATGGGTGTGCTGGCTTCCTGCAGGATGCCCGCGGCGCGGGTGGGCAGGGGTCCACTGCCCAGCAGCGGGATGCGGGTGGGCGTGGGTGGCGGCGCGACACTCTGCGCCGCGCAGGCGGTCACGGCCAGCGCGATGACCAGACAAAGGGTGATGAGGGCGGTGCGGGTTTGGGTTTTCATCGTTCTATCTCCTCGGGGGGATCGGAGAACACGGATTACGGAATTGACAGATGGTTCATTGTACCACAATTGTAATGGCTTCGGTTCGTTCGGTTGGCCCGCTGTCGGTCTGTTCGCCTTCCAGCCAGAAGCGGTGCTGGCCGGGGGTCAGTTGCCACCAGCTTTCGATGGTGGATGTGTTTTGGGTCTGGGCCAGCACTTCCCCATCTACCAACAGACGCAGGCTATGCCAGGCCGCGCCGCTGGCATAGCCGCGCACGGGCAGCCGCTGCCGTTCCCCTGGCACGCCGGGATGCAGGGCGTAGGCCGCGTTGGGGGTGGGGAAGGAAAGAAATAGTGAATGGTGAATTGTGAATGGTGAATTGTGAATGGGGGAGGCAGTGTCATTAGAGACAATTTGCCAACCGTTTGGTAGTGATGGTTGTGGGATTCCTTGCGCAGCCGCCCATTCGGTGTATTCCGGGCCAAGTTGGCGGTAGACGCGTTCGGTGACGCGTTCGGGCGGCGTGTCGGCGTTGGCGGGCTGGCCGGTGGAGCGGTCAATCGGTACGCGCACGAACTGGTCGTCGGGGCGGGTCGGCTCTGTGCCGGCGATGAAGTACTCGCGGCGCAGGCGCGGACAGTCGGGTGTGGGCAGCAGACCGCTGGCCGCGCAGATCGTCACTTCCACAATGCGGGCGGGGCGGGCGAAAGCGGGCGGCGGCGTGGGGTGGCTGGCCAGCATCAGATCGCGCCAGATTGGCCCCGCGCCGTCAATGCCGGTGACGCCCACCATCGGTCTGTTGTCGGCGTTGCCCACCCAGACGCCGACCAGTCGCGTGCTTGAAAAACCGATGGTCCAGTTGTCGCGCCAATCCGTCGTCGTCCCCGTTTTGGCCGCGGCAGGAAAGGGCAAGTCCACCACCGAATCCTCGCCAAACGCGGGCAGCCGGGCGATGGAGTCAGAGAGGATGTCGGTGATGAGGAAGGCGGTTTCAGGGGAGATCGGGGATTGGGGATTGGGGACTGGGGATTGGCGACTGGGGATTGGCGATTGGCGCGCTGAAGTACCGCTCCCCAGTCCCCGCTCCCCAATCCCCAATATCGCTTTTGTTTCGAGCCGCTGGCCGCCACGCGGAAAAATGCCGTAGGCCGTTGTCAGGTCCAGTAGGGAGAGTTCCCCGCCGCCGAGAGTGAGGGCCAGGCCGTAGTCGCCGGTGAAGCTGCCGATGCCGGCCGCGCTGGCGATGCGTTGCAGGGTGGAGACGCCAATCCGTTGCAGCACAGCTACGGCGGGGATGTTGTAACTATTGGCGAGCGCCTGCCGCACTGTCACCGGGCCGTGATAGCGCAGGTCGTAATTTTCGGGGCGATAGGCGCCAGAATCGCCGTAGGAGCCGTTGGCCGCCAACTCCTCGCCCCGCCCGCCGGGAAAGGCCGTGGGCAGATCGGGCAGGATGGAGGCGGCGGTGAGCGGTGCGACACCGGCCTCGGCGCTCCACGCCGGGTCCAGCGCGGCGGCGTAGGTGAGGGGTTTGATGGCGCTGCCCGGTTGACGCTGGGCCAGGGCCGCGTTGAGATTGCCCTGGATGGATGCGTCGAAATAGTCCGGGCTGCCCACCAGCGCCAGAATCTCGCCCGTAGCCACATCCAGCACGACCGCCGCCGCGTTGCGGGCCACCTCTGCGCTGGGGTCACAAGCGGTCTGTGCGGTCGCATTCTTTTTCTGCCCCGCTGGGCGGCAGTTGAGCTGCTGCAAACGGCGGGTCACCGCGGCCTCGGCCTGCTGTTGCAGACCCAAATCGAGGGTTGTACGCACCTCCAGCCCGCCGTCGCGCAAGCGGTCTACCCCCACCTGGCGCAGGAGTTGATCCTGGATGTACATCACAAAATGGGGCGCTGCGATGGCGAACAAGCGGGAACGATAGCGCAGCGGTTCGGCCCCGATCTGATCGGATTCGCTTTGGGTGATAAAGCCGTTGTCGGCCATCAGACGCAGGACGGTCAGTTGGCGGTTCTTGGCAGATTCCGCATCCACGAAGGGGTTGTAGCCGGAGGGGTATTGGATCAGCCCGGTGAGGAGTGCGCACTCGGCGCGGCTCAGTTGGGCGGCGGGTTTGGCAAAATAGTTCTGGGCCGCGGCTTCCAGGCCAAAGGCGAAGTTGCCGTAATAGGTCTGGTTAAGATAGAGACGCAATAGCTCGGCTTTGCTGTAGCGCCATTCCAACTGCACAGCCAGATACGCCTCCCGCATTTTGCGCACAAGGCTGCGGTCATAACGTTCCGCTGGCTCCATCAAAAGCGTGCGCGCCAACTGCTGCGTCAGGGTGCTGGCCCCGCTGACGACGCCGCCCGCCCGCCAATTCTGCCAGGTGGCGCGGGCAATGGCAAGCGGATCCACGCCGGGATGCCAGAAGAAGCGGCTGTCTTCGGTGGCGAGGGTGGCCGCTACACAGGCGTCGGGCACACCAGCGATCCCATAACGGCTGCTGGCGCTGGTGTCGGCGGCCAGGCTGATCTGTTTGCCCGCGTTGGGATCTAAGACTTCGTAGAGCAGACGTCCGTTGCGGTCCAGGATGCGGGTGGTGGGGCGCACCAGACGGCCTTCCACGTCGTCCACTGAGGGCAGATCGGCCAAGATCGTCAAGCGCAGACCGAGCCATCCGCCCAGAAGAAGAAGGAGGAGGAGGACGAGCCAAGACCTGCCAGGTTTAAGCAAACCTGGCAGGTCTATGCGGGATCGGGGGCGGGGCGTCGGGTATGCGTTCATCACCCGTATAGACGACGGGGGACGAACGGAAGTTCCATTTGACTTTTCCAGTAAAGAGCAGATAATGAGGTTGTCCACAGTCCGCCTCCGGCTGTGGCCCTGCTTTTCCCTTCCCCCTGGATTTCTGCTCCGTCTTGCCAATTGGTGGAGGCAGCGATTTCGTTTTTCAACTTCACAGGAGAATCGTATGCAAAAGAAAACGATGTGGTTGGTTGTTTTGGTGTTGGCAGTGCTGGTGCTGGCTGCTTGTCCCGCACCGCCCCCGCCCGGTGCGGCTGCACCAGCGGTCAATAGCGACTCAACGCAGCAGACAGCCGCGCTGCCCACCCCATTGAGTGGCGAACTGAATCTGCTCTGTACACCCCAGGTGCAGTGGTGTGAAGGGATGAAGGCCGAGTTTGAGCGGGCCAACCCCGGCGTCACCGTCAATTTTGTGCGCATGTCCAGCGGCGAGAGCCTGACCCGCCTGCGCAATGAGAAAGAGAACCCCCAGTTTGATATTTGGTGGGGCGGCCCCATTGACAGCTTTATTGCGGCCAAACAGGAAGGGTTGCTGGAAGCCTACGCGTCGCCCAATGCGGCGCTGATCAAAAACAAAGAGTTGATGCTGGATGTGGACAACGCCTGGGCAGGCATTTATGTGGGCAGCCTGGGCTTTGCCACCAATACAAATTGGCTGGCCGAGCATCCCGGCGTCGAAGCCCCCGCCAGTTGGGATGATCTGTTGAAGCCAGAGTTCACCGGCCAGGTACTGGTGGCCCACCCGTCCAGTTCCGGCACCTCTTATACAGCGATGTGTACAATTCTGCAGTTGAAGGGCGAGGAGGCGGGCTGGGCGTTTCTGAAAGCATACGCGGGGCAGATGCTTCAATTCACCAAGAGCGGCGCGGCCCCGGCCAAGTTTGTGGGCCAGGGCGAGGCGGCGGTAGGTATCGTCTTTTCCCACGACATTGTAGCCGAGATGGAGAAAGGATCGCCGATGGTACTGACCTTCCCCGCCGAGGGCACGGGCTACGAAATCGGCGGCATGGGCATTATTAAAGGTGCCAAGAATCTGGCGCTCGCCCAGGCCTGGTTTGACTGGGCACTGCTGCCGACCACCCAGGAACTCGGCCCCAAATACGAGGCATTCCAGGCTCCGACAGTGGAGGGTGCCAAAGCATCGCGTCCTGAGCTGCTGGAAGTCAAGCTGATTGACTACGACTTCGACTACTGCGGTTCCAACAAAAAGGCATTCATTGACCGCTTTACAAACGAGATCGCCAACGCCGACGCATTGAAGGAATAGGCGCATCGCCGCGCTTTCCAAAAAAGAGAGGGGACGGCAGGTTGCCGTCCCCTCTCTCTTTGGCAGATCGCCTTTTGCTATAGTTGTTCAGATACCCCACCGCCAATCCCCAATCCCTACTCCCGTTTCCCGCCCTGCTCCTCCATCCACGCCTGCAAGAAGGCGGCCAACTCCTCCACCTGCTGGAAGCCAGTGCGCTCGGCCGTGTGGGGATTTTGCAGACTTAGCCGCCAACGGGGCTGGCTGGTCTGGCTGCGCGCGTCTTCCTGCCACAACGTAAGGATCATCTGGCGATAGCGGGGCAGCCGTTTGGGCAAATCGGTTTCCATTATTTTTTGTCTCTCGGTTGTGGATATATGCCATTTGCCATAGAATAGAGATCGATCATTTCCCAATCGTTACGAGGTACACCAAAAATGCAATTCACAGACTTTGCCGATCAGATGGCCTATCACGCCGAAGCCATCCAGCGCATGACACTCGGCGTAACCGACGCGCAGGCCCAGTGGAAACCCCTGCGCGACGACTGGTCTATTCTTGAAGTGATCTGTCATTTGGCGGACGAAGAGCGGGAGGACTTTCGCGCGCGTGTCGCCTGGGCGCTGAGCGGTGGCACAGACGCCTGGCATCCCATCGATCCCCAGGGCTGGGTGACGAGCCGGGGCTACAACCAGCGCGAACTGGTCGTGTGCGTGGCAGACTATCTGGCCGAGCGGGAGACATCCCTGGTCTGGCTGGCTGGATTGAGTGAACCCAACTGGAGTCTGGAATACCCTAAACCCTGGGGGGGGACGATACGCGCCGGGGATTTTATGGCGGCCTGGGTGGCCCACGACCTGCTCCATCTGCGCCAGTTGGTGGAGCTGCACTACGCCTGGACAATGGCCCAGGCCCAGCCATTTTCCGTACAGTATGCCGGGGATTGGTAGAACGGGTCAGGCCGTCCCGGTAGGGGCGCTGCTTGCTGCGCCCGTTGAATGTCATTTGATATTCTGTAGGGGCGCTGCTTGCTGCGCCCGCCGCGTGCCGGGCGCAGCAAGCAG
>CAMDEX010000208.1 GCA_945897075.1 Litorilinea aerophila
CGGTACACACGAAACGGGCGCAGCAAGCAGCGCCCCTACGAATTTTTGTTTTTCTTGCTTTTGAAATTCCTTATTTTCTTCTTTGTGTCTTTGTGCCTTTGTGGTTTCACCCCTGAAAGGAGCTTCCTGTGACAATTCCCGTAGGTTTGAACATCTGGTCGCGTCTGGTGGACAAAACCTTCCCCTATCTGGACCAGGTGGCGAGTCCCTTCGACTCCATTTGGATGCCGGATCATGTGCAGTACACCAGCAACGACGTGGCCGAAGGCTGGACCCTCGCGGTCTGGGCGCTGGCCCGCTACCCGGACAAGCTGGTCGGCCACGCGGTGCTGTGCAACAGCTTCCGCAACCCGGCCCACCTGGCCAAGATGGCGGCCACCGGCCAGGCCCTCTCCCGCGGGCGGGTGGTGATGGGCATCGGCGCCGGCTGGAACGAGGAGGAGTATCACGCCTATAACTGGCCCTTCCTTACGCATCGGGCGCGCATCGAACAGTTGGCCGAGTCAATCCAACTGATGCGCGCGATGTGGAGCGGCCATCCTGCCAGTTTTCAGGGCAAGCACTACCGTATCAACGGGGCCTATTGCGAACCGCGGCCTGTCCCCCTGCCGCCGGTGATGGTGGGCGGCGCAGGCGAGAAGTATCTGCTGCGCGTGGTGGCCGAACACGCGGACTGGTGGAATTACATCTACGCGGAGCGGGAGAGCTACGCCCAGAAGCAGGTCATACTACAGGAGCATTGTGCGGCCGTGGGCCGTGATTACGCCGAGATTGTCCAGGCGATCAACGTAGGCGTGCTGGTCGCGGAGAGTGAGCGGGAGCTGCAAAAGTTGAAGGAGCGGCCCGATGTGCGTCCGCCCAGCCCCGGTACAATCGTCGGCACAGCGGAACAGGTGACTGAGCAACTGCTGGCTGCGGTGGCGCAGGGAGCGCAGCGCATCATCGTTAACTTCCTGGACGCACCCCGGCCCGAAGGCACCTGGCTCTTTGCGGCGGCGGTGATGCCGCACCTCCAGTAGCGCGAGCGGACGGCGGACGGCGGACGGACGACGGCAGACGGACGACCGACGACGGATCGCCGTCTGCGGTCTGCGGTCTGCTGTCTGCCGTCAAATTAAAAATCCGTCTCCGCGTGTTCGGCCCGCTCGGCGTGGGGAGCAAAGACGAGGCTGGCCTGGGCCTCGTGGCTCAGGTCGCCTGTCATGTCTTCTACCACCGGCGGAAGGAGAGAGACTTTCGCACCCAGCGCGACGATTGCCTCGTCTGTGCCCCAATAGATGCGTTGCGGACCAAATTCGTCCAGAAAACCGCTGCGCCGCAGGAGAGACTCCACCCGGCTGTCCACCCCGGCCAGGAGCAGATCGCCGCCGCCCGCGTGTTGCCGGTGAAAAATCTCCCGCAACACCGCAATCCCCGTGGCGTCAATGAGGGGCACACCGCGCATGGAGAAGATCAGGCGGGCATCGGCGGGGTCGTGCTTTTCCACTGCTTCGTGCAGACGGCGCACCGCGGCAAAAAAGAGCGGCCCGCTCAGATAGTAGACCGCGGCGTTGTCGTGATGGTGATTGTTGCCGTGACCAGCCGCGGCCATCTGCGCGCCATCCACTGGCCTTCGGCTGATCTGCAACTCGCTCATCTGCGCCATAAAGATCAGGCTGCTCATGGCAAAACCGATAAGAATGGCCTGGGTCAGGTCGAGCAGGACGGTGGCGGCCAAAGTGACAGTGAAGGCAATCATCGCGTGTTTCAGCCGCTTGCCAAAGAAGAAGTGGATGGCGTGCCATTCGTTCATGCGCCAGGCCGTGACCAGCAGCACACCAGCCAGCGCGGCCAGGGGCACACGCCCGATCAGCGGGGCGGCTACAAAGACAATCGCCAGCAGGGCCAGGCTGTGGATGACCGACGTAAGCCGGGTGATGCTGCCGCTTTTGATGGCGACACTCGTGCGGGCAATGGCCGCGGTGGCAGGTACACCGCCGAAAAAGGGAATCAGAATGTTGCCTAGCCCTTGCGCCACCAGTTCGATATTGTTGTGTGGTCGGATACCCGTCATATTGCCCCCCACCGCGGCGCAGAGCAGGCTTTCAATCGCACCCAGCGCGGCGATGGAAAGGGCGGGCACTATCAGCGCACCTACATTTTCCCAGGGAATGGCGGCAAAGGTCAGCCGCTGTTCCAGCAAAATCGTGCGCGGGATCGTGCCGATGGCCGGCGCGTCGATCCCCGGCAGCAGGGAGAGAAGGGTGGCGACGACAATCCCCATCAGCGAGCCGGGGATGTGGCTGCCCTGGGGCAGCCGCGGCCAATAGATCATCACCAGCATCACCACCAGCGCCAGCCCCACCGCGCCCCAGTTCGGCTCCACGCCCTGTACAAAGTAGTAGGCGATCTTTTGGGTGATACGCTCAGCCGCGGGGGTTTTGATGCCCAAAAAGTTGTCGATCTGACCCAGGGCGATAATCACCGCAATGCCGCTGGTGAAGCCGGAGATGACCGGTGTGGGGATCAGCGAGACGATGCGGCCCAGACGCAGCGCACCCGTGACCAGAATGATCAGCCCGGCGATCACCCCGGCCACCCAGACCCCACCCAGCCCGTAACGGGCCGCCAGCACAATCAGCACCGCGGACATGGCGCCGGTCGGCCCTGAAATCTGGAAGGGTGCGCCGCCCAGCCCACCGATGAGGATGCCGGCCAGGATGGCCGTCACCAGCCCGGCCGCGGCGTCCGCGCCGGAAGCCACACCGAAGGCCAGGGCCAGGGGCAGGGCCACCGCGGCCACTGTCAGACCGGCCAGCAGGTCGCGCTGAAATTTTCCACGATTGTAGTGTGCGAATTCATCGCGCAGCATCTCAAGCCATTCACTGAACATTGCCGGTTTCCTTTGGGGAGGGGTGGAGGGAAACACAAAACTCCCCGATTGTACGCCTGGGCAATTGGAAGTGCAAGCTGTGTTGGGTACAATAGCGTATTGAAGGATTGGCTGCGACACAAAGAGATTCCTTGAAAGTCTTTGAACGCAGATTCCGCGGACTTGCGCATAATCCAGGACAATCGTATGAACCAGACGACTGAATTGGACCTGGCCGTGCAAGCCTATATGAACGATCGGGTAGACCTGCGCGGCGGTGCGCAGATCGCGGGAGTTTCCTACAACCGCTTCATGCGTGAATTGGAAAATCGGCGCGTCGTGATTCTGGAGGACGATCATTTTCTGGAGCGGCTCTCCTCTCTAGCCGACCTCTTCGGTGATGACGCACTGAGGGCAGCGGCACAAAGAGTGGCCGAACAATCTGACCTGCCTATTGAAAGTGTGATGACAAAATGACGGCAACGCTCGCAACAGCGCGCATGACCCTGCGCCCTTTCCAACCGACGGATGCGCCTGTTTTGTTCACCTGGGTAAGTGACCCAGAGGTCATGCGTTTTATGCCTATTCCCACCGGGCTGGATCACACGCTGGAACAGACTGTTGCGCGCGTGCAACGCTATATGGATCACCAGCAGAAATATGGCTTTAGCCGTTGGCTGATCTTTGACCGCGCCTCCGGTCTCGCCATCGGCGATGCCGGCCTCTTGTACATGGCCGCGAGTGATGAGATCGAGTTGGGCTATCGTTTTGCCCGGCCCTGGTGGGGGCAAGGACGGGCGACCGAAGTGGCCGCCGCCTGGCTGGACTACGCGTTTGGCGCTTTGCACATTCCTGCGCTGGTTGCTTTTGCAGAACCCGAAAACCGCGCGTCGCTGCGCGTGATGGAAAAGCTCGGCATGCACTTTCTGCGCCAGGAGGATATCTTCGGCAAAGTTGAACTGATCTATGGCATCCAGAGGCCGCCACAAGCTGAGGGGAAAGATACGGTGTGATGATAGCACCCGCCGAACCGACAACCATCGAAAAGCTGCGCGGGCTGCGCTGGTCAATTGCATCCAATGCGGCCAACACCGTTTTTGTCCAATACACCTTTTTCGGGTCAATCTTCGTCCTCTTCCTCAACGAACTGGGGATGAGCAAAGGGCAGATTGGCTTTCTGCTTTCGCTCCTGCCCTTTACAGGTCTGATCTCCATTTTTATCGCGCCAGCGGTGGCCCGCTTTGGCTACAAACGCACATACGTCACCGCCTGGGCCGGACGCACAGCCATCGCCACCTTTATGCTGCTCACGCCCTGGGTGGCCGCCACCTATGGGTTGGAAATCACCCTCCTTTTCATCTCGGTCACCGTGGCCGCCTTCTCTATCGTCCGTTCCATCGGCATGACAGCCAATATGCCCTGGGTGCAGGAATATGTGCCGGACAGTATGCGCGGCAAGTACACCGCCACCAGCAACATCTACACATCGGTGATTGGCTTTGCCTCTGTCACTGTCGGCGGCTTTGTGTTGGGACGGGTGGTCGGGCTGCCCGGCTTTGTGATTTTGATCAGTGTGGGCATTCTGGGTGGCTTTCTCTCCACCTGGCTGGCTTCGTTTATCCCCGGCGGCGCGCCCATCCCCAAGCGGCCAGAGGCGAAGCGCCAGCGGGATTTGGGCGCGGCTGTGCGCGACAGCAATTATATGCGCTATCTGATCGGTGTGGCGCTCTTGACTCTGGCGACAGTGCCTCTCGGCTCTTTCTTGCCCCTCTTTATGGCTGAGGAGGTGGGCCTTTTGCCGGGCAATATCGTGCTGCTCCAGATTGGGACACTGGCCGGCGGGTTGGCAACGAGCTTTGTCTGGGGTTGGGCCGCTGACCGCTACGGCAGCAAACCGGTGATGCTCTGGGGGCTGCTCCTGCGTGTCGCTTTGCCTCTGCTCTGGATGTTCATGCCCCGCCACTCCCCCATCAGCCTGGTCGTGGCTCTGGGTATCGCCCTTCTGCAAGGGGTGGCGGATATGGGTTGGGGCATCGGTTCGGCCCGTCTGCTCTATGTCAGCGTTGTGCCCAGCGCCAAGCGTTCCGATTATATGGCCCTCTACAACGCCTGGACAGGTATCGCCGGGGGCGTCAGCCAACTGGTAGGCGGTCAACTGCTCCAGGCGTCCCAGAGCGTCACAGGAAATTTCTTCTTCCTGACCCTCAACCCCTACATCCCCCTCTTTCTGCTGGCGCTGGTCTTGCCGCTCTTCAGTCTGCTGATTATGCGCGCCATTCGCCTGACCGAAAGTGTGGGGATGGGCGAGTTTGTGGGCATCTTCCTGCGCGGCAACCCCTTCCTGGCGATGACATCGCTGATTCGCTATCATCTGGCCAAGGACGAACAGTCCACACTGCAAGTGACCGAGCGGCTGGGCCAGACGCGCAGCCGTCTGGCTGTGGACGAATTGCTGGAAGCCTTGCAGGATCCTCGCTTCAATGTGCGCTTCGAGGCGGTGATTGCTATCTCGCGTATGCCCGCCGACCCTCGCCTGACCGCAGCGCTGGTCGAGATTCTGCACGGCAGCGAGCTGGCCCTGGCGGTGGTGGCGGCCTGGGCGTTGGGACGTGTCGGCGATCCCGCGGCCCATGACGCGCTGCTGCGCGGGGTGGATTCGGACTTCCGCTCGATCCGGGCACACAGCGTGCGGGCACTGGGTGCAATGGGCAGGCCAGAAGTGGCTCCTCTGCTGATTGGGCGGCTGCGCGGCGAAGAGAACCGGGGTCTACAAATGGCATACGCTTCGGCGCTGGGTCAGTTGGGCGCGGTGGAAGCAACCGGCGATCTCCTCATTCTGCTGCGTGGGACCGACAACCCCGGCGCGCGTCTGGAAGTAGCGCTTTCCCTGGCGCGTATTGTGGGCAACGAACACAATTTCATTCAGTTGGCCCGCCATGTCCGTGCAGACCCCGGCACGACGTTGGCCCAGGCCGTGCAGTCGTTGAAGCGTCGGCTGGACAGCAGAAGCGCGGACACGCAGGCCCTACGTTCCCTGCTGGACGCAGAGACGGCTGTGCTGGGCCACGGCGAAATCGAAAGCGGTGCCCGCTCTCTGGCCCAGTTCATCCGCCAGATGCCCCAGACGCACTTTGACGAGACCGCGCGCGCCATCCTCTCCGAATGCGCCGACCGCCTCCAGGAAAGCGGCGCAGAGCATCTGGAATACGCGATTTTGGCGTTACATACATTGGATGTGGGGTGGAAGTGAGCAGACGACAGACCGCCGACCGCCGACGACAGACCGCGGACCGCTCGAATTCGTCGTCCGTCGTCCGTCGTCCGTCGTCCGTCGTCTGACCCCACCCAATCACCCAATCACTCAATGAGGTTTTCCATGAACGGCGCTGAAAGTCTGATCCACACCCTCGTCAACGGCGGGGTGGATGTCTGCTTTATGAACCCCGGCACGTCGGAGATGCACTTTGTGGCCGCGTTGGACAGCGTGCCGCAGATGCGCGGTGTACTCTGTCTGTTTGAAGGGGTGGCGACCGGCGCGGCCGACGGCTACGGGCGGATGGCAGGCGTACCCGCGGCTACGCTGCTCCATCTGGGGCCGGGGCTGGGCAACGGCATTGCCAACCTGCACAACGCCCACAAGGCCCACACGCCGCTGGTCAATATCGTGGGCGAACACGCCACCTGGCACATCCAGCACAACGCACCCCTCACCGCCGATATCGCCGCGTTGGCGCGCACCGTCTCCGCTTGGGTGCGTACAGCCAGCAGCGCGGCCACTGTCGGCGCAGACGGTGCGGCTGCCATCGCCGCCGCGCGCACAGGCGCGGGCCAGGTCGCCACCCTCATCCTGCCCGGCGACGCGGCCTGGGAGGAAGGCGGTGTGGTGGTGGAGATTCCACCCTTGCCGCGACCCATCCCGGTCGCTCCGGAACGGGTGACGCAGGCCGCAGCGTTGCTCCACAGCGGGCGCAAAACTGCGCTGGTGCTGGGCGAAACGGTGATGGACGAGGCGTCGCAGCGGATGGCGAGCCGCATCGCCGCGGCCACTGGCAGCCAACTGATCGGTGCGCGTTCTGGGCGGCGGGTGGTGCGGGGTGCGGGTCTGCCCGTGCTGGAGCGCATCCCCTATCCGGTGGATCAGGCGTTGGCGATGCTGGCCGGGTTTGAACAGATGATTCTGGTCGGCGCGTATCCGCCCGTGGCCTTCTTCGCCTATCCGGGCAAGCCCAGTCTGCTCGCCCCGCCCGACTGCCGCATGTACGAACTGGCCGATCTGCACAGCGATTGTCTGGCCAGCCTGGCTGCCCTGGCCGACGAGTTGGACGCACCGGATCGCTTGCACGCTGTCAATGAATTGGCGCGTCCCGCGCTGCCCAGCGGCCCCATCAGTGTGGAAAAGGTGTGGGCAGGTCTGGCCGCACTCCTGCCCGCTGGCGCGATCCTTTCGGATGAATCCGTCACCTCCGGGCGCAACGCACACCGCTGGATGGCTGGCGCACCGCCCCACGAGTGGCTGCACATCACCGGCGGCTCCATCGGCCAGGGGCTGCCTGTGGCTACGGGCGCGGCCCTGGCCTGCCCGGAGCGCCGGGTCTTTGCGATGGAATCGGACGGCTCCGCGATGTACACATTACAGGCGCTGTGGACACAGGCCCGCGAGCAGCTAGACGTGACGACGATTCTCTTCGCCAACCGTTCCTACGCGATTTTGCAAGGCGAACTGCGCAACCTGGCCCAGGACGCCTCTGGTCGCAAAGCCGGGGCGATGCTCTCTCTGGACAACCCGGCCCTCGATTGGGTGCAGTTGGCGCAGGGGATGGGTGTGCCTGCCTGCCGGGTGACGACAGCGGAGGAGTATATCGGTGCGTTGACAGTCGGCATCGAAGAGCCGGGGCCGCGTCTGATTGAGGTGGTGGTATAAAAGAGAAGGGAGGAAGGGAAGAAGGGCGGACAGGCCTGTCCTCCCTTCCTCCCTTCTCTTTTACTCCTTCAACAACTCCCAAAACGTCTGCGCATCAATCCCTGCCCGCTGCGTCGCAGCGAGGTTTTCGTGGACGTGGGCCGGGTTGGACATCCCCACCAGCGAAGTCGTCAGCCCCGGCGTGCTGCGGTTGAAGTGGAGCGCGGCCTGGGCGTCGCTCTCCCAACCGCCCAGCGCCTCCATCACCGCATCCGGCACATTGTCCAAAACTTCTGTCTGCATCAGCCCCGCGGAGCCGACGGCCACCAGCGCGTATTGACGGGCCGCGGCCAGCAGAGGCAGCATCAGATTCTCCTGTTTCCCCTCCATTTCCCGCGCAAAGGGCTGGTTGTTGTCTACGACAGCCTCCAGCATCCCCAGATTGTAGGGAAATTGCAGGAAGCGGAAGCGGTGCTTTGCGCCGCCCACCTGCCGGGCCATCTCCACCAGTTGATAGAGGGGCAGGTAGCGTCTGTCCTGTTGGCCCACGCGCAGCCCTTCCCAGGTGGCTATGCCGTAGAAACGGATACGCCCGTCCGCGGCTTCCTGCTCCAGCCGTTCAAAGGCAGCGCGTAGGCGGCTGCGGAACTCGTCGGGCGTCACGTATTGGAGTTGGGTCTCCGGGTTGTGCAGATAGTAGACGTCAATCGTCTGTAGCCCCAGATTGGCCAGACTGACGTCGATCTGCTGGCTGAGATAGGCCGGGGCCATACAGTGGACGCCGCCTACCAATTCCAGAGGGGCCAGGTTCAATTCCTCCAGCCGCTCCTGAATAAAAGCCAGACGGTCGGCGGGCGGCGCGCCGTCGTAGGGTAAAAAACCGCCTTTGGTGCAGACGACGAGTTCGTCGCGTTGGGCCTGGTTGGTGGCGAAAAGACGGGCCAACGCCCTGCCCACGTCCCGCTCCGAGCGCATGTGGCGGTAGTTAATTGCGGTGTCAATGACATTGCAGCCCGCTTCCACCGCGGCCACAATACTTTCGACATAACCGGTGGAGGTGGTCGCGTCTGCTGCGCCCCGGTAGGTGCCGATGCCGACGCTGCTCAGATGCAGCCCGTAGCGCAGCCGGAAGTGATCCGCGGCCAGATGGGCAAAGCGTTGGGCGTAGCGTTGGGTGCCGGTCTGGGTGGCAAAAGCGCTGTATTTGGTCATATTGGCATCCATCTCACATCCGGCTCTGGCCGATGGAGAAGAGCAGCACTGTCAGCAGTGCGCAGCCGATGGCGGCCAGATGGAAGCCGTTGACCGCTTCGCGCATGAGGACGATGCCCACCAGAACGGATGTGGTCAGGATGGAGAGTACGGCATAGAGCGCGTAGTGGCTGGCCCCGAAGCGGCTGTAGAGAAAGTAGAAACCCAGAAAAGTAAAGTAGAAACCTGCGCCGCTGACCAGCGCCCACAGCCAGTTGCGGCGCAGATAGGAAAGCCCATCCACAGCGGGCATGAAGGGTATACTGATCGCAAAAGCGACGGCGCAGACAATCAGCGCCGAGAGGATGAACAAAAAGGGATTGGCGACAGCTTCCGCCCGGCGCTGACCGTACACGAAAAGGCCATTGCCAGCGGCAGCGAGCAGGGCGACGGCGAGAGCTGGCAGCAAGGAGGATGGTTGCATGGGCGGTGTCCTTGGGTATTGGGTAGCAACGACGAGATGCGCGGCGAGATAGGCTTTGAGAGGGGCGTTTACGCGGATGTGATCAAATAATACTATAGCCCCACCTTTGATCAACCGACAAGCCGCCGGCTATTGCCGGCGTAGATTTTGGCCAACACATCTGTCGGCAGCCCCAGCCCGCTGAGGAACTCCTGCAAACGGTTGTCGAAGTTGTCCCGGCCGTAGAGCATCCGATCCTGGAATTCCAGCAGAAAGTCCTGCCCAAACTCGGGATCCCGGCTGAGCGCAGTCAACGCCGAACCGGCCGAGAGATCGGCCCACAAATTCGGGTAGCGGCGCAGCATCTCCGGTGTCTTGCCGCCGGGCTGCACCGGGCCGCGCGGATAGACTTCTTTGTCATAGCGATCGTCGCCGGAGATATGCGCCCAGAAGCCAGGCGCATGGCCGATGAAGATCGTCTGGGGACAGGCGGCGACGGCCCGCTCGAAGGCTTCGATACCCCCGCCATACCACCAATCTGGGCGGGGATAGGCGTGGCCCGTCGCCATCCCATACTCTACATGCACAGTGACGGGCAGCCCCTTTTCGCCCGCATAGCGAAAGAGACGCAGGGCATCCGGGTTGTCGTACATCATCCGCAGTTTGATCTCCCCGCACAGCCGCACGCCGTGGAGATCGATGGCCGCGGCCAGCCGGTCAATGGCATCCGGGCGGCGGGGGTCCGGCGCATAGCCCAGCACAAAGCGATCCGGCGCGGCCTGGGCATAGCGCAGACAGGCTTCAAAGGGGACGGGATAGCCCCGCGCGTCGGGCATCATCACCCGGTTGTAGACCGGTGGGTCGTACTCATCCACCGGGGCTTCCCAGGAGAGCAGCCACGTCTGGCGGATGGCGTATGCCTCCATATTTGCCAGAAAGCGGTTCAGATCGTGGCCGTGCCAATCCGGGTGGTTGTGGGCGTCGATAATATCCATCAGCCAATCTCCTTTGCAATGTGGGATGATAGTACCTAACCAATACCTAACCAGTGGAATTCTTGTATACACGGATGGAAAGGAAGACGGATTTTTCTGATCTGTCTTCCTTTCCATCCGTGTATACAACCCTCTCTGGTTCTATAGTCTTTCAGATACTCATTTGTAGGGGCGCTGCTTGCTGCGCCCGGCGTACAGGAGACGGGCGCAGCAAGCAAGCGCCCCTACAGTGCAAATCTTTATCTGAAAAACTATAGCTTTGCCAGATTAGGACAATACAACACGCTATCATCCTATCATCCGACAATCTCTTAACCCTCGATCTCCAAGCGCACCCCATACTTCACTGACAATTCCTGCAAATCCGCCAGTGTGACTGCGGTGAGGGGGATGCCATTTTTGATGCGTTTCTGTTCGGTCTCGTGTTCGATCTCCCCTGCCACGTAAATGCGCTCCTCTCCGGGTACTTTGGGTGCGGCGTGCAGCGCCTGAATCATGGCGTCCATCCCCCTTTTGAAGCCTTCCAGCGGGCGGAAGGCGTCAATGCGGATCGCGCCAAAGAAATGGCTGTCTCCTGTCTGCCGGAAGCCGTGGAAGGAGGCTGCATCGTCCGCGTGGCCGTCGTCCCAGCCGCCGGAGAGAACAGCGCAGAGTGTCGCCACCATCATGGATAGCCCATAGCCCTTGTGCCCGCCATGCGCCCGGTCACCGCCCAGCGGCCACATCTGTTGCATGAGAAGCGCATCGGCGGTCGGCTCGCCCTCAGCGGTCAGCCCCCACTGTGGCAAGACGGGCAGACCGTTCTCGTGGTGCAGCATGACCCGGTTGTAGGGTGCGATGGATGTTGCCATATCCAGTACCCAGGGCGCTTCGTTCTGGGTAGGGAAGGCCACGGCAATCGGGTTGGTGGAAAACATTGGCTTGGCACCAAAGGTGGGCGGTACGCCGATCGCCGCCCCTTGCCCAGAAAAGTGGCCGGTCAGGCTGATGCCGATCATATCCCGTTGCAGGGCCAGGGCAGGGAAATAGCCCGCCGCGCCGTAGTGATAGGAGTTGCGCATTGTGACAAAGGCCATGCCGCTCTGCTCGGCTTTGTCCATGGCCAGACGCATGGCCCAGCAGCCCGCGGCCAGCCCCAGCCCGCCGTCCCCGTTTGTTTGGGCCGAGACGGGCGTTTCGTGTTCCACGAAAAAGGTGGCGTTGGGGTTGATCTGCCCACTTTCCAGCATACGCAGATAAACCAGCTTCAGGTTGCGCACGCCGTGGGTCTCCACACCCCGTCGGCTGGCCCACAAGAGTACATCCGCGCCATCCGCCGCGTGTTGGGGCGAGAAGCCAGCCCGCTCAAAAATTTCTCGGGTAAAGATGTGCAACGTCTCCGCCGGTATTGTCGCCACGTAGTGCATCGCTGCTTCCATCGGGATTCCTCTCTGTTCGGGGGTTGGAGGATATTGGGATATGGGTTATGTAGGTGCGGTTTCCAACCGCACTTCG
>CAMDEX010000209.1 GCA_945897075.1 Litorilinea aerophila
CCCCCGCGCCCCTACAAATGATTATCTGAAAAACTATATTTACCGCGGGCAGGTCGTACAGCCGCGGATCAGGGAAAACGCGGATTTTCGCTCTACACAGGGCAATCCGCGTTTCCTGGAATCCGTGGCTATCATGTGGATTGATGTTGACAGCCAGGCAACAGAAAAGCTACAATCGATCAACCTGTGTTCTGCTATCGTCAATAGGAATTCTGATATGCTTACGAAATCCATTGCAACTGTGGGAGCGAACGGCAAGCAGAATCCGCGCGTGGAAGAACGACCTGATCACTGGCCCCGAGACATCCTCGAAGCCTACGCGCGCGGGCAGGGTCCCTACACCGTTGACAATGCCAATACAATCCTCGAAGAAGAAGCCGTCGAACTCTACAACGGCTGGTTGGTGTGGCAAGAAATGACCAATCCAATCGAACGACGCGTGGTTGCCAATTTACAAGCCATGCTGGACCTCTCTGCCCGCAAAGCAGGTTTTGGGCAGGCCATGCCCGACCAGTTGGAGTGCCTGTTGAGCAACGGCGATGTGATCAAACCGGATGCCAGTCTGCTTTCCTGGCAGTGGCTGGAGCATAGCCTTGTCCCGACAGGCCCAAACCAGCGACCGCTCTTGCGTGGCTGCCCGGAATTGGTGATCGAAGTGCGCTCCCCCTCCAACTGGCGCGCCCAGGAACGGCGCAAACGCCAACTCTATTTTGTCAATTACGCGCAGATTGTGTGGGATGTGGATGAAGTCAATCAGACAATTTGGGTCTACCGCGCCGAAAGTCGTGAGCAACCGACACGCTATCAGATCGGCGATGAACTCACCTGTCAGCCGCTGTTGCCCGGATGGCGTCGCGCCCTTGCCGATATCTTTGCGGAAGAGGCTTCCGCCGAAGCGGTGGCCGGCGAGGTAGCGGTCGCCTGGCGCACCGAGGGTGTTGAAATCGGCCGCGCCGAAGGCGTCGAAATTGGCAGCACACAGCGCAATCTGGAGATCGCGCGCGCTATGCTGCAAGAGGGGATCGATCCCGGTTTGATCGTCAGAGTCACCGGTCTGTCACAGGCTCACCTGTCCGCACTGCGTTAGGAGTAGCCGATATAGCGCAGTCTGGGCGGCAGAGAAGGGGTTTTTAGCTGAACAAGTCTGACACGACACAGGCAAACCCCGGCAGGAGCGGCGAGGTCACTGTATCTTCTGGCAGCAGCGTGGCCACCAGGCGCAGCTCCCCCCGTTCCCGGCGATAGAGTTCAACCTGCTTCAACCGCCAATCCAGGATCCAATATTCGCGCACCCCCTGGGTTTCGTAGAGTTTGCGTTTGGCCGTCCGATCCCGTTCTTCGTTGCGCGGACCAAAGGAAAGCGCCTCAATCACGAGTTCTGGCGCACCGGTTAGGTGCCCGGCGTCGTCCATCAATGCCCCAAGTCGCTCATTGCTAATCCATACGACATCAGGAATCACATCATTAGCATCTGTAAAAATTATGCCCGGGTTGATCACCGCTTCACCGCTGCCACTGCTTTCAGACCAGAGGGTAAGCTTTGCAGCAACTTTGGTACAGGCCGCTTGATGACGCCAGTGGGGCGATTTTGACATATACAGTTCTCCGTTAATGATCTCGTACTGGGTGCCATTGTCAGGCAACAACTCCAGGTCGCTGCTGCGCCAGTGGCCGCGAATCGGCCGCACCTTTTCTGAGAACTTTGCTTGGGTTGTGGGAGTGGCTACTACCGTCGCCATAATCACCTCCGGATCATTGATCAGAACCAAATACTGCGGCTGATTATACTACAACTCCAGTTCGCTAAACATATTGATACGCTGTATAAATTATACGGCGTGAAAGAAATAGCATCAAGCATCTTTCCTTCACCGCCCGATCATTGACAATCGCCCCCCATCGTGTTATGTATTGTGTACAATTCTCCCAGCAGCATCTATTGAAAAACTGGATACACAGATGAACACAAACGGACATTCTCCTGCCGCAAACCCGACCCGCCGTGTCGTCATCACCGGCGTAGGACTCGTCACCCCCCTGGGCCACGACCTGTCAACCTCCTGGGCACAGATGGCCGCGGGTAAGTCGGGAACCAGCGCCATTACGCACTGGGACGCCACAGAGTTCCCCACGCAAATCAATGCCCGGGTGAACGATTGGGAACCCGGCGCATATATGGATCGCAAAGAGGCCCGGCGCACAGGCCGCGCCACCCAATTCGCCTACAAAGCTGCGCTGGACGCAGTGCGCATGGCTGGTCTGGATTGGGAACAGGAAGATCGCCGGCGCGTGGGCGTGGAGATCGGTCTGGCCTTTGGCGGCTGGGATATTGTGGAGGAGGAGAGCGCCAAGCTGGCCGAGGGCGGGCCGCGCCGTTTCAACCCGGCCAACGGCGTCGCTGCGCTCATCAGTGGCACACCCACATTCGTCGCTATCAAATTCGGCGTCACCGGCCCAACCAACAGCCAGGTGACAGCCTGTGCCACCGGCATCACCTCCATCGGCGAGGCCGTGCGTCGGGTGCAGCGGGGCGACGCCGATGTGATGATTGCGGGCGGCGTGGAGGGCTATCTTACTCCGATGATCATCACCACCTTCAGCCGTCTGGGCGCAGCCAGCACCAACAACGCCAACCCGGAAAAAGCCTGCGCCCCCTTCTCCGGCAACCGGGACGGGATGGTGGTGGGCGAGGGCGCGGGCGTCTTCGTGCTGGAAAGTCTGGAACACGCCCAAGCGCGCGGCGCGACAATTCTGGCCGAGTTTGCCGGCTATGCGTTGAGCGAAGATGCTTACGATCTGGTGGCACCCGAACCCACAGGCACGGGTGCCACAACCTGTATGTCCCTGGCCCTGGCCGAGAGCGGTCTGGCCGCCAACGACATTGACTGGATTGTAGCTCACGGCACAGGCACACTGCTCAACGATACAATGGAGACCGCCGCCATCAAACGGGTCTTTGGGGAAGCAGCCTACGCCATTCCGGTTACGAGCATCAAAAGCAGCATCGGCCATTCGATGGGCGCGGCCGGCGCGCAGAGCGCGGCTGTGCTGGTCAAGGCGATGCAGGAAGATCGCATCCTGCCCACCATCAACTACGAAATTCCCGACCCGGCCTGCGACCTGGACTACGTGCCCAACCACAGCCGGGAACACCGGGTGGACGCCGGGCTGTGCAACGGCTTTGGTCTGGGCGGGCAGAACGCGACGCTGATTTTGAAGCGGTTTGTGGCATAAGAAAGCATAGAACGCGGATTGGGCGGATTCACACGGATTCAGACTTATTCGATGAGGTTTAATCGTGGAGGAGTACGACTACACACCGGGCGGCAGGCGACTCACAAAACACGCGGCTCGTCGGTTGGTAGATCGCTATGTGGATGTGGATGATGTGATCGACAACTTCTCCCAACGTTTTGCGCAGGACGACGGCGCACAAGTTTTTGTGAAACGGCGTAAAGCGAACGGTTATGATGTAGTGATTGCGGATAGTGCAGGAATCGTGACGGTGTTGGTAAATGTATCAAAACGGGAAATACACAACCTGGCCCGCAATTATGGATGGCGGTGAAGCAAATGGCTGAACTGAGAGCAGAAAACGTTACTTTTCGCCTGAAACCCCTCGGATTCGAATTCCCCGGTGAGGAGTGGATTCGTAGCGACTTGTCGCTGCTTCTCGCTGTTAACCGTCAAAGACTTCTCATACAACCGAAACACACACCAACGCTATCATTGCAAAGTTATCAAAAATTATTGGTTAGCGCACGGGATTTCTTAGACTCTTGCGCAACCGAGTTTGGCGACCTGTTCGACGACACAGAGCCATTTGTCTTTGTCCCGCCCGAGTTGAATTTTGAGCTTGCACTCCTCGATACAGATCTCTCAACCGATGGAGAGGGTGAAGTGACGATTCGTGTAATGATTCGGGTGGATGAGACTAGCTCTGCCAGTATAGGCAGCACCTTTTCGGTTGACACATCCCAGTTTAGATGGTTTTTGAATACGCTTGAGGAAGAGATCGAGCAGATTGTTCGTCAACGGACTGCATCGGCATTTGTGGTAGCGGAGGTATAAACCCTATGCGCATTGAAAACCCCTTCAAGAAAGTCGAACGACTCAAGCGAGTCAAGAACCTGCCCGGCGAGAACCGGGACGAACGGACGCCCCCTGGTCAGTTTCTCAGCGAGCGCTTTCCTGTGCTTACCTACGGCGAGACGCCCCGCCACGCCAATCTGAACGGCTGGGATCTGCGCGTCTTTGGGTTGGTGGGCGCGGAGAAACGCTTCTCCTGGGCCGATCTGATGGCCCTGCCCCAGAAGACCCAGACGGTTGACATTCACTGCGTCACCCGCTGGAGCAAACTGGACACCACCTGGACCGGCATCGCCTGGCGCGATTTCCTCAAGCTGATTGACGTAGACCCGAAGGCCACCCACGTCATGGCTCACTGCGATCTGGGCTACACCACCAACATCGCCCTGGACGTGCTGGACGACGACGACACAATGCTGGCCCATCTCTACGACGGCAAACCCCTGGACGCCGAACACGGCTATCCGATGCGCCTGCTCGTGCCCAAGAAGTATTTCTGGAAGAGCGCCAAGTGGCTGCGTGGGCTGGAATTTATGCAGGGCGACCTGCCCGGTTTCTGGGAACGCCACGGCTACCACATGCAGGGCGACCCCTGGCTGGAAGAGCGCTTCGGCTGGTAGAGCGTTGCAAAAGGCACCTCTGGGAACGCCGCCATCCCTGGCGGCTACACGCTTGCCGCCAGGGACGGCGGCGTTCCTGGCTAGTAGTTTATTGCAGAACATTGAATACCTGTGGGACAAGCGATGCCTCCTGCCACATCTCGACCCGACCCCGTCCAGCCGTTGCCGTCCCACCTCGACGAGAGACGGATGACCCGGACTGCCGCCGCGCGTATCCCCACCCCGGATGGTGAGTTCCAACTGATCCATTTTCGCAACAATTGGGACGCCAAAGAACACCTGGCCCTGGTGATGGGCGAGGTGACCGGGCGGACGAGTGTGCTGGTGCGCGTGCATTCGGAATGTTTCACAGGTGACGTGTTGGGTTCCCAACGCTGCGACTGCGGCGAACAGTTGGCCGCGGCCATGCACGCCGTCGCCGTCGAGGGCAGCGGGGTGATCGTCTACCTGCGTCAGGAGGGGCGGGGGATTGGGCTGGCCGAAAAGTTGCGCGCCTACAACTTACAGGACGAGGGCTATGACACCGTTGACGCCAATCTGCTCCTGGGCCACCAGGCCGACGAGCGCGACTATACACCGGCGGTTCTCATCCTGCAAGCGTTGGGCGTGGCCTCGATTCGCCTGCTCACCAACAACCCGGCCAAAGTGGAGAGTCTGCAAAGCCACCATTTCCCGGTTGTGCAGCGCATCCCGATGCAGCCCAGCGTCACCCACGAAAACGCCGCCTATCTGAGCGCCAAAGTGCGCCGGATGCGCCATCTGCTCGATCTCAACGGCCACGTGGCGGCGCAAACAGACGCCCCGGTCTACACCCCTTTGCTGACCCAACTCAGCAAGCAGGCCGCGGCCCGCTTTCACAGCACAGGCCAGCCTTTTGTCACCCTCAGTTACGCCCAGAGTCTGGATGGCTGTGTAGCCGCGCAGCCGGGAAAGCATCTGGACATCAGCGCGCCCCCGTCGCTGACGATGACCCACGCCCTGCGCGCCAGCCACGACGGGATTTTGGTTGGCATCGGCACAGCCCTGGCCGACGACCCCAGCCTGACCGTCCGTCTGGTACAGGGCGACAACCCCCAGCCGGTTGTCGTGGATTCCCATCTGCGTCTGCCCGCCAGCGCCAAACTGTTGCAAATGCCCCGCCAGGTCTGGATCGCCACCACGGATGCTGCGCCGCAGGAACGCCAACGCGCACTGGAAGCAGCCGGTGCGCGTATTCTACGCCTGCCTGCGACCGCTAATGGGCAGGTCGATCTGGCCGCGCTCCTCATCCGCCTGGGAGAGATGGGGTTGGGTTCGCTGATGGTGGAGGGCGGCCCTTCGATTCTCACCAGCTTTCTGGCCGCGCGGCTGGCCGACTATGCGGTAGTGACGGTTGCGCCGATCTTCGTGGGCGGCGTCCACGCAGTAAACCAGTCGCTCGATCCTTCTCCTGAAAAACTCCCGCGCATTACCAATCCGCAAATCGTGCAGGTCGGCCCGGACGTGACCATCTGGGGGGCGCTGGCGTGAAGCGACGCAGCGTCTACTTTACAGCGCCGGGAGAGGCAGCCGCAGTGCAGGAGGATATCCCGACGCCTGCTCCCGGCGCAGTGCTGGTGGAGACGCTCGTCTCGGCCATCAGCCCCGGCACGGAGATGCTCTTTTATCGCGGCCAATTGCCTGCGGGCGTGGCAGTGGATACGTCCATCGCTTCACTCTCCGGCGGGCTGGTTTATCCCCTCAAGTATGGCTATGCCTGTGTGGGCCGGGTGATCGCTCTGGGCGGAGGCGTGGCTGACGAATGGCAGGGACGGCTGGTTTTCGCTTTTCACCCCCACGAAAGCCACTTCTGCGCGCCGATTTCGTCTCTGCTGCCTGTGCCGCCAGGAATGGAGACTGAACGGGCCGCGCTCCTTCCCAACGCCGAAACCGCCGTGAATCTGGCAATGGACGGCGCGCCGCTGGTGGGGGAGCGGGTGGTGGTCTTTGGCCTGGGCATTGTGGGGCTGTTGACGACGGCGCTGCTGGCCCAATTTCCGTTGGCCGCGCTCTACGCCGTCGATCCGCTTACGTCGCGGCGCGCAGTCGCTTCCACTCTGGGCGCAACAGAGACATTTGACCCGGCACAGATGCAATCCCTTTGCGCTGCTTTGATGGAAAGCCAGGGCGCTGACCTGATCTTCGAATTGTCCGGCCAGCCCGCCGCGCTGGACCAGGCGGTGCAGGTGGCGGGCTACGGTGCGCGCATCGTCGTGGGGAGCTGGTATGGCAACAAACGGGCCAGCCTGGATCTGGGCGAACACTTCCACCGCAACCGCCTTCAGATCATCAGCAGCCAAGTGAGCAGTATCGCCCCGCACCTGACCGGGCGCTGGACAAAGGCGCGGCGGATGCGGAGCGCGTGGCGTTTTCTGGCAACTCTGCCCATAGAACAACTGATCACCCAGCGCTTTCCCATAGAAAGAGCCGCCGACGCCTACCGGCTGGTTGACCGCCAGCCAGAGCAGACGGTGCAGGTTATTTTTGAATATCGCACACAGGAGACTCATTGATGTACACCCTCGCAGTGCAACGGAACTTTACCGGTCAACATTTTCTCATCGGCGGCGACTGGGGCGCAGAGAACGAATGGCATTCCCACCACTACCGGTTGGAGATTCAGTTGGAGGGGGCCAGCCTGGATCAGCACGGCTATCTGGTGGATATTGTGCAGGTGGAGGCGCTGCTCGCAGCAATCGTCACCCGCTACCGGGACAAGACGCTCAACGATCTGGCCGAATTCGCCGGGCTGAACCCCAGCATCGAACATTTCTGCCGTATCGTCTGCACGAACTTTTCCAACGATCTGGACGCGCCCAACATCAGTGCGGTGCGGGTACAGATTTGGGAGAACGAGATCGCCTGGGCTGCCTACCGGCTGGCAAGGTGACCGGGTGACAGGGTGATGCGCGTCGGTCTTGTCATTTATGGCAGTCTGGATACTCTCTCTGGCGGTTATCTTTATGACCGCAAGCTGGTGGCGTATCTGCGCGGGCAGGGGGAGAGCGTAGAAATTGTCTCTCTGCCCTGGCGCTCCTACCCCCGCCATCTGCTGGACAATTTCTCTCCGGCCTGGCGTCGTCGGCTGGCCGGGCTGGATGTGGACGTACTTGTGCAGGACGAACTCAACCACCCATCGCTGGCTCTGGCAAATCGGGTACTCAAAAACGCGCCCTTTCCTGTCGTGAGTATCGTCCATCACCTGCGCGCCAGCGAAGAACACCCGGCCTGGCTGCTGCTCTTCTACCGTTGGGTGGAGCGACGCTATCTGGCTTCGGTGGATGGCTTCGTTTTCAACAGCCGCACCACACAAAAAACCGTCGAAACCCTTTTACAGACAGAGACCGCTGATACGTGGCCTCAAAATAAAAATCCGCTTCGATCCGCCCAATCCGCGTTATCCGCGTTCCATTCTTCGGTTGTCGCCTATCCGGCCGCGGACCATTTGGATGTGCCTGCAGCAGAGGCAGTGGAACGGCTGATCGACGAACGCTCCACCCGCTCCGGCCCGGTGGAGTTGCTCTTTGTGGGCAATCTGATCCCGCGCAAAGGATTACACCATCTGTTGGCGGCCCTGGCCCGTCTGCCCAAGCGCAACTGGCATCTACACGCCGTTGGCCGCGCGGATGTGGATTTGGGCTATACGGCGCGGGTGCGGGCGCAGAGCGAGCGGCTGGGGTTGAGCTATAGTGTCACCCTGCACGGGCGGGTGAGCGACGCGGCGCTGACGAAATATCTGGCCCGCTGCCACCTGCTGGCCGTGCCCTCCTACGAAGGCTTCGGCATCGTCTATCTAGAAGCGATGGCTTTCGGCCTGCCGGTGATTGCTTCCAACGCCGGCGCGGCCCACGAAATTGTAGAGCCGGGCGTCAACGGTTTTCTGGTGCAGCCGACAGATACAGCGGGATTGGCGGAGACACTGACCCGTTGTCTGGCCGATCGGTCTGCGCTGGCAGCGATGGGAGAGGCGGCCCGACAGGTCTATGACAGCCATCCCACCTGGGCAGAGACGGGGGAACGGATCCGGGGATTCTTGCAGGAACAGGTGGAGCGATCCCGGGGAGGCGTGAAACGTGAAACGTGAGGGTACGGCACCCGATCTTACGTTTCACGTTTCACGCTTCTTACAAACCAATGAAGGAAAATAGCGATGACACCCTTACCCGACTTCTCCTTCCCCCGCTATCTGGCGGCCAAAAAGAGTGTGGATGACCGGGCGCTCAACCGGGCGGTCTGGCAGCGGTTGGCTGAGGAATTGGCGAGCCGGAACGCAGCAGACAGACCGGAAGTATTGGAGATCGGCGCGGGCATCGGCACAATGACCGAGCGGGTGGTGGCGTGGGGGCTGTTGAAGAACGGGCGCTATACTGCCCTGGACAGCGAGGCCGAAAATGTGGCGGCGGCGCGTGCCCGGCTGGGGAAAGGGGAGGGCGATCTACACCTGTCGCTGGAAGAGGCAGACGCATTCGAGTTCGCTGCGCGCGCGGAACAGCAGCAGCGTTACGATCTGCTGATTGCCCACGCGGTGCTGGACCTTTTCGACATACCCCGCGCCCTGCCCCGGCTCTTGCCAGTGCTGAAACCCGGCGGTCTCTGCTACTTCACCATCAATTTCGACGGGGCAACAATTTTTGAGCCGGTCATTGACCCAGCCCTGGACGCCCAGATCGAGACGCTCTACCACCGCTCGATGGACGACCGTATCACCGACGACCAGCCATCTGGCGACAGCCGCAGCGGACGCCATCTCTTTCACCTGCTACCCGCCGTCGGTGTGGAGATTCTGGCCGCGGGTAGCTCAGATTGGGTGGTCTATGCGCTGAATGGCAGCTATCCACACGACGAAGCCTACTTTCTTCACTGCATTTTGCATTTTGTGGAGAGTACCCTCAGCGGCCACCCCGCGTTGGATGAAACGGCCTTTGCCGACTGGTTGGCCGAGCGCAGACGGCAGATAGCCAGCGGAGAATTGGTCTACATCGCCCACCAGATGGACTTTGCGGGGCGAATCCCCCAAAACAACGATTGACGCACCGCGCCATTGTGTGCTATCATCTCCACGTTTGCCGTCGCCGATTGTCTATTGCCAGCAGGAACCCCCTATGCCACAGATCAAACGCTACCCCAACCGCAAGCTCTACGACACCGAGGCCAAGCATTACGTCACGCTGGAACAGATCGCCCAGATGATTCGGCAAGGCGCAGAGGTGACGGTGATTGACCACGAAAGCGGCGACGACCTGACCAGCTTGACCCTTAGCCAGGTCATTCTAGAAATGGAGAAGCGTCAATCCGGCTTTCTGCCCCGCTCGTTGATGACAAATCTGATCCGCACCGGGGGCGACACCCTGGACTTCCTGTTGCGCCAGGTACAAAACAGCATTCCCGCCGGCGCGGGAATGCTTGAGGAACGGCTGACCCAACTGGTCAGCGCGGGCAAATTGAGCGCGGAGCAGGCCAAATCGGTGGCGGTGGAACTGCAAAACGAAGGCAAGGAATTGACCCGGCTTGACGAAAATATGGCCGCCATCCTGCACCGCCTGAATATCCCCACCAGCCGGGATATTGTGGAACTGCGCGACAAACTGACCCAACTCACTGAGCAACTCAACGCCCTGGCCGAGGAAGAAAGCGGACGCTGATTTTCCTGATCTGAATTGATCTACGCTGATTCTGACACGAATCCGTTTCACAATTTATCAGCCAAATCAATCCAAATCTGCGTTCATCTGCGTCCCTCCCCCGCGCCAATTCACAGTTCAAAGTGGACTCTATGCGATTCAACGACGAAGACCCCGACTACGTACCCCCCTCGATCCGGGCCGCAGGACGGCGCAATGGCAGCGCATCCGGCCAGGGCAAGACAGCGCTGGTGCTGGCCGGCGGCGGCATCACCGGCGCAGTGTATGAGATCGGCGCGCTGCGGGCAATGAACGATATGCTCATCAACCACACAGTCAACGATTTCGACATCTATGTGGGCACCAGCGCCGGGGCGCTGGTGGGCGCAATGATCGCCAATCGCATGACCCCCGACGAGATGATGCAGGCCATCGAAAACAACCACCCGGAGGTGCGCGGCATCCAGGCCAGCGACCTCTTCCAGGCCAATCTGGGCGGCGCTTTGCGCCGCATCCCCGCCCTCCCCGCCGCCATCTTCCGTTCGCTGCGCGCCTACGCCACCCATCTCAATGATCTGACGCCGACCGACCTGCTCTGGAATCTGACCGACCTGCTCCCTTCCGGCCTCTACAACAGCAGCGCGCTGGAACGCTATCTGGCCGAGGTGCTGGCCCGGCCACACTGCGTCAACCGCTTCGACCTGCTGGAAAAGGACCTTTACATTGTGGCGACAGACCTCGACACAGGCGAGCGCGCTGTCTTTGGCAAAGGCGGGCAGGGCGTCGTGCCCATCAGCCAGGCCGTGGCGGCCAGCAGCGCGGTGCCATTGCTCTACAAACCGGTGCAAATCTACGGCAAAGAGTACATTGACGGCAGCATCCGCGGCAACGCCAGCATTGATCTGGCGATCGAAGCGGGCGCACAGCTCGTCATCTGCATCAACCCCCTGACGCCCATCAATGCGCGCGAGATTTACGGCGAGGACCATCACCTTTCACAAGGGGGGATGCGCGCCATCAGCCGCCAGGTCTTGCGCGTGCTGCTCCATTCTGGGCTGCGCTACCACATCAAAAATATGCGCCAGAAATACCCGGATGTAGACATCATTCTGATTGAGCCGCGCCCCGATGATCAGAAGATGTTCGGCTACGATCTGATGGACTACGCCAGCCGCCTGCTGGTAATCAATCACGGCTTTGAATCAGTAACCGTCGGCCTGTGCGAAAACTTCCCCTATTTCCAACGCGTGTTGGCCCGCCACGGCATCGCCATCTCGCCCCGGCTGGTGCAAGAGGAATTGGAGGAGATCCGCACCGCCAACTATGCGCCGGATGTGCTGCGTCGGGTCTTTGCCCAGAGCGACGGGCGGCGCGAGAATGGCAGCTTGACGGCTGTGATGGATCGCTTGGAATCCAATCTACACCGTCTGGGCGCTGTGCTGGCCCGCTGATCCGAATACCGTAGGGG
>CAMDEX010000210.1 GCA_945897075.1 Litorilinea aerophila
AGCGCCCCTACAGAAAAAATGTTTATCTGTAAAACTATCGTTGCAAGTTGTGTACCAGAGCGTCCAAACAGGCCGGGTTGATGCAGAACGTTGTCCACAAGACGACGTACAAGAAGCGTGGCGTGCCGCATAGTCAAGACAAGGAGGAAAGAACGGAATTTGATTGCCGAAGAGTCGTTCGTGTCATGCCCAATACCCAAAATTAGGAGAAAACCATTATGAGTCAACAGAAGTTGGTGCGGGTCATCGCCCTCATCGTCATTACATTGCTCGTAGCCGGCTGTGTTGGCGCAGCCCCGCCCACAGCGAACACAGAGGCGGCCCCCGCGGCCGAGGCGCCTGCCGCAGAAGCCCCGGCGGCTGAAGCAACCACTGCACCGGCCGAGGAGGCCGCTGCACCTGCCGAGCCCTGGTACAACCCGGATGATCTGGGCGAGAGTTGGTATAACATTTGCGAGGCCTCTCCGCCACAGCAGGGGGGCACAATCACCTCCTCCGAGGCGGCGTCGGCCCTGGCCGGCGGTGCCAACTGGTTTTCCTACGCGGCCAAGGATCAATACCTATGGAGCCAATTGTTCGACAAGGATGTGGATGGCGAAACAATCCACCCTGACCTGGCCACCGATTGGACAGCATCGGACGACGGGTTGGTCTATACCTTCAACCTGCGCCAGGATGTCAAGTTTTCTGACGGGGTACAGTTGACCGCCAATGACGTCAAGTGGAGCGTAGAAGCTTTCTTGCACCCGGACAGCGCCATTCCCTTTGGGCGCACACTGAGCCTGGACGCCATCAAAGGTGCCGAGGAGTTCATTGCCGGCAGCGCCCAAGAGGTGGAAGGTGTCAAGGCGCTGGACGACTTCACCGTGGAGTTCACCCTGGCTCATCCGCAGAGCAATTTCCTCGACAAGGTGCGCGGTCTCAATATCCACCCCAAGCACCTCCTGGAAGGGATCGCGTACAAAGACCTGCTGACATCGGAGTATGCCAAGACCACGCCAGTCGGCTCTGGCCCCTTCAAACTGGGTGAATTCGTGCCAGAACAGTACTACATCCTGGAGGCCAACGAGAATTATTATGCCGGGCGCCCCTTCCTCGACCAGATCATTATGCGCATCGGACTGACTGGTGCCACAAAGGTTGCCGCCCTGGAAGCCGGTGAAATTCAGATCGCCGGCACAGTGACGCCGGATGATTACATTCGGCTCAAAGAGAACCCAAACATTGCCCTGGTGGGCGGCGCGTTGGGTGGTGGGCTTTCGGTCTTCCCCAACCTGACCAGACCACCCTTTGACAACCTGAAAGTGCGCGAAGCCTTTATGCATGCGCTGGATCGAGAAGCCATCGTCGACGCCTATTACAACGGCGGCGAACTGGCCCAGGTGCTGCATTCTGATCTGGTTGGCCCGCTCGCCAGCCCGAACATCAAGAAGTTCGAGTATGATCCCGAAAAAGCCAAGGCCCTGCTGGCTGAAGCTGGTTGGGATCCCGACTACGAAGTGCAGTTCCTCTCCTATTACCAGAGTGATTTTGACAAACGTGTGCAGGCCGCCATGCAGCAATACTGGGCAGACGCCGGCATCAAGGTCAACCTGGTCTATCTCGACGGCCCAACCTGGGTGCAGCGCGTCTATGCCGATCTGGACTTCGATCTCTCCTACGGCTGCTGCGGCTGGACCGATCCGGCGGCCTTGAGCGAAGTCTCGTGTGACACATTCTACCCCGCTGGCTACAACGTCAGCCACTACTGCAACCCTGAGTTTGATGAGCTGGTCAAGACCGCGACTGCCGAGCCGGATGCGACCAAACGGACCGCGATGTTCAACCAAGCAGAAGAGATGTTTGTTGCGGACCTGGGCTATATGACGATGTTCTGGCCGCTGCGCTACCATGCGATCAGCAAAAACGTATGCGGCTACAACAACCATCAGATCTCCGAACCGTGGACGGAGATGTATCCCAACAAGTGGTATTTGGGGCAGTAAAGGTGATTCGGTAATTGGGTGATCAGGTGATTGGGTCTTCTCTGACCAATCACCTGATCACCCATCCATGACTCCAGTGAAAAAACCGAGTTTTTTGCAGAAATCGCCGCGCTTCAGGAGTGAGCCGGTCTCAAAAACTCGGTTTTTTGACCTTTTGCAGTGGAGTCATTCATCCATCAACAGACATAGAGCGTAATCATGACCAAAACAAAAGTACGCGTCGGGATTGTGGGTGCCGGGCCGATAGGGGGGCTGGGCCGCCGCGAGAGTTCCCACGCCGCGGCCTATCGGCGTTGCCAGGACGCCGAGTTGGTGGCGATTGCCGATATCAACCCAGTTCGCCTTGCCCAATTTGGCGATGAATGGGAGATTGCGCCGGAACAGCGCTATGCCACGGCCGCGGAGATGTACGCCCGCGCCGGGCTGGACATTGTGAGTGTCACAACCCACAACCTCTATCATCATCAACCGGTGATTGAGGCGGCGGCGGCGGGCATCAAGATCATTATGGTCGAAAAGCCCATCGCCATCAGCGTCGAGTGGGCGCGCAAGATGGTTGATGCCTGTGAACGCCGGGGCTGCCGGCTGATCGTCGAACATACGCGGCGCTTCTTGCCCCACTTCCGCAAGCTGCGCCAGATGATCGCCGACGGCGCGGTGGGGCAGGTGAAGACCGTAAGCGTGGAGGGCTGCCGGCCCCTGCTGCACAACGGCACCCATAACGTCGATCTGGCCTTCTATCTGAGCGGCGCTGAACCCCAGCGGGTGACCGGCTTTCTCAATCCAGAGCAGGAGGCCGATCCCGGCGGCGGCGGCCTGATCAGCTGCAGCAACGGCGTGCGCATCTTTGTCAACTGTGTGGCTGAGCGCCGTGAATGGTTTGATCAGGTGATCATTGCGGGCACGGGTGGCCGGCTGCAATGGAGCGAACGCACCAGCGAGTGGAGCTATGGGCCGCTGGTTGACAGGCCCGGCGCGCCCTACAACGCCTACTACGAACTACAACCGATCCCCGACATGCCCACCAGTTTTGAGTCCGCTGGCTTCTTCTATTGGGCCGCGCGCGAAAGTATTGACTGCCTCTTGGAGGATCGCGAAAGCGTTTCTACTGGGCGGGATGGTCTTAAGGCGCTGGAGGCGATCACGGCCATGCACATTTCGCACCAGACGGGGGCCTGGGTACACACGCCCCTGACGACTGGTCTGGACCATTTTGAAATCCGTTCAACGGGTAAGTGAGATATGAGCCGTTATATTCTCCGACGTCTTTGGCAGGCGCTGCCGGTCCTGCTCGGGATCACGATTGTGACTTTCACCTTTGTCGAACTGGCGCCGGGCGACGCGGTCATGGCAATGATCCTGACCGACATGCAGACCGGTGGCCGCGTGGTGCAGATCGATGTGGAGGCCCTGCGCAAACAGTATGGCCTGGATCAACCAGCACCCGTGCGCTATCTGCGCTGGCTGGGCGAGTTGCTTCAAGGCAACATGGGAGTACGCATACGTAGCAAAATCCCCGTACTTACGGAGATAGGTCAACGGTTGCCCGCCACCCTCGAGTTGATGAGCGTTGCGCTGCTGATTGCGATTGTGGCTGGCATCCCTATGGGCATTGTCTCCGCGGTGCGCCAATATTCGTGGCTCGACTATCTTCTGACCGCAGGCACCTTTTTGGGAGTGGCCATACCCTCCTTTTTTGCCGCCATTGCCGCTATCTATATCTTCTCGTTGAAGCTCGGCTGGCTGCCCACCAGCGGCTATTCGACACCGGGGCAGAACTTTGGCTTCTTCGGGTGGATGTTCAACCACGCCCAATATCTGATCTTGCCCGCTTCCATTCTCGGGCTGGAGAGTATGGCCGGCATAAGCCGCTATATGCGGGCCAGTGTTCTGGAGGTGATGCGCCTGGACTACGTAACCACCGCGCGCTCCAAAGGCTTGGGCTATACGACGATCTTGGTGCGCCATGTGTTGCGCAATGCCCTTTTGCCGATCATCACCATTATTGGCCTGCGTCTACCGGGGCTGTTGGGCGGCGCGCTGATCATTGAAACGATGTTCAACTGGCCGGGTATGGGCATCCTCTACATTGACGGTGTCAACACGCGTGACGTTCCCCTGATTATGGGCATGACTCTGGTCTCGGCCTTTACAATTGTGATCAGCAACTTGATCACCGATATCGCCTACAGTTTTGCCGATCCACGGATTCGCTATGAATAAAAAAATATGGCAACGCTTTCTTCATCATCGCCTGGCTGTTGCCAGTGCTTTCCTGCTTGTGCTGCTTTTGCTGCTCTCGTTTCCCCTGGCATCGGTGGTGACAACTGCTGATCCGAACCGGATTGACCTCAAGGCGATTGGCAAAGCCCCCAGTCTGGACCATTTCCTGGGCACTGACATGACCGGGCGTGATCTGTGGAGCCGCTTGGTCTATGGCGGGCGCGTCTCCATGTCGGTGGGTATCGTGGCCGTGTCAATCTCGGTAACGCTGGGGGTGTTGATGGGTGGTCTGTCCGGCTTCTACGGTGGGCGTGTAGATAGCTGGATCATGCGTTTTACCGAAGTGGTAATGGCCTTCCCCACGCTGATCATCCTGATCACGATCGTCTCCATTCTCGGCCCCGGCCTCTACAATTCAATGATCGCGATTGGGCTGATCGGTTGGACCGGTGTAGCTCGGCTGGTACGCGGGCAGATCCTCTCCCTGCGCGAGATGGATTTTGTGCTGGCGGCGCGCGCCGTGGGTGTACCCCAGAGTCGCATCTTGGCGCAACACGTTCTGCCCAATGTGGTTTCTCCCATTATTGTGGCCGCCACCTTTGGGATTGCCGGTGCTATTCTCACCGAAGCCGGCCTGAGCTTCTTGGGACTGGGCATCAAGCCACCGACCCCCAGTTGGGGCAATATGATCAACGAGGCCCAGCAGTTGACTATCATCGAAAGCAAACCGTGGATCTGGCTGGGGCCGGGTCTGATGATCACGCTCTCTGTGCTGGCGATCAACTTCATCGGTGATGGGCTGCGCGACGCGCTCGATCCACGCATGACGTTGGACTAGGGGATGCCATGCAAACCATCTTATTTCTCGATAACTGGCTGATCGAAAAGCAGATCAGCCTGGAACGGGTCTGGCACAAACCGCACTTTGTCAAAGAACTCTTCGACGATTTTCACCCGCGCGTTCTCGGCTATTCGGGCTACGACACCGTTTTTTATGACGAGCGGCTGGGCAAATATGTCATGTATGTTGCCGTCTATCCGCCCGAAGCGGACCCCGGCACCTTTGTCGTCCGCCTGCAGAGTGATGATCCCTACGACTGGCCCAATCCTATCTATGACGCGACGATCACACCGGCCTGGAAAGGCTTCCGGGATGTGGTGGTTGATGAGCAGGGCGAACGCTTTTGGGCCGTCTACAACCGCACCCTGCACGGTACCCCCCACGCCGACCGCGGCTATTTGATGACGACCTATCACCCCGACCGCAAGGTACGCAGCAGCGTCTTTGGCTTTTCACCCGATGGGATGCGCTACCGCATCGAATATGCGCGACCCTGGCAAAACTCGCGCGCCGACACCTGGTGTGGCTGGCTCTGGAATGCCCGCGCCGGCTTTTACCAGATTATTACCCGCCCCGTCCATGTGGACCGCCGCATTGCCACCGTCACCACGACCGACTGGCAGCATTTTACGCCGCCGCAAACGCTGCTCCAACCCGACGCCTTTGACCTGCCCGGCACTGAGTTCTACTCGATGCCCGTCATCCCCTACGAAGACCTTTTTATCGGCATGGTGCATCTGATGAACCCCGACAGCTTTGAAGAGCGACGGGTCAAGATGGGCGGACGGGTGCAGACCCAACTGACCTACAGCTACAATGGTCTCAATTGGGTTCGCACCGTGCGTCAGCCCTTTATCGCCACGCGCGACTACGGCTTGCTGGGCGGCGGGCAGATCTATGGCATGGAACTGTTGCGCACGCGCGACAACCGCTTACTCATCTTTTCGTCCGCCTCGCTGGGGGAACATGCGGCCTACCCCGACATGCAGCAGGCTGGGTTGGAGACGCGCGGCTTCTTCGGCATGACGCTGCATGAGCTACGGCTCGATGGCTTCTGCTCGATGAAAACCTGGGGCAAGGATGGGCTGTTGCGCACCAAAACGATCATCCCCCAGACGGGCGACTTGAGCCTCAATCTGCGCACGACCAAACACACCGCCGTCCGCGTCCAGATTCTGGATGGCGACAGCGGCACACCGATCCCTGGCTATACGCTGGAGGAGGCGATCCCCATCAGCGGGGATCAGCTCTTTGCCCAGCCACGCTGGCAGGAGCTTCAAGACCTTAGCCCACTGGTGGGCAAACCGATCCGGATTGAGATCGCGATGCGCGAGGCAGAACTCTTTGCCATCCGCATCCCCTGCCAACTTTATATCGGCAGCGAACCAACGGCGACAGTGTAGATGGTTCAGCCGCTTGAACGGATACAACGCATGAAGCACTACTACATCAGCAGTTACCGGCAGATTGAGGAAGTGGACGAGCCTATTCCCACCCCTGGTGCCGGCGAGGTTCTGGTCAAGGTCGCCTATTCTGCCCTCAGCCCCGGCAGCAATGTCAGCGGCTACTTGAACCAAAACCGGCAGCAGCGGGGCGAATTGCTTTATATGGCGAGTGGCATTGTCCAGGCGATAGGGGCGGGCGTGCAGCGTGTCGCACCGGGGGATGCTGTGGCGGTGCTGAATTGTGGACACCAAGCCTATGCCTGTGTCGCCGAGGACGCAGTACATCGTCTCCCCAGCGCCCTCACCCTGCGCGAAGCGAGTCTCTCTTATCTTTGTAGCTGGTCGGTGAGCGCTCTGCATCTGGGGCAATACGCCGCCGCTGAAACCGTTGTGGTTGTCGGTCAGGGATTGGTGGGCACGTCCGCGGCGCTGGTTGCCGATCTGATGGGGGCGCGGGTGCTGGCGCTGGATAGCGCGGCGGAACGGGTCGCCTTTGCCCAGACTTTGGGGCTAGGGGCGGTGGTGCAAGTAGGGACAACCAACACTGCTGAACAAATGGCCGCCTTTTTGGGCGAGACTGGCCCCGATCTGATCCTCGAAACCTCTGGTTCCTGGCATGGCTTTCGACAGGCTGTGGAACTGGCGCGCGACTACACACGGCTGGCGATCATGGGCATCTACCGCCAGCCGCCGCCGTCGGAGCTGGGGCTGGACCTGCACCAGTTGTTGTATCGCACTCCCAGCAAGTTCCATTACCAGCGTTTGCAGATCATTGGCTGTGGCAGCGATCCCGACGAGGTGGCCTACCCCAACCCACATCTGGCGACCCGGCGGCGCAACTATGCCTATGTCCTCGAACAAGCCGCACGCGGTCGCCTGCCGTTGGACAAATTGATCACCCATACCCTGCCGCCCCAGGAAATCGGCCAGGCCCTGGCCGCGCTGGCCGACGGCAATAAACAGATGGTAGGGGTTGTCTTTGATTGGAGCAACGCATGAAAACGATTCTTTTTCTCGACAATTGGCTGATTGAAAAACAGATTTGTCTGGAGCGGGTCTGGCACAAGCCGCGCTTTGTCAAGGAAGTATTTCAAGACTTCCATCCCCAAGTGCTGGGCTATGGCGGCTACGCCAGTATGTTCTGGGATGAGCGGGTCGGCAAATATGTGATGTACGCCGCTGTCTACCCGCCGGAGGCTGACCCCGGCACCTTTGTCCTGCGTCTGGAATCAGATGATCCCTATCAGTGGGCCGACCCGCTGTATGAAGCCGCGCAGACACCGGCCTGGAAAGGCTTCCAAAACGTAGTGGTGGATGAGCAGGGCGAACGTTTCTGGCCGATCTACATCAACACGCTGGCCGGCACCCCCTTTGCCGAGCGCGGCTACCTTATGTCCACCTACCATCCCAACCGCCAAATACGCCAGAGTATTGCCGGTTTTTCGCAGGATGGTCTACGCTTCGACCTGGGGCAGACGCGTCCCTGGCAGCCCACCCGCGCCGACACCTGGTGTGGCTGGCTCTGGAATGCCCAGGGCGGCTTCTTCCAGATTCATACGCGCCCCGTTCATGTCGATCGGCGCATCGCGCTTGTCACCAGCCGTGATCTGGAAAGCTTTACCCCGGCGCAAACCGTGCTGCAACCCGACGCCTTTGACCCGCCCGGCACTGAGTTCTATTCCATGCCCGCCGACCCCTATGACGACCTCTTTATCGGTCAGCTTCATCTCTTTCGCACCGATCTCTTTGAGGAAAAGCGGCGGGTCAAGATGGCCGGGCGCATGGAGACGCACCTGACCTACAGTTACAACGGTCTCAACTGGTATCGCACCGTGCGTGAACCCTTTCTGCCCCCGCGCGACTATGGTCTGCTGGGCGGCGGTCAGATTTACGGCATGGAGATGCTGCGGACACGGGATGACAAATTGCTCTTCCTGGCCCATGCCTCCTGGGGCGAACATGCCTCCTACCCCGATATGCAACAGGCGGGCTTTGACACACGCGGGGCCTTTGGTCCGCTGCTCTACGAATTGCGGCTGGATGGTTTCTGCTCGATGAAAACCTGGGGCAAGGATGGGCTGCTGCGCACCAAGACCATTATCCCCCAATCTGGCGACTTGAGCCTCAATCTGCGCACCACCAAGCACACCGCCGTCCGCGTCCAAATTCTGGACGGCGACAGCGGCGCGCCGATCCCTGGCTATACGCTGGAAGAGGCGCTGCCGATTAGCGGCGATCATCTCTTTGCCCAGCCCAGATGGCAGGAACAGCAGGATCTCAGCGCGCTGGTGGGCAAACCGATCCGGATTGAGATCGCGATGCGTGAAGCAGAACTCTTTGCCATTCGCATCCCCTGCCAGCTTTATATCGGCACCGAGCCGACCGACAGAGTGTAAATCTACTCTTATGCAGCGGAAAACACCCACGATTGGGTAACTACTCAGGCTACCAGTCCAATGAGCGCTGATTGAGTAGCCAAGTCTGCCAGGCGTATCGAAATCAAAGAAAGATGAAAGCTCCATGACTACTCACTACCCGGTTGCCATGCAACTGAACGTCAAAGTGCCGATGCGCGACGGCGTCCAACTCTCGGCTGATATCTATTTGCCACAAACCGCGGGGGCCTTCCCCACTGTGCTGATGCGCACCCCCTATAGCAACAATACAGACCCCCTGATCGAAAAGGCGCGGCGGCTGGCCAATGTGGGCTATGCTTGTGTACTGCAAGATTGTCGTGGGCGCTGGGATTCGGATGGCGACTATTACCCCTTTCGCGAGGGTGAAGATGGCTATGACACACAGCAATGGATCGGCAGCCAAACGTGGAGCAATGGGAAGATCGGCATGGCAGGTGGCTCCTATCTCGGTGCCGTGCAATGGCAGAGCGCGCCGCACCGCAGCCCATTCCTCACCTGCATGGCCCCACGTGTCATCTGCTGCGACTACTATGACGGGTTGGTCTATCCGGGAGGAGCCTTTCAACTCAATGTATTGATGACCTGGGGGATGCGCACAAACAGCCGCACCGGTCAGAGCATCGACTTCCACAACTGGACGGAGGCATTGCGCGTACTCCCCATAAGCAGTATGGATGAACTGGCGGGTCGCAACCTAGCCTTTTGGAAGGATTGGATTGAGCACCCAGCCTATGATGACTACTGGGAGGCCATCAACGATGAGAAGCGTTGGAGCGATATTGTTGCCCCTGCCTTAAACATGGGTGGCTGGTATGATCTTTACGCCCAGCACACCTTTCGTGCCTTCAATGGGCTGCGCCTGCAAGGAGGTAGCGAAGCCGCGCGCCAGAGCCAATTGATCGTTGGACCGTGGCCGCACGCGCTCAGTGCCTCCCCGCGCACCGGCGATGTGGACTTCGGCGCGCATTCGATGGTCGATCTGGATGCACTGGAGTTGCGCTGGTTTGATTATTGGCTCAAGGAGATCGACAACGGCATCGTCAAAGAGGCACCGTTGCGTCTCTTTATTATGGGCGACAATGTCTGGCGCGATGAGTGGGAATGGCCCCTGGCGCGCACGGATTGGCAGAAATGGCATCTGCACTCGCATGGCAGCGCCAATACCTTGCGCGGCGACGGCACACTGCACCCAGACTCGCCCGAGGCCGAAGCCAGCGATCACTTCATCTACGACCCTGACTATCCTGTACAGACCGCAGGGGGTAACAATTGTTGTTCCCCCCACATCATCCCCTGGGGACCCTACGATCAGCGGGCAGTGGAGATGCGTCAGGATGTACTCTGTTACACCAGCGCGCCGCTGCCTGAGCCATTGGAAGTGACCGGACCCATTCAGGTCGTGCTTTACGCGGCCAGCGATGCGCCCGACACCGACTGGACCGCCAAACTGGTTGATGTCTCGCCCACGGGCTATGCCAAGAATCTCTGCGATGGCATCCTGCGCGCCCGCTACCGCGAGAGCTTCGCCCACCCTACTCTGCTGCAACCCAACAGGGTTTATCAATACACCATTGATGTCGGGGTGACAGGCAACGTCTTTCGCAAAGGACATCGCCTTCGGCTGGAGATTTCCTCCTCCAATTTCCCGCGCTTCGACCGCAACCCGAATACTGGACACGCCTACGGCAGCGATGCTGCGCTACGCTGCGCGGCGCAGACGGTCTATCACAGCCAGGCATATCCCTCCCATATTTTATTGCCAGTGATTCCAGGAAAATAATCCAATGGAACTGCTCTTTGAAGCGCGCCTGGAAATTCGTGGCATCGAAGGCAAACTCTACTTCGTCCAGCCCAAACCCATTGTTCACCCGCAGCCGGTACTCGAACCCGATCCCGATAGCTTGGTGGATGGCGGTGGCGTCACCGTCGAAGGGACTGTTCTCAAGGATGGCGGCATCCTGCGCATGTGGTACAACGCCTGGCCCAAAGATTGGGATGGGCAAAATGTCAACCTGGTGGGCTACGCCGAATCAACCGATGGCCTTAACTGGCGTAGACCCGTGTTGAACTTGCTCGAATATGGCAACCGACCCAACAATCTCTGCAACCTCGGCTTTTGTATGCCCGGCGTCTTTATTGACCCCACGGCAGCGGCCTCCCACCGCTACCGGGCAACCGGTTGTGTCGAACCCGGCACCGTTTCTTGTGGCGTACGGGTCGAACGACGCGGTTACTACACTGCACACTCGGCAGATGGTCTCTTTTGGGAACTCGATTCCGCGACTGCGCCCTGGCATAGCAGCGATGTGATCACCAGCATCTACCACCCCGGCCAGGCGCGGGCGATTGCGATGATGAAACATAACCCACGCGTCCTCAATGTGCCGCGCCGTTCGATCTGGGAAGCCAGTATGCGCGCTGGGGTCTGGTCAACGCCGGTCAGCGCGTTGGTGCCCGATGAATTTGATGACATCTGTGCAATGAGTCGCGGCTTTGCCAGTGGCGACTACTATGGCATGGGTATGCTGGCCGCGGGTACGGGTACAGTTGGCTTTCTCTGGCAATTTCGCCACACCCTGCCGCGCACCCCTGGGCGCGGGTACGGCGTCTTTGGCGCAGTGGACATTACCCTGGCCTATCAAGCGCGGGAGGGTGATCGCTGGCAGCACGCTCCGGGTCGTCCGGATTTCATCAGCCACGGCTCGGCAGCCTGGAACGCGGGTGCCGTCTATACCGCCACCGGCCCGGTCGAGATAGGCGATGAGCAGTGGCTCTACTTTGGCGGCTGGCGGCGTAGCCACGGATGGTATGTTGATGAGGAGTGGCAAGTTTCCGCGGCATTGCGTGACCAGATGGTGCGTGAAGGCGCAATCCGTATCGGCGTGGCGCGCTGGCC
>CAMDEX010000211.1 GCA_945897075.1 Litorilinea aerophila
CTACCCGCTTGGTTTCGATACGGCCCAAATGCGACCTACTCAACCGGCGCTAGTCTTGTAGAAGTTACGCTCACTCTTTCTTCTTCAGCCGCACATAGACCCGCACTTCTTCGCTGACGGTCTCGTTCCCGGCTCGATCCACGCCCCGCACTTTAAATACGTGGCTTTGCAAAATAGTTCCGTTACCGGTCACCACAACCGCCGATCCATTGCCGAACTTGCGCCAGCGCCCCGGTGTGATGTCGGGGTCGTCGCTCTGGAAGGCGGGCCAATTCTGCGCACCGCCCCCTTCCACAGAGCCGAGATCAGGCCAGGCAATGCGCCAGCGTTCGTTGAAAGGGGCCACTGTGCTGGAGGCAAAGTAGCCGCCGTCAACAGAAAACTCCACCCGCTCCATCGCCCAGGTATCGTTGACGATGGCATTGATGTTGATCTGCTCGTCATCTTCCAGCACGTAGAGCCGGTCTGGTTTGGGATCGCTGATCACCACCGAAGGCGGCGTCCGGTCAATCGTAAAGCGGGTCTTCCACTCGCGCACGCTGCCGTCGCCCCGTGTGACGAGCAGACGCATCGTATAGAGTCCCTCGCCCAGCCCGTCGGTGTTGAGCGTTTCCAACACGCCATTTTCCACCGGTTCGCCGTGTTCCGGGCCAATCGCCTGCCACTCGGACGGGTTCAGCCCGTAGCCGAACTCCACGCGGTAGTTGCGGAAATCGCCCCGGGCATTGCCCCGAATCTCGACGCTTGACTTGATGTAGTCGCCCGGCTGTGGGACAGTAATCGCGACCTCCGGGTCGAATTCAAAGGCTGCGTCGCTCTCGCCTTTGGGTGGCTGGGCAATGCCGCTATCGCGCACCCAATCCTCGGCTTCGGGCGGCAGAATCAGATAGACACGCGTCTCCCGGTTCTCTGGCAGCGTGGCTGCGGTGGCGATCAGACCGTTCGTCTTGTCAATCTCAAAGGGCTGCCAGAGATTGTCCTGCACCTTCGGTTCGCTCCCCGCGATAAAAAGCTCCGAACGCTGCTGCTGGCAGGATGGGGATGGTTGCAACCCGCTGGGGAGGCAGACCGTGCGCGCCACGATATTGGGCGGCTGTTCATACCACTGGGCGGGCAGGCCCTGGTGGTAGCGTTGCATGACCGCATTCCAGATGGGGGCCGCGCCACTGGCGCCGGTCGTGCGATCCATAGACTCGTTGTCTGTGTTGCCCACCCAGACGCCCACAGCCAACTGGGGCGTGAAACCCATTGTCCAATTGTCTTTGTTGCCGTTGGTCGTGCCCGTCTTGGCCGCCACCTTGCGATCGGGCAGGGTGAGGAGGCTATTGGCCCCAAACATCGGGGCGCGGGCCACGTCGTCGCTCATAATATTGGCAAGCAGAAATTGGGCGTCCGTACTGATGATACGCTCCACATCGGGCTGCTCGTACTTCTTCAGCACAGCGCCGGCCGTGTCGCGCACCTGCAAAATCGCCACCGGGTCCAGATTGCGAAAACCCGTCTGCCGATCCTGTGGCGCGACAGGCTCGCCCGCCTGCACGCCGCTGTTGGCAAGCACGCTGTAGGCGTAGGTGTGGTCGAGCAGCGTCACCTCGCCGCCGCCCAGGACAAGATTCAGACCGTAGTAGTTCAGCCCCCGGTTCAGCCCGTTGATGCCCAGCCGGTGCGCGGTACGCAGGGCATTGGCAACCCCCACCTGGTCCATCACCCGGATGGCGGGGATGTTGAGGGATTGGGCCAGACCGTTGCGCAGACTGACCGGCCCCCGGTAGCGCCGGTCGAAGTTCTCCGGCACATAAGTGGTGCCGTCGGATTGCTGAAAGGCCGTGCGCACATCCAAAATCATTGAGGCCGGTGTCATCCCCTGCAAGAGAGCGGTGAGATAGACGTAGGGTTTGAAGCTGGAGCCGGGCTGCCGTTCGGCCAGGGCCACATTCACCTGGCCGTCAATCTCCTCGTTGTTGTAGTCCACGGAGCCGACCATCGCCAGAATCTCGCCCGTGTCCGGTTTGATCACCACCACCGAGGCGTTGGAGACATTCTTGCCCTGGCTTTGCAGACTGGTGATGTGCTCGCGGGCCACCTGTTCGGCGTATTTTTGCAGGTCTACGTCCAGCGTCGTGTAGACAGTGACGCCCTTTTTCCAGATGAAGTGGGGTTCCTCGATGGTATTGAACTCAGCCTTCAAGCGTTCCAGCGCATAGAGGGCAAAGTGGGGCGCGGTCAGAATGTCAAAGCGTTCTGCTACAGACTGGCGCAGGTTCAACGCCTGGGCAAAGGCCACGTCGGCTTCATCTTTGCTCAGATACCCGGCCTCGGCCATTGCCTGCAATGTAATGCCCTGGCGGATTTTGGCGTCTTCCGGGTTGTGGATGGGGTTGAAGGCGGGCGAGTTGGGGATGGCGGCCAGCATAGCGGCCTCGGCCGCGTTGAGTTCGCTGCTGCTCTTGCCAAAGTAGACCTGGCTGGCCGCCTCGATGCCGTAGGCCAGGTTGCCGTAGAAGTTGTAGTTGAGATACCACTCCAGAATCTTCTCTTTGGGATACTGGCGGGTCACTTCCATCGCCAGAATCACCTCTTTGATCTTGCGGGCGTAGGATTGCTGGGTGCGCTCCTCCACCGGGATGATCACATTTTTGATCAACTGCTGGGTGATGGAAGAGCCGCCCTGCACGCCGCCGCCCTGCAAGTTGGAGACAAAGGCGCGAAAAAGACCGCGCACATTGACGCCGGGGTTCTCCCAGAAGTTGCGGTCTTCCAACGCCACCGCGGCCTGTACCACCGCCGGCGACATTTCGCCCAGCGGAATGTACGTGCGGTCGCCGCGGAAGGGGCGGGGGTCCACACTCTCGTAGAGCAGGTGCTGGCCCGTGCGGTCATAAATGCGCACAGTCTCGAACTCGTCCTGCTCCTGTTCGATGACGCTGGCATCGGGTAGCTGCTGGGCGTAGAAGGTGTAGACGCCAAAAACAGCCGCCGCGCCCACACCCACCACCCCGGCGACGCTCAGGAAAACCGCCAGCAGCAGCGCGGCGACCCCCTGCCCCACCCAAAACCAGGGGCGAGGACGGTTGGTAACGGCGCGCGCGCGCTTGCGCCGGTGCATCACAATTCTGTCGTGCCGATTCAGTCGTTGCATGGCAAGTTATAAGTTAGGAGTTAGGAGTTAGGAGTTAGGTTGTCATGCCGCCTAACTCCTAACTCCCAACTCATAACCCCATTTCCTTTTCTATTACTAAAAAATGGCTAATCCCAAACGCCATCAGCGGCGAATGTTCCAGCCCGTAAGTGATACGCCGTAGCCATTTGCCGAGAGCGGGCCGTCGGCGCGCCAGATTGTCGTAGCCGGGGAAAATCTGCCTGTGGCTGATCACCCGCACCGGCTGTCCTACAAAAAGCGAGAGCAGACCCCAGCGTGTATAGGCGCGCACGTGGGGGGCCAGCCGGTCGCGCAGTGCGTCGGGCAAATAGTTGATCAGCGGCGTATTGCCGAAATGATATTCGCCCTGCCAGTAGTGGCCGTGGGTCTCGAAGGGATAGAGCCGGTTGGGGGCAAAGATCACCGCCCGCCCGCCACGACGCAGGACACGGATCATCTCGGCCGCGGCCAGCCGGTCGTCCTGCACGTGCTCGATCACTTCGTGGCTCAACACCAGATCAAAGCTGTCGTCGGGATAGGGCAACTGCTCGCCCCGGCCCAGCACCAGCCCCGCGCCCGGTGCATTTTCCAGCGCACCCAACAGATGCTCGCCCTCGATATCCAACCCGTGAAGCTCTGCCGCGTGTTCCTGCAAGGCGCGCACATACATCCCCACGCCGCAACCATCCACCAGCACCCGTTCCAACCGCACTGGGGCCGCGTCCAGAATCATCGCCAGCCGCCGCTCCTGGCCTGCCCGCCAGACGAAAGAGGGGTTGCCGCGCAGCGCAGCGCGGTCGTATTGGGTATTGGGGATTGGAGATTGGGGATTGGGTATTGGATATTGGGTATTACGTGTCATTCGTCCCGTTCCCCATTCCCCGTTCCCCGTTCCCCATTCCCCGTTCCCCATTCCCCGTTCCCCATTCCCCATTCCCCATTCCCCATTCAAACCGTTCCCACGTGGATTGCCACTGTGCCCAGCATCTTTCTGCGGTAGAAAACGTTCTTCAGCCCGGCCCGTTCCATCTTCAGCGCCAGCGTCATCGGATCGGGGAAGGTGACGGTGCTGGCGGGCAGGTATTGATAGGCGTTGCCGCGCGGGCTGATCAGCCGGCCCAACAGAGGCAATATACGAAACATATACAGACGCACCGCAGGCCCCAACAGCGCCTGGCTGGGCGGCGCTGTCTCCAGACAGACCACCCGGCCACCCGGCTTCGTCACGCGCACCTGTTCGGCCAGCGCCGCATCCACATCCGTCACATTGCGCAGCAGAAAACCGCTGGTCACCGCGTCGAAGGTGTCATCCGGGAAGGGCAGGCGCAGCGCGTCGCCCTGTGTAAAATGGGGATTGGGGATGAGGGATTGGCGACTGGGGATCGACTTCCCAGTCCCCAGTCGCCAGTCCCCAGTCCCCAGTCGCCAGTCCCCAGTCCCCAGTCCCCAGTCCCCAGTCCCCAGTCTCCGATCCCCAGTCCCCAGTCCTTCCCTCATCATCTCGTAGGTAAAATCGCAGCCAATCGCGGTGACGCCCGGCTGCTGGCGCAGGGCTTCTTTGGCGATGTCGCCCGTGCCCGTGCCCACATCCAGCAGCGTGCCGTGGCTGGGCAGATCGCACAGACCGATCAACTCGCGCCGCCATGCCACATCCTGGCCACCGGTCATCAACCGGTTCATCAGGTCATAGCGCGGGGCGATCTCCGCAAACATGCGGTTGACGTAGGCGGCTTTTTCTTCGGGTGATGGTAAATAGGACATAGGAAATGGTGAATTGTGAATTGTGAATTATGAATGAGGGGAGGTCATCCCTTCCTCCTGTCCTCCCTTCCTCCTGTCATCCCTTCAATCCGTTCGGTCTGGCTGACGATCAATTCCGCCAGGAAGCCGACGAGGAAGAGCAGAACACTGATGATCGCCAGAATGCCAGCGGCGATAAAGACGGGGCGTTGTTGGGTGTCGGTGAAGACGTACAGCCCGGTCAGATAGAGAAAGGTGAGCAGGCTGACGACAATCCCGGCCAACCCCAGCCCGCCAAAAAAGCGCATAGGAGCGCGGCTAAAGGTGAGCAGAAACTTCACCACCAGCACATCCAACAGGCTGATGGGGATACGGCTGAGGCCGAATTTGCTGCTGCCCGCCGGCCGGGGTTTGTAAGGCGTCTGCACCTCGCCCAGACGAAAGCCATTGTGGACGGCGATCATCAGCAGGAAGCGATGCCAATCCGAACGCAGGGGTGGAAAGCTGGCGACAACTTCGCGGCGCATGGCTTTGATCCAATTGCCGTCGTGGACCTGCACCCCGGCCAGCGTGCGCATGACAAAATTGTAGATGGCGCTGGCAAAGACTTTGCCATCTTTGCGCCCCTGCCGCCAGCCAGCCACCACGTCCAGATCGTTGGCTTGCAGATGGCGCACCAGAATCGGCACGTCAATCAGCGGGTCGGATTCCATATCGCCGGGGATAAGGATGACGATATCGCCCTGGCTGGCGCTGAACATCCGTTGCAGCCCGGCGGTCATGCCCTGGCTGCGCCGGTTGGTGAAGACGCGCAACGCGGGGTAGCGACGCTGTAGATCATCCAGCAGGAGGCTACTGCCGTCGGTGGAGCCGTCGTTGACCACCAACACTTCGCCGGTGCAGCCCAATTCGGCGTAGGCGGCAAAGGAGCGCTCCACCACTTGAACGATTGTGCCCGCTTCGTCGCGGGCGGGGACGACGACGGAGATGTGGGGATGGGTGATTGGGTGATTGGGTGATTGGGTCATTGGGGGCGTGGCTGGTAGACGGATGAATTGGCGGCGACCGAGGCTTCCAACTGGCAGTTGCGCCGGTCTATAAAATCGTTGAGCGTTGGGACGGGCGGCGTCTCGCTTTCCCGCCACCAGATGGGATGGATGAGCAGGTGCAGCGGCTGCCCGGCCAGAAAAGCCCCACTCGCCAGCGGTTCGCCGTAGCGCCAGAGACCGCGCGAGTCGGCCAGGTAGTGGATGCGGCGCGTGAAGAGGGGCAGATAGGTGTGCAGCCGCGGTGCGGTCAGGCTCTCGGCATTGCCGATCACAAAGGCGGGCGGGCGGTGGATGCTCACCACCGGCATCTCTACGCCAAACCAATCCTCCAATAGACGCGCTTCCTTGCCACAGCCAGCATTCAACTCGTCCAGCGCAGCGCCGGGATAGGCGGCGCAGTCAAAATGCAGCCCCAGACGGTGGCCCATCGCCAGAATTTCTTTGACAACCCCACTGCCCTCTGCCGAGAAGACGTTGTAATGTTCCGTGCGCAAGAGAACAAAGCAGGTGGAGAAGACGCCCATCTCTGCTTCGCTGCGCGCCATTGTCAACGCAGCGTGCAGGTCGAAGTCAATGTCGTGACGAAGCAGGACAAAGCGAACTTCCTTTGCCAACAGACGCTCCCCATCCGCAAAAGCAGCGGGGGAATAGCCAGCTTCCAGCAATCTGGACAACAAATAGCGATAGCCGGCGTGGGTGAAACCCAATCCCATGGCGCTGAATCCGATGGAAGAAAGATAAAGAAGTTCGATTTTTATCAAAAATCGAACTTCTTTATTATACCCGGTCTGCGCGCCAGGCGTGAATTTTACGCGCTCTTACGGGCGCGAAGTCGCGATTCAGCGGGTAGACCAGCGCCGGTTGAGTAGGCCGCATTCGGGCCGTATCGAAACCCAGCGGGTAGACCCGTTCGCTTGATTTCGATACGCCTCGCAGACTCGGCTACTCAATCAGCGCTCACTGATCCGCCTGCATAGTTACTCGTTGAAGCATCCCCGCCAAGAAGCTGAATCTGAACCCGGGCGGCTTCGATCGCGCGCCGGGTCTTCTGTAGCGTATCCGAAAGCGCCGGCGGCACCTGGTCGCCGTAGCTGTTGCGGCGGGCCACCAACTCTTCCATGCGCTGTTGAAGCTGAACGACCTCTTTTTGCAGATACGCCAACTCGAGACGCTGGCTCTCCACGAGCAGCGCTTGCACGTTTTCGTCGCTGATTTTGGAATGGAGCTGGCGGGCCAGGCTATCTTGGTTTTCCAACACCCAACGGCGCAGAAATTCGTTGCCGATGGCCCATCCGTCCAGAATCTGGCGCAGGTAGCCCAATTTGTGCATGCCATAGACAAAACGCTCGACCGTTGCCGGGGACGCGATACTTAATGCAGCGCCGATGGTCGCCTCGTCCATCACGCCCTGGCGCGCAACGGTCAGCAGTATCTGGCGTTCGGTGGGCGAGAGATGGTCGTAGTCAATCTGGAAAAAACCGGAGAGTAGATGATCCGCCTGCAAATCTTCGGCCTCCACTGGACGCAAATGGCCCGTCCCCGCCGCGTCCACCTCGAAAAGCCGGTGGCAGAGGTATTGGGTCAGATAGGGATGGCGGTGTGTGTAGACAAGGATATCATCCATCACGCCGGGATCGACAGAGACGGCAACGTCGTTTTGTGCCTGACGGATCAGACTCTGGGTAGCCTCGACATCCAGACTCCATAGATTGACCAGATTGAAGCCAAAAAGGAAGGGGCTGGTCAACCAATCGCGCATCAACTCATTAAGCTGCATCAATTGTTTGGTGGCGGTCAGAATCGTGCGGTGTTCGCCCTGTTGCAGCGAACGGCGCAGACGGGCCAGCTCACGGCTGTCTTTCTTGGCAACGTTGACCAGCGCCTCGGCCTCGTCAATCAAAAGCAGAAGCTGCTTGCCCTGTGCGTGCAGCGTGCGCTGCACAACACGCAAGATGCGGTTGACATCCATCGCTTGCAGACTCGCAATGTCAATCCCCAGAGCGGCAAAGCGATCTGTCTCGTCCTCAATCGAGATAAACAATTCGTAGGCCAGATCACTCGCCGTCTCGCACGCTTGCATATCCCAAAAGAGGGGCACATATTGCGAAGCGGGGTCATCTTCGATCAACCATTCCAACTGGCGCAGCAGAGATGTCTTGCCCATGCGCCGCGTCCCAACCAGCCAGATCGCCTGATCTGTGGTCGTCAACAGATGCTCGGTCAATTTATGGCGACCGTAATGATCGTTGCCTTTCAGCCAGCGGCCAACGATGTAAGGATTACGCATGCACTTCCTCCCGCACTCCAACCTCGTCTACCTGCGCCGTTCCATTGCGGGCATTGGCAGCCGCAATCCCAAGTTGGGTATCATTGCCCACGCGGGCAATGTGTTCACGCGCATATTCCACATCGCTGAGCAAAATCTGCCGTCGCCCGTCGGCCAACATTTTGTTGACAGCCTCCAGCGCGTATTGCTGTAAGCGATAGGGTTTGCCTTCGCTCTCTTCCAGGATATATTCCAATGCGGCCGGTTCATACTCGTAGAATCCTCGAATCGGTTGCGTCAGGAGTTCGACGGACTGCTCCCGGTTGAAGGGCTGGAGTTCGATCTCATTAAAAAGATTGAACCAGGGGCTTTCGATGCGATCCCAATCCTTGCTGATCTGGATGCCGGCGACGACTGCGCCCAGGGTGGCGGCAAAGTCGCGCATAAAAATACGCCGCAGCCGCTGTTGCACGATCCGGCTGTAGTCGCTCATCACGTCCATCTCGTCCATCAGCAGAATTATACGCAACTGCTTCAACGGATGTCTTGCCTCGGCGTAGATGCCCAGGCGCTCGATCAGATCGCGCAAATCCCGGCTAAATTCTCGGTCCGTATAGTTGGGATCAGAGGTGTGGTAGTAGAGAAGTTTGGTCAACTGGGGGCGCAGTTCCTGATTGGCCTCGGGCAGAGTCATCACTCCATTCAGGATTTCCTCGATCAGGAAATGAAAGAAACTCTCTTCCGCCGTGCCTTCCAGGTCAATGTAGAGCGGAATAAACCAGAAATTCGGGTCTTCTATTTCGCGCAGACGGGCAGCCAACTGGTAAAGAAGCGTCGTTTTGCCGATGCGACGTTCGCCGTGAATCATAATGCTGTTGTTATGCAGCGTATCCACAATCCGCCGCAACAGATCGTAGCGGCCAAAAAACATATCTTCCCGGCGCACCGGCTCCCCGCTGACAAAGGGATTGAAGCCCCGGCTGACAGCCTCCCTGGCCCGCCGCCGGTTGCGCACAACTTCTGTGGCGGTGTAAGCAGCGCCGGTCAGCGCAATCAGAGCGGTAACAACCAGAGCCACAAAATAGTCCTGGCGGATCGGCCCCCAAAAGGGGATATCTACCAACGCCGGCGGCGCAACCACATCCAGGCTCAAGCGCACCACATCCGAGTAATTGAAGGCCTGGTCACGCGCCTGCAGCTCGATATTGACGACCCCCGTATTCAAATTGCTGAGAACGAGACCGTCGCCATTCACGCTCTGCCAGACGCCGATCTGCCCCGGACCGCTCAACCGATAGAGAACGGCAATCTCTGGATTGGTTGTGTAGAGATCACCGGTGACATAATTAACAAAAATCTCCTTGCCGCTTTCAATTTGAATGTTGCCTGTATGCCCCGCAACCGGTGTTCCCCCCACCCGGTCAAAGCGCACCCAGGGTTTTGTGTGCTCCGGTCGGTAATAGGTAAGCCCATCACGCCCGCCAAACCAATAGGTATTGCCCGCCCGCGTAATGGCGAGGATCGAGGCGCTGGGCAAGGCATTTTCCACCACCAGTGTACCCCACGTGCGCCCGTCGTAGCGGCTGACCCCGCCTTCGCTGCCAATCCAGAGCGAGCCATCCACCGGGTCTGTGTAGAAGCGGTAGAGCAGTTTGCTGGGCAAGCGGGCCTGATCGGTCAGATCGTGCCACGCCTGGCCATCCCAATAGTTGATGCCAGCCAGATCAACCCCAACCCAGACCCCGCCGCTGGTATTGGGGTCCGCAGCCAGGGCCACGACGGAGCCAGCCAGAATCCCCTTTCCCGCGCCAGACTCGCTTGTATGCTGCTCCCAGCTTCCACCGGCCTGTTGTACAAAGAGACCGTCGGTCAGCGTCCCCACCCACAGCCGACGGAGGGAATCAACCGTCAGCGCCTTGACGTGGCTCTTGCCCAACTCAGGGAAAGGGATCAGCGCACCGTTGTTCAGATTGTACTGAAGCAGTCCGCTATCCGTACCGATCCAGAGATGTTCATTTTCGGCAAGCAGGGCTGTGACCAGCGCAGAAGGGAGCGCGGCGAGGGGAACGGGCGTCTCCCAGCCATCTGTCTGGCTGTTGTAGCGGACAACGCCGCTGTGCGTGCCCGCCCAGAGCGCACCCGTAAAGTCACGGGTTAAGCCGCTGATGAGGTTTGTAGGCAGATTGCTCGTAGCTGTTGTATAGCTGCGTTCTGTAGTCTGGCCGCCCGCGATGGACTTCCTACGGATACCGGCGTTGGTCGTGGCGATCCATAGCTCATTCTCCACACCGCTTTCAAGGGCGCTGATGCGGTTGATGCCAGGATTGAGAAGGTTGTCGGCCAGCTCCTTTACCCACATTTTCTCGTCATAACGAAACAGACCGGATTGTGTGCCGAACCAGACCAATCCGTCGTTGTCCACGGCCACAGCCTGCACATACGGCGTCGTCAAACCGATTTCGCCCTCCCCGGAAAAGGCCACCAGAGTCGTCTGCTCGATCACCCGGAAGGGTCCGTTGCCGTGCGTGCCTCCCCATACGGTGCCGCTCGCATCACCTGTCAGTGCGACGATGGGGGTCGGATTGGTCAACTGCAAAATTTCGGTGGAAACGGGTGTCCAAATGCCCGTAGACGGCTCATGCCAGGCCAAGTTGCCTTCTGCCGTCACCCAGACCGGGCCGCTTGGATCCGCCCAGATGGACGAAACCTTCTCCCAGGGCAAGACATTCTCCGCGGTGACTTCGCTCCAGATATCGCGCTGATGAATCCAGAGGCCCTGGGCACTGCCCACCCATACGGCGTTGCCCTGGCTGGCCAGGGTCTGCACACGGACTCCCTGCAAAAATTCGACCGGAACAGCCGCCGACTCTACCCAACTGTAAAGCCCGTTGTCTGAACCGATCCACAACTGTCCACCCACGGGCAGCAAAGCATTGACAGAGCTGGGGAGTTGCAATACATTTGTCCAGACCGATCCATCCCAAAAAATGATATCGCCCCCAGCCGTTCCAGCCCAGAGCGTGCCGGTCGTCGGGTCCGCCACCAGTGTATTGACGTTGCCCGTGAAGAGGTTCTCTGTCGGAGCAAAGGTTGTCCATTCTCCATCAAAGCGGCTGATCCCCGCGTCGATGCCAAACCAGATTTCACTGTTGTGGGGCAGAATGGAGAGTACATTGTTCGACACCAGGCCATCTTCCCGGCGATAGGTCTTCCAGGGAGATGAAACATTGGCCTGGGCCAAGAGCAGCGCCGGCTGCAAGAGCAGCAGCAACAGCCCAAGAAGAAGTAAGTACCTGGACAAACGGCAGGTGTGAGGCATCTGCCCGTATACAGATTTGATCTTCGTTTTCAAAAGGTGTATCCTTTACACGCGCGGTTTCGATGCGCCATTTTCTTTTCCGGTTTAGAATACCCGCAGAACGATGGATAGTGAATTTTACGACTGTCTGCTATAGTATACTGTTGTGAAGAAGTCCACAAAAAACAATGGACTTTATTTGACCTATAGTTCTTCAGATAAAGATTTTCCCTGTAGGGGCGCTTGCTTGCTGCGCCCGGTACACAGGAGACGGGCGCAGCAA
>CAMDEX010000212.1 GCA_945897075.1 Litorilinea aerophila
TTTGGTCGGCTGAGAGGTCCGATAGTGGTGCAGAATCTCTTCGTCCTGCTTGTTCTCTCCACTATTTTACCTCATTTCCCATTATACAGTAACAGGATGCTGCGGAAAGGGCGGATAAAACCGGATTTAAAAATTATTGTCTTTATCCGCGTCTATCCGCCCGATCCGCGTCGTCCGCGTTCCATTCCCCTTCTTATCCCACTAGCGCAAAGGCGCGCACAGGGAAGGTGCCGAACTGCGCCACTTTGACCGGCACGGCGTAGAAGCGAAAACCCGTATCTGGCAACGCTTCCAGCCCGGTCAGATGTTCCACAATCAGAATCTCCGCGCCGAGCAGAATCGTATGCACCGGGCGGGAGCCGTCGCGGATGTCGTCAATGTTGTAGGAGTCAATGCCCACCAGCGCCGCGCCCCCGTCGCGCAGATGGGCAGCTGCATCCGCGCTGAGGAAGGGATGGCCCTCGAAGTAGCGGTCTGTGCGCCAGTAGCGCGCCCAGCCGGTGTGGACAAGCACAGCTTTGCCCGCCACATCCAGCCCGGCGAAAGCGGCGGCGGTGATGTGCTCCTGGCCTGGCTGCGCCCGCACCACCACACCCTCCAGATGGGCCAGGCTGTGCAGGTCGAGTTGGGACAAATCCTTCCCCTCGGCGTAGCGGTGGAAGGGCGAGTCCAGATAGGTGCCGGTGTTGGCAACCATTTCGATTTTGCCGATGTGGAAAGATGTCCCCTCGGCGTAGATCGCCTTCGACGCTTCCCGGCTGAGAAAGTCGCAGATGATCGGCGCGGGCAACCCTTTGTAGGTGATCATCCCCGCTTCGACAGTGTGGCTGAGGTCAATGAGCGTGTGGGGCATAGGGTTCTCCGGGATTGGGGATTGGGGACTGGCGACTGGCGATTGGCGATCCGGCGTGTGTCGTTCTTCCACTTGCCACCTGCCACTTGCCACCTGCAACTTTTACCCCGCCAACAGCGCGGCCAACTCCACAAAATCCTGCGCCATCAGAGATCGTAGGTTGGGTGAATGCTGTCCACAAAACATTGGTTACCGACCATCAGCGTAGGCATTCACCCAACATTGGCGCGTTTGTGTTGGGTTCTCGCCGCAAGCGTGGGTGGGCTTTCGGCAATCTACAGCGGCGAGAACCCAACCTACGTTTCCTCCGACAACGCAGCCAAGTGTACAAAATCCTGGGCCATCAGGTCGAAGGTCTCTGCGGGCCAGGGCTTGGGATGTTCCGGGCCGTATTCCAGCGGGCGATGCACATAGGCTGTACGCATTCCTACGCTGGCCGCTGCCCGCAGATCACCCTCGTGCGCGGCCACCATCAGCACCTGCTCCGGCGGCAGGTCCAGCAGACGACAGGCGGTGAGATAGGCTTCCGGGTCCGGTTTGTAGTGGCGGGCCAACTCTGCCGAGAGGATGCAATCCCAGGACAGGCCGGCGTGCTTCGCCATATTTGTCAACAGGGAAAGGTTGCCGTTGGAGAGGGGGGCGATGATATATTTCTGCTTAAGGCGGGTCAACCCTTCCAGCGCGTCGGGCCAGGGGCGCAGGCGATGCCAGACCCGGTTGAGATGATCCAGCCGCTCCTCGCTCAGCCCGTTCAGCCCGAACGCGGGGAGCAGACCGTCGAGGATCATCCGGTGCAGATCGTCGAGGCGCGTCCAGCCCAATTCGCCGGAACGCACCCGCTGCATCGCCGGTTGGTAGCCAGCGCGCCAGCCATCGGCCAAGGCGGCCCAGTCCAGATCAATTTCCCACGTCTTGCCCTCTTCGATAATCGTTCCCCGCCAATCCACGACAGTGCCGAAGACATCAAAAGTCAGGGCACGGATAGACGATAGATCGGGCATGGCATAACTCCCAACTCCTACCCCACAATCTGCCCGATCCGTTTCGCCATCTGCGCCGCCTCTGCTGCTCCCAGCGTACCCATCACATAATCGCAGCGCCACTCCGCCCCGCCTGCCAACTCTTTGACGTAGCCCTTCGCCTTTTCTGCGGTATAGCCTTCCGGCTCGGCGGTGGCAGGCAGGTTGATGCCCGCGGCGTCCTGATCGGGCGTGCGGCAGATCCAGCGCACGCCCACAGGCAGCTGCTCTGGGCGGTGGCGGATGTAGTCGGCGTTGCCGTCGGGGTGCAGTTGCAGGGTGTGCGCCCAGCCGTCGGCATCCGCGCTGTAGTCAATGCCAAAGACGATCTCCGGGTCGAAGACGAGACCGGGGGTCAAACGGTGGTGCAGTTCGGGCTTTTCGCCCAGCGCATCCACAAAGGCCAGATAGCTGGGGTCAGACTTGACGTGGCTGGGGATGCTGCGCCGCACCCGCACAGTTTGCGGGGTGACGTGCGCGCTGTAGAGCAGGCGGCTATTGTCCACCGGGCGGAAGTTGACGTGGGCCAGGTACATATACTCCATCGGTGTACGCTTCAGGTTGCGGCAGACCAGACTGACGTGGATCAGCGACGAATTGGCATAGAGCTTTACCGTCGGCTCGGCTGTGTAATTGTGGCTGAAGGCGACGGTATGCTGGTAGCGCCCGCCCAGGCCGATGTACGCGCCATTCTCATCTTCGCCCAATACCAGCCACGCCTGCTGATAGATGGCGTTGGGCAGTTCGCCGTGCAGGGGGTGGTTGTCCGCCGCGGTGGGCACGCCCATTGCTGTAAAGCCGCAATGGAGCAGAAAACCGCCATAATTCTTCACGTAATCGCTGGTGGCCTGGGGTTCGTCGAACATCGAGCGCATCGTCAGGTTGCGCCCGGCGAAGTGGGCCGACCAGATCTGCTGGCCCTGGAAGGGCAGCATCACCAGTTCGCCCGCACCATTGCGCAGACGCAGAGCGGCCACGCCGCTGTCATAGCGCAAGGCTGAGACTGTGAACGCTCCGTTTTCTACCAGAAGACGCTCTTTGGAATCGAAAAACTCTGGTCGTAGATGAATTGTGCTTTCAGACATTCGGATGCTCCGCTGGGAGAGGGTGAGGAAAACCGATGCTTCGATCCTACCACCACTTACCGCTTTGCGCCAATGAAAAACAGGACCGGCGCTGCCAGACGCGTTGATCACTACTTGGCATTTTCAGGAGTCACAGGTAGGTCGTTTGCATCATAGGTGCGCTGGGGCTATACTGCTCCCATCTTGACGTTCCTTGCCGGCGCAACAGATAAAGTCTGCTGCAGAATCGGCCTCTTGCCGATGTATCTTTCGTACAGGAGATTGTAGGATGCACAGCCGCTTTCGGGTTATACTCACCTTTGTTTTGTCGCTTTCGTTGCTTCTCTCCAGCTCTGGCTTGGGTCATGCAGACCCAGCAGGCCAGACCGCACCCCCAACCATCCGCCTGCTTTCGGCAACCATCACCCCAGGGGGGCTAGAGAGCGCCGCGCTGCCGGATGCTCTCTCCCTCAGCGGCTATGCAGCGGGGCAGGCGGGCTATTACATCCTCCAATTCCGCGCACCTGTCCAACAGGCGTGGGTGGATCGGCTTGCGGCCCTGGGCATTACTTTTCTGGATTACCTGCCCGATTATGCCTTCAAAGTCCGTATGACCCCCGAACAGGCGGCGCTGGCAACAGCAGCGGCCGATGTACATTGGGTGGGTATTTTCCAACCAGCCTACAAAATTGCCCCGGACGTCAGCCGGAGCGCCAACAAAACCCAGCAGCTTTATCGGGTGCGCATCGAACGGGGCGCGGATGTGGCCGCGGTGACGGCCCAGATTGCGGCCAGCGGCGCCTGGATCATCCGTGGCGAGGACAATTTTGTGGTGTTGGCTGCCGATGCCACCCAACTGACCGCCGTCGCCAATCTGCTCGATGTGGCCTGGATTGAAGCCTTTCGCCTCTACGAGAAGCACAATGAGTACGGCGCGGGCGGTATTATGGGCGCAAATGTTGTCAATGCCAGCGGTTATAACGGCTCCACGCAGATCGCCGCCGTAGCCGACACGGGCTTTGGCACAGGCGTTGCCGCCACCGCCCACGCGGATGTCCCCGCCAGCCGTATTGTCGCGTTGCAAAACTTCCCCGGCGGCAATTCGGGCGGCTGCTACACCTCCATCAGCGACGGCATCGCCGATGTGGACAGCGGCCACGGCAGCCACGTGGCGCTTTCTGTGTTGGGCGACGGCGGCGCATCCGGCGAAGGCAAAGGCACAGCCCCGGCAGCCAGCCTTGTCTTTCAGGCTGTCGAAAACTATGTGGACTTCACGGGTACCTGCTCTCTCTCTTACGCCGACGGCTATTATCTGTTGGGCATCCCCGACAATCTGCTCAATCTGTACCAGCCCGCCTACAACGCCGGCGCGCGCGTCCACTCAAATTCCTGGGGCAGCGACGCTCTTGGGGATTACACCGCGGACAGTGCCAGCAGCGATAGCTTTATGTGGAGCAATCCCAGCTTTCTCGTGACTTTTTCTGCTGGCAACTCCGGGACTGACGCCAACACCAACGGTGTGGTGGACAACGACTCCATCGGATCGCCCGCCACGGCCAAGAATGTACTGACGGTGGGGGCCAGCGAGAACGACCGCGGCGGCAACTACAACTGCGACACCGCTCTGGGCTATACCTCCCACGACGCCTACCAGCCCGGCCAGACGTGCAGCGCTATGGGTGGGCAGAATCTGCTGGGGACTTATGGTCAGCGTTGGGGCGCTGACTTCCCCGCGGCACCCATTGCCGGGGATTCCACCGCGGGCAATGCCGAGCAGATGGCTGCCTTCTCCAGTCGCGGGCCTACCGACGACGGGCGCATCAAACCCGACGTGGTCGCTCCAGGCACATGGGTTCTTTCCGGCTATTCGGATATGCACCAGCAGGGCTACGGCGACCCTATCAACCCCCAGAATGGACGCTACCAGTCGGATGGCTGGGGGATGCCCATGAACCAGCGCTACAAATACTTCGGCGGCACCTCTATGTCCAATCCATTGGCCGCGGGGGGCGCGACGGTTGTGCGCGACTTTTACCAGAAAGCCTACAGCCACAACGCCAGCGCCGCGCTGGTCAAAGCCAGCCTCATCAATACAGCCGTGGATTTGATGGATGAGAACAACGACGGGGCCAACGACAACGACTTCCCCATTCCCAATGTACACGAAGGCTGGGGGCGGGTGAATCTGATCGGTGCGACGAGTATCGCCAACTACGTGGATAACAGCGCAGGCGTGTCTACTGTCGGCGCTGTCACCCAGCAGTTCAACGTTGGCGTGGCCGGCGGCCCCTTCAAAGTCAGCCTGGTCTGGACCGATTATCCCTCCACCGAAACCGCAGCCCTCAATCTGGTCAACGATCTTGACCTGCTGGTGACAGCCCCCGGCGGCGCGACCTACCGGGGCAACGTCTTCAGCGGCGGCTGGTCACAGAGCAGCGGCAGCGCCGACCGCACGAACAATGTGGAGAATGTCTACATCCAGTCGGCCGCGGCCGGCATGTGGAGTGTGCAGGTGAGCGGCTTCAACGTGCCCAACGGCCCGCAGCCCTACGCGCTGGTAGTGACGGGCGCTATTGGTGTTGCGCCCACGGCCACGCCAACCAATACGCCTGTGCCCCTGACCGCCACACCCACTGCCACCAACACGCCGGTAAGCCCGACAGCCACCCCCACACCGACAAGCACAGCGATTCCGCCGACAGTTACACCCACGCCGACTGCGCCAGCGGGCAGCGCCAATCTGCTCTATCTTAGCTCGACCACCGACGGTAACGTGGGCTTTGTTTTCAGTGACGAGGATATTGTGCGCTTCGATCCCAGCACAAACGCGTGGACGCTCTTTTTCGACGGTTCGGACGTTGGGCTGGGGGCCAGCAGCAACCACGACATTGACGCCTTCCACATCAACGCGGATGGCAGCATTCTGCTCAGTCTGGTGGGGGCAGCCAGCATACCCAATCTAGGCACTATTGATGATTCGGATATCGTGCGCTTTGTTCCCACAACTTTGGGGGCAAACACGACGGGTGTCTACCAGTGGTATTTCGACGGTTCGGATGTCGGCCTTACGACCAACGCCGAAGACATCGACGCGATCGGACTTCTGGCTGATGGGCGGCTGCTGATCAGTGTGCTCGGCAGCGCCAGTGTGCCCGGCGTATCGGCTGCCGACGAAGACCTGCTTGCCTTTGCGCCCACGGCTCTCGGCGCAGCCACAAGCGGCGTTTGGTCGCTCTACTTCGATGGTTCCGATGTCGGCCTAACCAACTTCAGCGAAAATGTGGGCGGTGTTTGGGCCAACACAACCACCGGCGATATCTATCTTGCCACGAGCGGACTCTTCAGCGTGTCGGGTGCCAGCGGGGATGCTGCCGATGTCTTTGTCTGTCATCCTACTTCTGTAGGTGCAAACACCGCCTGCGCGTTTGGCCCCGGTCTCTACTTCGACGGCTCGACCAAAAGCTTCGGCGGCGAGGTGATTGATGACATCAGCCTGACCTCGGCCAGCTTCCAGGGCAACGGACGCTTCGACGCCAATGCAGTCAACGATCCGGCGGACGAGCAGAGTACCTTTGACGACGTGGACGATACGCTTCAGCCCAGCGACGACGCCGAGATCATCCAATTCTACCTGCCCATCCTGAGCCGGTAACCAGACAAGTGGGTATTGGATATTAAGATATTGGGTATTGGGTGGTGCGTGACCTAATACCCAATATCTTAATATCCAATACCCATCTCCTGTGCTATACTTCCGTCTATGACTATTCCTGCTTTCCCTGCCATCGCCGCGGTGATCGCTGCGGCCGGTTTCAGCCGTCGGATGGGTCACTTCAAACAGTTGTTGCCCTGGGGTGATAGCACTGTTATCCGCACGGTTGTAGACAATCTGCAAGCTGCCGGCGCTGATCCAATTGTTTGCGTCACCGGCCACCGGGCCGACGAAGTGGCCGCGGCCCTGGACGGCAGCCCAGCGCGCACTGTCCACAACCCGCACTACACCACCAGCGAAATGCTCACCTCCTACCAGGCCGGTATCGCTGCCCTGCGCAATTCACCATTTACAATTCACCATTCACAATTGTGTGGCTCTCTTCTTGCGCTTGCCGATCAGCCCCACATCCCCGCCGGGGTCATCCGCCAGGTGATCGAACAGGCCCGTCGCACTCCGGATCAGATCGTCATCCCCAGCCACTGTATGCGCCGCGGCCATCCGATCTATCTGCCCCGCACTCTGTGGGCAGAACTGCTGGAACTGCCCGCGGACGGCTCTCTGCGCGAACTGCTCAACCAGCACAGCGCCGAAATCGTCTATGTGGATGTGGATACGGACGCCATCCGGCGGGATATGGATGAGTGGGGCGAGTATCAGCGGCTGCGAGGGGCGTTTGAGACATAAAAAAATGTGAAATGTGAAACGTGGATCGTCCGGTCTATCTCACGCTTCACGTTCAGGACTTACGCAGTTACTCCTGGGAACGCCAGCATCCTGCTGGCTGCCGCCAGGGATGGCGGCGTTCCCGGCTGCGTAAGTCATGACGTTTTCAGGAGAAATATCGAAAGGAATTTCTAATGTCTACTATCTACCACCAATTGCAGAAACTGGTTGCCAACGGTGAGAACGTCGCTTTGGCGACAATTGTCTCGGCCAAAGGCTCTGTGCCGCGCGAAGTGGGGGCCAAAATGATCATCCATCCGTTGGGCCGTCATGTGGGGACTGTGGGCGGCGGCTGCGGCGAGGCGGACGTGATCCGCACCGCGCTGGATGTGATCCAGGACGGCGCGCCGCGCACAGTGCATGTGGACCTGACCGAAGATATTTCTATGCAGAGTCTGGGTGTCTGCGGCGGGGTGATGGATGTCTTTATCGAACGCTGGGTACAAGCAGAAGAATAGAACGCGGATCGAGCGGATTGAGCAGATCAGAGCGGATTTTTTCCGAACTGTATCCGCTGCAATCCGCCCAATCCGCGTCGTCCGCGTTCTATTCCTCTTAATCGTCGCCGCCTACAGCCTCTGCTGGTGGGGTATTCTTCAGCGCCACCGGGTGATCGCTTTTACCTAGACGCAGGTTGATCAGTTCCACGGCGAAGGAGAAGGCCATCGCAAAGTAGGCGTAGTTCTTCAGATGCAATTCGGAAACTTCCTCGTGCAGCCAGCCTTCCAATACCAACAGAAAGCCGATGAGAATGAGGAAGGCCAGGGCCAGAATTTTCATCGTCGGGTGCTTCTCGACAAAGGCGCTGATCGAAGCGGCGAAAAAGAGCATCACCCCCGCCGCGATCACCACCGCAGGCACCATCACCCACAGGTTGCCGGAGATGCCTACGGCGGTGATGACCGAATCCAGCGAAAAGACAATATCCACGATAATAATCTGAATGATGACCGACGCAAAAGAAGCGGCGACCACCGCAGTTCTGGTATGTTCACTGGATTCCAACTTCTCGTGGATTTCAAAAGTGCTCTTGGCGATCAGAAAGAGACCACCCACCAGTAAAATCAGATCGCGCCCGGAGATGCCATTCCCGGCGATGGCAAAGAGCGGCTCCGTCAACCGCATAATCCACGTGATACTGAGCAGCAGCAAAATGCGCGTGATGACGGCCAGGCTGATGCCGACAGAGCGGGCGCGGGCCTGCTGGCTGTGGGGCAACTTGCCGCTGAGAATGGCAATAAAAATCACATTGTCAATGCCGAGGACGATCTCCAACGCCAACAGTGTGAGCAAAGCAACCAGATTTTCCGCGCTAAATAGTTCCATACGATGAGTTCCTTACGTTTGCAACCACAAAGACACGAAGACACAAAGAATACAGGAAAATCTTAGTGTCTTTGTGGTTAGAGTCACGAGACGATAGCTGCTATTGTAGCAAAACATTCCCGAAACGCAATCCTTCACGAGTGAGCAAATGCGTACAGACATTTTACAGACACTGACCGATTCGATTGACCGCCGCGAAGCAGTGGCGCTGGTCACTGTCACCGCGGCCACTGGCTCTTTTGCCGCCAGTCTGGGCCGGGACGCGGTTCTTTGGACACAGGGTGATCGTTTACCTGTCGGCTCTTTGGCGCTGGGCGACCTGAGCGAGCGGGTGTTGGCCGACGCCCGCCGGGTGATCCAGGAAAAGACCGCGCGCCACCTGCACTACGCCGAAGCCGATGGATCGGTTTCGCTCTTTGTGGATGTGCAGCAGCGCCCGCCCCATCTGATCGTCGTCGGAGCGGGGCACATCGCCGTTCCCCTGGCCGCCATGGCGAAGCTCTGCGAATTTCAGGTGACTGTGCTGGATGACCGCCCCCAATTCGCCAACACCGCCCGCTTTCCCAGCGCCGATGCTGTGATTGCCGGCCCCTTCCGCGCCGAACTGGATCGTCTGCGCCAGGGCAAAGCCGCCTTTGACGACGATACGTATATTGTCCTGGTCACCCGCGGCCATCAGTACGACGTGGAATCATTGCTGGAAGTCCTGGACGATCCCCTGGCCTATATCGGGATGATCGGCAGTAGGCGGCGTATCCGGGCCGTCTTTGAACTGTTGGAGAAGGAGCAGGGCATCCCCCCGTCCAAGTTTGACCGGGTATACGCGCCCGTCGGCCTGAACATCGGGGCCATCACACCCGCCGAGATTGCCGTCTGCATACTGGCCGAGATTGTCAATGTGATGCGCGGCGGGCCTGCGTTGGGGATGGGCGAGGAGATTCAGCGGGAGCGCTTGGCGCGGCGGGAGCGGGTGGCAAGATGACCGGGTGACACGGTGAACGGGTGACAGAGCGCCTCCTATCAGATCGAACGCTCCCACTTAATCCGACAGCAGACCCTTAGCCTTCAACTCTGCTACGACTTGCTCGTGGGGAATCGTTGGCTCATTGCGACGAAGGAAGATCACCACCAAATCTTCAATGTCTTCCAGCAGTTGCAGAATTCGTTCGAGTAACAACGGGATTGCATTTCCCATCATCCAATTATCCCTCCCATCATCCCCCGCACAAACGCCAACTCATCTTCCACAATCGTATGCTCCATCCCCGCATAGAGACGCATCGTCACGTCGCCGCCCAGACGACGCAGGGCCGCGGCTGATTCCTCCACCCGTGTCGCGGGGATGTGAAAGTCCACATCGCTGCAGCCCAGAAAGACCGGCGTGCCGTCTAGCGAACCGCTGAACTCCCACAGCGTGCCGTGGGGACCGATCAGCCCGCCGCTGAAACCGACAACACCGCCATAACGCCGGGCATTGCGCCCCGCATATTCCAGGGCCAGACACGCGCCCTGAGAGAAACCTGCCACTATTACCTTTTCCGGGGGAATGGCTGCCTCTCCCAGTCGCGCCATCAAGCCGTCCACAACAGCCAGGGCCGCGGAGAGATACGGCTCATTGCCTGCCAGCGGCGTCATAAAGCGATTGGGATACCACTGGTTGCCCGCGGCCTGGGGAGCCAGATAGACAAATTCCGGGTGGCGTAATTCCCCAGCCAGCGACAAAATGGACTGGGCCGTCGCGCCCCGCCCGTGCAGCAGAATCATCGCCGCGCCCGCTTCGCTCAAAGGCTTGCCGGCCATCAGCAGCGGTTGCCCGTTTGGTGCTTGTATCATCCAGAATTCCTCCCAAGAAACCTGCTACCTGAGATCGTCCACTCATCTCACGCATCACGCCCCACGCACCACGCACCACGCACCACGCACCACGCCTCTCGCCTCATCCCCGCACCATCTCAAACAGATCGGTCACCCGGCAGTAGCCCGACCCGGCCAGACGGCCAATCGGCTGCATCGCTGCCAAATTCACGTATTTCCCGTCGTAGATGGCATCGCTGATCTGGATCATCTGCACCGCGCCAAAGATGACCGCGTTGCTGCCCACCTCGACAATCTGCGTCAATTTGCACTCGAAACTGACCGGCGCTTCCAGCACCCGTGGCGCGGCGACTGTACGGCAGGCAACTGGCGTCAACCCCGCCACGGCGAACTCCGAGACGCCGAGGGGGAAGGTCGTGGCGCTGACATTCATCGCCTCGGCGGTGGCCTGGTTGGTCAGGTTGACCACAAACTCACCGCTTTCCTCGGCGTTGCGCCAGGTATCCTTTTTGCTGCCGTCGGGCTTGTGACCGCAACTGAAGAGAAGGGTGAAGGGGTCTGCGCTGGCGACGGTGAAGAAGGAAAAGGGGGCCAGATTGGGCGTACCGTCCGCGCCCAGCGTGCTTACCCAGGCGATGGGGCGGGGCAGGATCGTGCCCGTGGCGATTTTGTAGCGATCTTTGGACGGAATGTCGAAGGGGGAAATAAGCATTGGGGGTCTTCCTAAATACGCTTTACGTGCCTCGCCCCAGCCGCCGCAACAGCCCGCCCAACGCCTTCTGTTCCTCTTCGCTGAGGACGGCAAACGCGGCCACCACCCCGTCCACGTGACCGGGCAGGATGGCGGCGACGAGGCTTCTGCCTTCCTCGGTGAGATGGATGTAGACGACGCGGCGATCTTCCGTGCAGCGACGGCGCTCCACCAGCCCGCGTTTGACCAGATTGTCCACAACTGTCGTCAGGTTGCCCGTGCTTTTGAGCAGCTTCTGGGCCAGGTCGCTCTGGTTGAGTACACCCAAATGGTGCAGCGCTTCCAGCACGCCGAACTGACTGACCGTCAGCCCGTTGTCGCGCAGATGGTCGTTGACCCGACTGCTCACCGAATCCGCAGCGCGCATCAATTTGATGAAGCTGTCCAGGGCCAGGCATTCGGTTGCGGTTCCGGCGTAGTGGGTGGGCATGGGAGGATATTGGGGATTGGGGATTGGCGATTGGCGATTGGGAAAGGGCGAAATAAGTGTTCAGTTCGTAGGGGCG
>CAMDEX010000213.1 GCA_945897075.1 Litorilinea aerophila
AATTCGATTACTGTGCTGGAGCGCAACTGGTGGGTTTGGATGCCGCCCGGCGTCGCAGTTTTGTTGACTGTCATGGCTATCAACTTTGCGGGCGACGGTCTGCGCGACGCGCTCGATCCACGCACGACAATCCGTTGAGGAAACAAATATGGTTACACAACTTACAGCCGAACATGGGATAGTCTGTCGCTTGGAGACAGAAAAGCTGGGCTATTTTGGCTGGCCGACGGTGGCGCGGTTGGATGACGGTACATTGATCGTCGCCAGCTCCGGGCTGCGCAGTACCCACGTCTGCCCCTGGGGCAAGACAGTACTCAATGTGAGTCGCGACGATGGACGCACCTGGTCTGCGCCGCGGGTGATCAACGACTCACCGCTGGATGATCGCGATGCGGGGATTGTCAACCTGGGCGGCGGCAAGCTGCTGGTGAGTTGGTTTGTCACCGACAACCGCCCTTCGATCAACGATGCCCGCTTGCGCCAACTGTTTGGCGATGCCGAGGCAGAGAGCTGGCGACCGACACTCGAGGCATTGACCGACGAGCTGGCCCAAGAGCATGTCGGTTCCTGGGTGATGTTGAGTGACGATGCCGGCGCCACCTGGGGCGCGCCGATTCGCGTGCCGGTTACATCGCCGCATGGGCCAATCTGCCTGCGCAACGGCGATCTGCTCTACTTGGGCAAACCCTTTGCGGTTATGGATGAATTGCACAACGCGGTCATCACCGCCGTGCGCAGCCGCGATGGCGGGCGCACCTGGCAAACGGTGGGGGTGCCGCCGCTCTGCCCGCAGACCGTCGCTGGCAGCTATCACGAGGCGCATGTGTTGGAGTTGCCTTCGGGTAAACTGATCGGCGCGATCCGCCTAGAGAATTGCCCAGGCGAGCATGGCAATGTCAGCGAGGCTGGGCTGATCCACTTTAGCACCCTCTTGACCGAATCGAGCGACGGCGGACGTACCTGGTCGCTGCCCCGTTCGTTGGGCTATGGCTCGCCGCCCCACCTGTTGCGCCACTCCTCCGGTGCGCTCCTTTTGACCTATGGTTATCGCCTGCCGGGCTATGGCCAGCGCGTTGGCATCAGCCGCGACGAAGGCCAAAGCTGGGCGTGGGATTGCATCATCCGCGACGACGCCCCGGATTGGGATCTCGGTTATCCTTCCACTGTAGAACTGGCCGATGGCAGCCTCTTTACCGTCTATTACCAGAAATATGCCGCCGGCGAGCATTGTTCGCTGCTCTGGTCGCGCTGGCAACTGCCTTGAATCTTTGCCAACAAAATTGGCCTCACGCGATTGCCCTGGTGCAGAGCGGCCAAATCTGGGGGCCAGATTTGCCCAGATTTTTGCCATTTGGCCTTGCCCGTGGCTCGAGTTATAATTGCTTGCAATAGGCAACAATGTTGCTCTTATTTTGTAGTCCGTACATCGACATGCAGACCGAAGTTGCGCCATGAGAATTGGGATCGGCGTCCAACTTTCTTGAAATAGACTCGTATCTGAGTCGGAAAGGAACGAAGGTAAGGTCTATCGATCAAAGACAATTTCGTTACAGGCTTCAATGAGCTTGCAAAGCCACAGATCTAGAGTGTTGCATCTACCATGCTGAAAGGAAAAAGACATGCGATCAAAAAAGAGTTGGTTCAAGTTCACCGTCCTGCCGATTCTGACAGCCCTGATCCTGTTGGTTGCGGCCTGTACCCCCGTGTCTGTGCAGCCGGGTCCCGGACAAGTAGCTGAACCGGTTGTCGAGGATCAGGTCGCCGCAGAGGAGACCACAACAGAGGAGACTACAGCAGAAATACCAGGCATCCAATTTGCCGTGAATCCGGAGACGGTCGACTCAGACCGCCTGCTCATCCTGCCAGGGCGCACGGGCTTTGGCGTGGGTATGTGGGGGGGTGTGACCGCCAGCAACTGGAACTTTGGCAGTGAATCCTTCTACATGGTCGAGATGCCGCTCATCTTCATGGGTCCCCTGGGTAATACGACGCCCACGCCCTGGCTTGCCCGTCGCGTGGAGAGGGTCGATGAAAATATGGCCCTGGAGATCGAGCTGTATGAAGAAGGCCAGTGGAGCGATGGCGAGGCCATTACCACCAAGGACGTCGCCTTTACCTTCCATCTTCTCTATCACCCGGACGCCGACTACTGGCTGGGCGATGCTAAGGTCCTGATCCCCAACATCACAGGTGGGCAGGACTACTTCGAGGGTAAGGCCGACTCAATTTCGGGCATCAAGATCATTGACGATTTTCATATGCGCATCGAAGCGGACGAGCCAATCGGCCTCGTATGGCGTCCCCTGGCGTTTCTCTCCATTTTGCCCGAACACCACCTGGGCCAATACACGGCAGCTCAACTGTGGGCCGGCGACTTTCCCGACGCCTGGGTGCCTGAGGTCCAAAGCGGACCATATAAGGTTGTCAAGTGGGACGAGGAGGCCAAGTTCCTGGAATTGCAGCGCAACGAGGATTGGTGGGGCAACGAGATATACGGCAAGCCGGGCATCAAGCGCTACGCCGAGCATTCGGGCCTCACGCTGGTCAATTTCCTTGAAGGGCAGTCTGATCTCGTCAAGGTCAGTGGCAGCGATTATGAAACGGTCAAAGATCTGCCGGACGTCACCATCCATCCGCGCACCTTCATGATGACCGGTTACGGCTTGAACCGAATGGAAGACCGCAAACTGTCGCGCAAAGTTATGGACGCCATCGCCTACGCCATCGACCGGGAGGTGTGGGCCGAAGCGCTCTACTTCGGCTTCGGCGAACCTGAAGATTCGATTTTCGGACTGCGCGGCCATCAAACTGCGCAGGAAACATTCTGCTCAGGCTGCGATGAGAGCCTCATCGTGCCCCGCCAGTTCGATCCGGAAAAGTCCCGACAGCTACTGGCCGAAGCCGAGGCCGACGGCGAGTGGGACCCCAACCGCGTCCTGGTTATTCTGGGCAGAGCCGGAGGCGACGCGCCCGTCCTGTTGCAACAGCAGTTGGCGGCAGTGAGCATCGAGAGCGAGATCCTGGCCGGCGAGGAGCTTGCTCAGGAGAGGGCAGCTAGCGGCGACTATGATATCAGAATGGAAGGCGGCTTTGTCTCGAACACTGTCCGCAACTGCGAGTACTTTATCGGCAGTTGCGAGGTTGACCTTGTGCCCTCCACATACCATTGGTGCAATGCTGATTTCAGGACCATGTGTGAAGTAGCCATGAGTACGACCGACCCTGACAAGTTCATCCAGGCTAGCGAGGAACTCATGAAAATCTATTTCAACGACGGGCCGGTCTGGGGTGTGACGCAGATCGCCGAGTTCTACGTGATGAATGCCGCGGTCGGCGGGTTCGTGCCGGAGGAAGCATTTAACTGGCTGGGCACCTCAGGTGAAAAAGGTGTGGCAAGCTGGTACTGGATCGAGTAGCGTTGGTGAGCATCTTCGAACCACTGTTTTTACGTTAAGAACCGCTCATTGCTGCATTGATAAATTGATGAATGGTTAACACCCAACCCCAGTGCGTTAGCCATTCATCAATAACTCCAGTTCAAAAAGTCAGAAAATCATAACTGTTCACCCCCTCCCCAATCTGGCGAGGGTTAAGGTGGGGTGGCTGAGTAGTTACGTCAACTTCTGAATTGGTACGGAGAGCATCTTGTCCCAATACATCATCCGCCGCCTGCTGACAGCAATCCCCATGCTCTTTGTCATAACCTATCTGAACTTTGCTCTGATGCGTCTGGCCCCCGGTGATCCGACACTGTTCATGTTCCTGGCAGGCGATACCCAGGGGATGACGCCGCAACAAGTGCAAGATCAGCTAGGCATGCGGGAGTCTTTCAAAGGCCGCGGGTCAGACGAAGACGTCAGCGCGAGCGAATTCCTGCACGAGAAACTCGGGCTCAACGATCCGATCCCTCTACAGTACATTCGCTGGCTGGGACGGGTGGTGCGCGGGGATTTTGGACGGGCCATGCGCACCGCCGAGCTGATCGGGCCGCAGCTAATGTTGCGCATCGGTGTGACGCTGCGCCTGACCGTCCTCTCCATGCTGCTCAGTGTGGGGCTCGGTATCCTCGTCGGATCGCTGTCCGCGCTGTATCAATACACGATGTTCGACAATGTCGTCTCGTTCCTCACCTATATAATCATCAGCGTGCCGGGCTTCTTGGTTGCCACTTGGGCCATCATATTCTTCTCCATCAAGTTGGGCTGGTTTCCCTCCGGCGGCATGTACAACCCGCGCAGCGGGGGAGACTTCTTGGATAGGACGTACCATCTGATCCTGCCGGTGCTCGTTATGGGGATCAGCGGATCGGCCGGTCTTATCCGCTGGACGCGTACGAGCGTCTTGGAGACGATGCGCTCCGATTACGTCACGGTCGCCCGGGCAAAGGGCCTGAAGGAGAGTATGGTGCGCAGTCGGCACATCTTTCGCAACGCCCTGTTGCCGGTACTGACGATCATCGGCCGCAGCATCCCCGTGATTATCGGCGGTTCGGCCTTCTTCGAGACGGTGTTTAACTATCCAGGGGTCGGCATGTGGGCTGCGCAGGCAGCCCAGGCCAAGGATTTCTCCGTCATGATCGCCACGATCACAGTGACAGCCACCATGGTCATACTGAGCAATCTTTTGGTAGACATCTGTTATGTCTGGGTTGACCCGCGGGTCACCTATTCCTAGCAGTCGCACCCAAAATTGTTACCCAATGAGAGAAAACGGCCTATGAGCGCGACCGTCAAATCATCCCCCGAAACTGAGACGACGCTCTCCTTCGAAAAGTCGTCTCTGGCTGCCCGCAACATCCGCATATTTCTGCAGAATCCCGGCGCCGTCGCGGGCGTGGTATTGATACTAATGGTGACCTTTTTGGTGATTTTCGCCCCTTTAATAGCGCCATTCCAGCCTGATGAGATCGACGTGCAGGCGATCCGTAAGCCTCCAAGCGCGACGCACTGGCTGGGGACGGACCTGACCGGGCGCGACATGCTCACCCGCATCCTGTACGGCGGCCGTGTTTCGCTGCTCATAGGGCTGCTTGCGGTGACAATCCGGACGGTCATTGGGCTATTCTTGGGAGCCGCTTCCGGGTACTTCGGCGGCATTGTGGATTTCGTAGTCCAACGCGTCGTGGATATCATGATGGTCTTCCCCAGCATCCTGCTCCTTCTGATCATGGTTGCTGTTTTTGGCCCTACCCCCCTGAACCTCTTGGTTGCCCTGGGCTTGTTGAGCTGGCCCTTTGACGCCCGCATCTTTCGCGGACAGGTACTTTCACTTCGCGAGTTGGATTACATTCTGGCCGCCCGCTCCATTGGGACGACCGACTGGGGCATTATCCGCCAGCATATTGTGCCCAATGTGATGCCCCTGGTACTGGTCAACATGACCCTGGGCATCGGCGAGGCCATTATCGCCGAGGCAGGCATCAGCTTCCTGGGTCTCGGTGTGCAGCCGCCGATGCCTAGCTGGGGGAATATGATCATGGCGGCCAACAACCTGACCCTAATTCAGAGATTCTGGTGGCTCTGGGTGCCGCCGGGAGTGGTTTTGGTCGGCACAGTCGTCTCTCTCAACCTCATCGGTGATGCCCTGCGCGACATTTTAGATCCACGTAGAAAAGAATGAGGAAGCGCGGACAGTAGATTCTCTCGTGCATCTCTAACATACCAGTTCGACAAGCAATACTACCATTCATGGCTTCAAACAAGGAGCGATTGACATGCAGCACAGTATCCTCTACAAACGATCCGGCTATTATTCCCTGGGCCCGGTTCCCCAATTGTTGTCCGATGGTCGGTTGGCTGTTGGGGTAGTCTCCTCACCATTTGCCGATCACTATGCCCTGACAGACTGGATCGTACTCGTCTCTGAGGATCAAGGGGAAACCTTCACGGAGACGGATGATCAGACGATCCCGCTGGCCTGGCCCGGCGCTCTTCCCCGTGAACGCTACGACCGTTTCGCCGACATCATGCCCGACGGAAGCTACCTGTCGGCAGGTACAGTCGGCTTCGAAGTCTGGCCCAAGGATCGTCAGGCCGAAGTCGAGTCATTGGGGCTGACCGCGCTCTCACATCCCAACAATCTCGGACAGGATCTTCTCGTCAGTATGCCCAAACTGTTTGTCGATCGCTCGCATGATCAGGGCCGCACATGGAAGCGACAGGAGTGGCTGGTGCCCGGCTTTAGCTGGATGACCGCCTTCCCCCGCTGGACTCGGTTGGAAGCGGGCAACATCCTTCTACCCGTATACGCTCAGGATCAGGACGGCAGCCGCGGCCAGGTCTTCGTCTGGCGCTCCGATCCCCAGGGCGACAACTGGCGTCTATACCCTATATCTTCGAGCATCTCCGATGTCATGGGGGACGAGACTTGCTTTATTGAGACCGCCCCGGGTAGAGTTCTGGCCTTGATTCGCCATGACACGCCGGGCCGGTTAGCGACGGGTTATCTGCTGGAAAGTTGGTCCGAAGACGGCGGCCTTACTTGGTCTCAGCCCTTGCGTACTGCGATCAAGGGCTATCCACCCCATATCCTGCGTCTGCAGGACGGTCGTTTGCTCTGCGGCGTGACGTACCGTTGGGAGCCGATGGGCATACGCATGGTGCTTAGTGAGGACAATGGCAAGAGCTGGGATATTGAGAACACTATCATTCTGCGGGATGATGCCGGTGCGGCCTCGACGCTTTGGCCGGATCACCATACCCGGGCCGGAGGGTCTGACGTGGGCTATCCGATCACCGTCCAATTCAAGGACGGTAGCCTCTTCACCTGCTATTGGATCACGATGGCGGACGGCATTACCCACGCCGCCTACACCAGATGGCGCATCGATGAGGTCTAAGCGCTGGCGTCGGTGGACTGTAGCTCGACAATTTTAGATTAGCGCTGGTTGAGTAGGAGACGATTAAGAAAGCGGGTGCTTTTCCCAGCCGTATCGTTTGTACTGAGTGCGAAGCGTAAGACCCAGTACAAGCGTACGCCGCCATAAAGAGAGCGCAGGTGCGTGAGAACTCTGCGCCGGCTACTCAATCTTCGACAGGCTCAGAACGCCGCCAGCGACGGCTAGAGTAGTTTGCCGAATTGCTGATTCACTCTACGTGTTCTTGAAAGGATGTAGACAATGGCTACGGCCAAGCTCGCTATCGAAGGTGGCACACCGCTGCGTACCCAGCCCTTTGGTCCCAAGTGGATCTTTGGTGAGGAGGAGCGGCGTCAGCTAATGGAAGTCATGGACAATGCGCCGACCGGCTGGCGTTCTCAGTTCAAGGTAAAGGCCTTCGCCGACGCCTTTGCCACTATGCACGGTGCCAGCTATGCCGTGGCTACAACCTCGGGCACGGGCGCCATCCACGCGGCTGTTGCCGCCATCAACCCGGAACCCGGCGATGAGATCATCACAACACCCACCACCGATATCGGCTCAGTGCTGGGTATCCTGCTGCACAACGCCATCCCTGTCTTCGCCGACTGGGATCCCGACACATTCAACTCCGACCCAGCCGACATTGAGCGCCGCATCACGAGCCGCACCCGAGCCATCCTGGTCGTTCATCTCTACGGCAACCCCTGCGATATGGACGCTATTCTAGAGATCGCCCGCGCCCATCAACTGCCCGTGATTGAGGACTGTTCCCAAGCCCATCTGGCCGAATACCGGAGCAGAAAGGTAGGCGTCATCGGTGACATCGGTTGTTTTTCTCTGGGCGGCAAAACCCTGACCACCGACCAGGGCGGCATGATCATCACCAACAATGAGGAGTTGGCCCGGCGCGCCATGGGCTTCTCCCGCAAGGGTGCTGAGATGGACAGCGCCCTGCGTAGTTCCCTGGCGCCTACGTCGTACCAGCACGGATCGGCGCGAGGTTACGCCTTTCTTGGCGACTTCCACCCGATGACTGATCTCAACGCTGCGGTCGGTCTGGCCCAATTGGGCCGTTGGGAAGAGGCCGTCCGGGTGCGACGCCAGACTGCGGCCATCCTCGACGAGATGGTGCCCCATTTGCCCGGCTTCAAGATCCAGAAAGTCCAGCCTCACGACCGCAGCGGCTACTACCTCTACGCCTACACTGTCGACAAGGCTGAGGCCGGTGTGTCGTCTGAGCGTTTCGCCGAGGCGGTCAGAGCCGAGGGCATACCCGATTGTCTTGGCCCCTATATTCAAGGACGGCCGCTCTACCGCTATCCGATCTTTGCCGAAGAGCAGACCTATGGTCAGTCTCGCTACCCCTTCGTCGATGAGGAGGGGCGGCGGCGCATCGACTACAGCACCCTCCATCTGCCCCACATCGAACGGGAGCTACCGAAGACGGGATTCATTCTTCTCCGGAACTCCTACACCGAGCAGGACGCCAAGGATATCGGTGCCGCCATGCGCAAGGTCGCCGAGCACTATTCTGAGGGTAGTCCATTCTGAGGTTAGTCCCGAAATATGCGCACAATGATTGAGGAACGGCACAAAATGATTGAAGTCGCCCCATTGCGCTATGGTGTTATTTTCAAAAAGGCGTGGAGAATATTGAACAATTAGATGTAGGGTTTGAGCAAGGACTCACAGTTGAGTCTTTGAGAGAGATAGGTTTTCACAGTGACGAAACGCTCAAAGGATAGCAGATGGAGACAATTCAAAACCAGGACGGCTCGACTCTCCTACTCGTCCCCAGCGGTGACTTTCTCATGGGTACGGATGACTCAGAAGCAGAACAGATGATCCGGCAGTATGGCTGGCGTGCCGATTGCTGCCACGATGAACGTCCGCAGCACACGGTCTATCTGGACGCCTTTTATATCTGCCAGTACCCGGTCACCGTTGCCCAATATGCCCGCTATCTGGAGGAGACCGGTGCCCTCCCACCGGATTGCTGGGACGATCCCCGCTTCAACGCGCCTCAGCAACCGGTGATTGGCGTCTCCCGGTATGAGGCGCTGGCCTATGCTGTCTGGGCAGGATTGCGCCTGCCCACCGAGGCGGAATGGGAGAAGGCGGCCCGGAGCGACGACGGACGGCGCTGGCCCTGGGGCAATGAGTGGGATCCACACCGTCTCAACGTAGCGGAATCGGGGATTGGTCAGCCAACGGATGTGGATCACTTCGCTTCCGCTGGCAACGTCAGTCCCTATGGCGTCTGCGATATGGTTGGCAATGTCTGGGAGTGGTGTCTGGACCGCTATGTGGCCGATTACTACGAGGACTGTCCCAGAGAGAATCCCCGCTGTACAAAGCCGGAGGTCCACTACGACGGCTATTATGTCATGCGGGGCGGCTCCTGGTACAACAGCGGCGACCATTCTCGTTGCGCCGCACGCTATAACCGCTTTGCCCAAATGCGGCGGCGTCATGTGGGCTTTCGTTGCGCGCATGATGTCTAACTTATGTGTAGTGTGAGAAAGACTATGGCTACAATTCTCTACCAGAAGATCTGGCGATAAGCGAGCTGCGGAAAGCTGTTTAGTGGTGTACTCTAGTTATACGAGGGGGGATGGCGACAGTGACAATCCAAGCAATCGGCGTAATCGTAGATTTTGAAAAGGCGCGTCAGGGGAACGGAAGTCTACCCGCCTATGCCGCTCCCTACATCGGCGAGATATTGCGCCATGCCGGCCTCCCCTTTGACGTGCTGCCGCCGGACACCTTGATCGCCGGGCACATTACCCAAAGACTCCTGATCTTTGCCCATGATCTCGAATTGAATGCAGACCAGAAAAGCGGGGCAACTACTTTTGTCCAGAAGGGCGGCACGCTGATAGGCACGGCCGGCACATCGGGCCTGGACGCCCTATTCGGCGTGCATACGGATGGCCCCCTCCATGAAGGCTATCTGCAACCGCCCCATTCGTCGCACCCGGTTACTGCTGGGCTGCGCCGGGAGATCCATCTCTTTGGCGGCAGCCGGGTCACGGCTACGACCGGTGCTGTGTTGGCGCAGGTCGTGCCTACGGATTCCGCGCCAGGACGTGACGGTGATGTCGATAGTGACGTCGTTGATGCGGTCGTCGCGCAGGCGACAGGGCAGGGTCGCACGTGGCTCTTCGCGCCCGATCTGATCACCTCCGTGCTGCACATCCAGCAGGGCAAACCAGTGCTGCCGACAGCGCCCCGGGAATCGACAGGCACGCCTGCTGGCTCCATCCTCGACCCGGACAGGGACGGGGATAGAATAGAGATCAGCACGGTAGATGATCTCTACTACTCCCACCCTGGCCGCGGGGAGGACGGACGGCCCCACTACAACCGCCGCGTGCTCCTCACGCCGATGGCCGATGTCCTGCGGGAACTGTTGCTGCGTGTCATCTTCCATTCATTCAATAGTGACGGCGAAACACTACCTATCCTCTGGTACTGGCCGCGTGGGTTGGCCTCCATTGCCCATATGTCCCACGATACCGACGGCAATCGCCTCGGCTTGGGCTGGTCGCTCTACCATCTCCTGCATTCGCTCGACGTGCGCAGCACTTGGTGTACAATGCCGGTGCCTGGCTACTCCCGTGCGTTCTACAATACCCTCAAGCAGGAGGGCTACGAAATCGCCCTGCATTACGCTACCGGCAACGCACCCCTGCGGGAAGATCGCCGCTGGAGCCAGATGGACTTTGACTGGCAATACGATACACTTTGTTATGAGGCTCGACTCTCCCACATTATCTCGAACAAGAATCACGGTCTAGCTTGGCAGGGCCGTCTGGAATTCTATCACTGGTGCCAGGCCAAGGGCATTGAGATTGAGCAGTCCAGAGGTGACCGTGGCTTCACCTTCGGAACCTCGCACCCCTGGCTGCCAATGGAAGATGACCGCCCTGGCGGCGAGTTCATCGACGTGCTCGCCCTCTGCTTTCTGACTCAGGACCTGACCGTTGTCTGTCCTCTTGGCTTTATGCGACCGCTGGCGGATCAGTGTCACGCAGCCTATGGGGTCGCCCATTTTCTCTTCCACCCCTCCCACATCGAGGATCCGGAATGCGAACGGGCTATTCGTGAGACGGTGTCCTATGCCCGCAGCCTCGGTATGGAATGGTGGACATGCGCAGCCATCAATAGCTGGGAACGGGCGCGCCGCCACGTCGCCATTGTCCAGAGGGAGCATGGCGCATCTGCCAATGGTAGTATCTATCAAGTCCGGTCGCCCGACACTCTCTCCCAGGCCACACTGCTTTTCCTGCTCCCTGACAATGAGCAGACACCCTCAATCTCACTCGACGGCAAGGCGATACCGGCGACCATTGTGCAGCGTTACGGCCATCGTTTTGCGCAGATCGTCGCTGACCTCAGCGGTGATCACGAGATCAAGCTGAAGTCGGTTTAGGGGTAGCACTGCGCAACAGCGCGGCGTCATGATTGGTAAATTCCGGTTTGACAACCGGAATTTTACCTCTCGCACCGTGGCGTGTATTGGCACATACGCTGTCTATATAGTACATGTGTGTAACCCATCCCGGTCTTCTCCGTAGCTTATAGTAAGAGCCAGTAATATTCAAACAGACTCTCAGCCCAGACTCTTTGCCTGATACTCTCTTCTTTCTCTACTCGCGATTGCCCTACTTGATCACAAGGCAAACCATCCTTGAAAGCACTCGTCCTCACTGGCCCCCGCCAGCTTGAACTGCAAGATCTGCCAATCCCCACCCCCGGCCCCGGTCAGGTATTGGTGCGCCACAAAGTCACCGCGATCAGCACGGGCAGCGAAGTCATTCGCTATTTTGCTGGAGCGGGACCCGATATCGGCTATTTGGGTGCTGGCGT
>CAMDEX010000214.1 GCA_945897075.1 Litorilinea aerophila
TGCGCCGGGCGCAGCAAGCAGCGCCCCTACCGATCCAGAAAGAGTAGCGCCGCCGCATTCCGGCCCCCTCTGGCGGATTGACAATCCGCCCTACAAACCCAGCGCATAGAGCACAACCAGCCATAGACGTGGCAAAAAAATTACCAGCCCCACCGCAACGCTGCTGATGGCCGCGACAACGACCGCACCGGCCGCGCTGTCTTTGGCTTTCTTCGCCAGGGGGTGCTGCTCCGGGCAGGCCAGATCGACCGCGGCTTCGATGGCTGTGTTGACCATTTCCAGACCGAGGACGAGGCCGATGAGGGTGAAAATGACGGCCCATTCTGGGCGGGTGATGCGCAGCCAGATGCCCAACCCGATGGCAAGCAGGGCAATTGCCCCTTCGATCTGGGCATTGCGTTCTGTGCGCAAGACGTGGCCTGCGCCGGTGAGGGCTACACGTAGGCTATGCCAGAACGATCGCTTGGCACGCGGCGGGGGGGAAAGTTGGGGGGACGGTGTCACAGGCCCTCTCACCCTGCAGCCATGCGCGGGGTGAGGTCTACGCTTACGCCCAGGCTGGTGAGAATGGCGCTCTGCGCCGCCCACATCTCGGCCTGGCTCTCGTCGCTGTCATGATCGTAGCCGAGCAGGTGCAGGCAACCGTGAACTACCAGCAGTTGCAATTCAACCTGCACGGGGTAGCCATAGCGGGTAGCCTGGGCCGCCGCGTAAGGATAGGCCAGTATCAGATCGCCCAGATAGCGATCGATCTCCGCGGCCGCTTCAGGCGCAAACTCGGCGTCCAGATCGTCACCCTCCTGCGCCGCGAAGCTGAGAACGTCGGTGGGCGCGTCCACGCCGCGGTACTCCCGGTTGAGACTCTGTACATAGTCGTTGTCAGTGATGACAATGGCAACGCCAGCGTCGCCGACACCGGCGTAGGTCAAGACCGCAGAAAGCGCTGCGGTCAGTGTCTCTTCGGCCACCTCTGCGACAAATCGTTCATCAATGTCAACAGTAATTTCCCACTCTGGCATAGATGGTTTCTCCCGGTGTAAGTGAATCAGTAGATCAGTAAGACCGTAGGCTACCCTCTCTCCTACCGTCCCACTATCTCATTATCGCCTCAATACCTTTGCCAAGTGAATAGCAAGAGAATGGCAAGAGAATGGCAAGAGAATGCCCTTGCGGTGGTATGGGCTTTATCTGATTTCTCTATTAGACCAAAAGCCAGGAAGACGAAATTAAGTCTCCAGCCACGCCAACACCAGCAACGCCGCGCCCTGCTCAGTCCGCTGGCTGGCGACCACATCCACCGAGTACACGACGCCGACGCGCAGGAATTGGCAAACTACGAATGCGTCCACTCGGCAAATGCTCAATGACGCAGGGCATACTCCCTGACATCGTTCAGCGCGTATGCCATCGTCGGCAGGGTAGTCACCAGATTTTCGTCTTCAACCAATACGGTTGGTTCTTGATCTTGGCCGTATTCCCAGGTAAAGGAGACAAACCAGATGGGATAGACCCCGACTGAAAAGACAGCAGGTCTGAATTGCAGGTTAGAATACGGGATCGGTTCCTGCACTTCCGGTTCGTACTTCACAGGCCAGCCCCATACCTCATCGGTATAGGTTGCACCTTTCTCATGCGCGGCCCAAGCCAACGCCTGAATCTCGTCCATGGCGAGAATGCTAATCGGAATCATGGGGACATGACCGATTTCATCATAAATATCACCTAAACTGATCTTGACTTTCGCCTGGATCATCGTTTCTTTTGCTCCTTTCTGAACCTTTTCAGCAGGTTGTTTCGCTCTTTGTTCAGCAAACGCTCAATTTTGTTGAGTTCGTGGTCAGGATACCCATTGTTATCAAACAATTCTACTGGCGTTAGCCAAAATTTGGCATGATGGTTTTCACGCCAAATATGCACATGCGGTTTTTCCTGCAAGTCGTACTCAAAAAACTGGATGCGATACGGTCCGATGAAAATGCTCGGCATAATATAGCCCATATCCGGTGATATACTGAAAGTAGCTTGTAGTTTGCCACCACTTATCGGATCGTGTCAACTGCTTTTGACTGCTCCTCCACTCACGCCAGCACCAGCAACGCTGCGTCCTGCTCTACCCGCTGGCCGGCGACCCCAGCCACCGAGTACACGACGCCGGCGCGCAGCGCGCGGATTTTGTTCTCCATTTTCAGATAGCGTTCACTCCCCTTCCTCCATTTCCACCCGCACCACATCGGCGAGTTGTTTGGCGGTGGGCAGTTTGCCTTTCAGTTCGCCCGGCAGTTTCGACTGCAATTCATAGACGGCGACGCCGATGGGATTGGCTTTGCTGCGCAGGGCATACTCGACTTCCACGTCGTCCTTTTCGGCGCAGAGGATGATGCCAATCGAGGGCTGGTCGTCGGGGCCGCGCTCGGTGTCGTTGAGCAGATTGAGATAGAAATCCATCTTGCCCGCATACTCCGGCTCGAAGGGGCCGACTTTGAGGTCGAAGGCGACGAGGGATCTGAGGATGCGGTGGTAGAAGAGCAGGTCAATGAAATACTCCTTCGTCCCCAGTGCGATGCGCTGTTGCCGCCCGATGAAGCAGAAGCCGTAGCCGAGTTCGAGCAGGAAGGATTGCAGGCGCGCGATGAGCCGCTCTTCCAGTTCGCGCTCCTTCACGGCCCCGCGCAGACCGAGGAAGTCCATGCTGTAGGAACTCTTGAGCATCTCGTCCGCCTGCTCGGCGAAATGCTCGGGCAGGGCGAGGTCGAAATTGTGCGTCTTCTTTTCCGTCACGGCGCGCGCATAGGCGTTGGCCTTGATCTGATTGAGCAGCACATTGCGCGACCAGCCAAAGCGGGCAGTGGCGCGCAGATACCAGAGGCGGGCGGCGGGGTCTTTGATCTTCTTCATGATTTCGATGTGATGCCCCCAGGGAATGGGGGCGAGGCAATCTCTCACAAATTGTGCGTGTACTACGGCCTGACCTGATTCTGCCTCACTTGCGGATAATTCTGGAACAGCTTGTTCCAGAAATGAGGGGTCGGAATATTCGGAGAAAAACTGCCGCATCCTCCAGACGCTGTCGGGAGAAAATCCACGCATTCCCGGAAACGCCCGTCGCAGGTCAGCGGCGACTATTTCCACCACGGAATCACCCCAGTCGTGCGCTTGCTGTTTCTCCACGATGCCGCGGCCGATATCCCAGTAGAGTAGGATGGCCTCATGCGTGATGGCTCGGGCGGCAGAGATGCGGGCGGAAACAACGCGCGCCTTCAATTCTTCGATAAACTGCCGGTAGTCGGCGCTGATCGTCAGCGTAGTGTCGGCGCTTTTTTCATTGGGCGAGTCCCTCCAACATCTTCAGAGAGCCATGAAAAAGTTCTACCTATTATGGATGAGTCCAGTGAAAAAACCGAGTTTTTTGTGGAAATCTGTGATTCCAGGAGTGAGCCGGTCTCAAAAACTCGGTTTTTAGCCTTTTTGCAGTGGAGTCATGGATAATAAGCACGACCAGCAACGCCGCGCCCTGCTCAACCCGCTGGCCTACGTCACCGGCACAGGAGTGGCCGGGGTCAAGTACGCTATCAGAATCGAGACCGTTCACGCTGGTTTGCGCTTAGGCCACTCTGGTTTGATATTCCCGGAAAGCACTTTTGTGCGCTTCGGCATACAAGCGCAGTGCCGCAGCCAGTCTTTCCTGATAGTCGTTCCCTTGCGCCTTGTACCAGGCAAAGGTATCCGGCTCGATCTGAATGGTAACGGTCACTGGTTCATCGAGCACAAGCCACCTGGCTTCCTCAAAAAACTCTTCAGACAAAGGCGGAATGTCAGAAGTGTCGATCATTTCATCGGTCAGGGCATCAAACAGGGCCAAATTTGTCTCGGAATGCTCTTTCATATTGTTTCGACTTCCTACGCCAACACAAGCAACGCCGCGCCCTGCTCCACCCGCTGGCCGGCGACGGCAGCCACCGAGCGCACGACGCCGGCGCGCAGCGAACGGATTTCGTTCTCCATCTTCATGGCCTCCAGGATAACCAGCGGGTGATCCTCCGGGATCTCGTCGCCCTCCGCCACCAGCACCTTCACCACCAGCCCCGGAATCGGCGCTTTCACCACCAGCTCCCCTTTGGGCAGTAGCGGCCCTTTGCGCCCGGCGTTGAGGCGGCGTGTGCGCTCGTCCTCCACCTGCACATGGAATTGCTGGCCGCGCAGGGTGACCGCGTACTCCTGGCGCTGTTCCTCCACCAGCACTTCGTAGCTGGCCCCGTCGAGCAGAATGCTGTAGAGTTCTGGCACACCACTCTGGCTCAGATCGACGGCGATGGTCTCGCCGTTCACCCAGACCTGGCCGCCTTCGATCTCCACCTCAAATTCCTGGCTGTTCACCGATGCAAAGTATTTCACCAGCGGCCTCCTGTGGCTTGCATACGCCCGACTCTCTTCCAGTTGCTCTCCTGGCTGGCTGTGTGTGCCTGATCGCCGATGTGAACGGCCCGCCGCCCGGCTTCGTGGGCGATGAGCGCAGCCGAGACCGCCGCAATACGCGCCTGATCGTCGGCGGGCTTTTCCGTCGCCATCAGCCGCCGCCGCTCCAGAAAACTGGTGTCAAAGGTGCCCCAGATAAACTCTGTGCTGATCATCATCTCCTGGTGGAAGGGGATGGAAGTTTTGATGCCGCCGATGCGGTATTCGTTGAGCGCCCGGCGCATACGCAAAATGGCCTCGGCCCGCGTCTCGCCCAACACCACCAGCTTTGCCACCATCGGGTCGTAGAAGAGGCTGACCTCGAAGCCCCGGTAAAGAGAGCTTTCCACGCGCACGCCCGGCCCGGTCGGCTCTTTCAAGTAAGTCACCACACCGCTGTTGGGCATAAAATTGTTGAAAGGATCCTCCGCGGTGATGCGGCATTCGATGGACCAGCCTTTGGAGACGATATCCTCCTGGCGGTAGCGCAGACGACGGCCCGCGGCGATGGCGATCTGCTCCTTTACAATGTCCACGCCTGTCACCATTTCCGTGACGGGATGCTCCACTTGCAGGCGGGTATTCATCTCCAAAAAGTAGAATTTCTCCGCGCTGGAATCGTAGAGAAATTCGATGGTGCCTGCGTTGGAGTAGTTGACCGATTCGGCCGCGGCGATGGCAATGCGCCCGATCTCGGCGCGCATGGCCGCGTCCACAGCCACGCTGGGCGACTCTTCGATGAGCTTCTGGTGGCGGCGTTGGATGCTGCACTCGCGTTCGCCCAGGTGGATGGTGCTGCCGTGGTTGTCGGCCAGAATCTGCACTTCGATGTGGCGGGCCGAAGCGATGTACTTTTCCAGATATACTTCGTCGTTGCCAAAGGCGTTGCCCGCCTCGCGCCGGGCCGCGGCCAGCGCGCTGGTAAATTGCGAGGGGTCGTGGACGACGCGCATCCCTTTGCCGCCACCGCCTGCGGTCGCCTTGACCATCAGCGGGAAGCCGAGATTGAGCGCGGCGGCCTTCAGTTCGTCGTCGCGCAGCCCTTTGGCCGAGCCAGGGACGAGAGGCACGCCATTTTTGGCGACCGTCTCGCGCGCTGTCTGCTTGTCGCCCATCTTTTCGATGGCTTCTGGGCTGGGACCGATGAAGGTGATGCCGGCGTCCCGGCAGGCCGCGGCAAAGGCGGCGTTCTCGGCCAGGAAGCCGTAGCCGGGGTGGATGGCGTCCACGCCCGTTCTGCGCGCCACGTCAATGATTTTGTCTATACGTAGATAGCTTTCCCGGCTGGGCGCGGGACCGATACAATAGGCTTCGTTGGCATAGCGCACGTGTAGTGCGGTGCGATCCGGCTCCGAGAAGACGGCCACAGTGGAAATCCCCCGCTCCTCGCACGCCCGTAGGACACGCACGGCGATCTCGCCTCGATTGGCAACCAATACTTTTTTGAACATTCATAACCTCGATTGGAAGATGAATTATGCCCAGTGAGCGCGGTAACACGCCCTCCGATTTCTACGAATCGGAGGTAACGGGTTTCAATTCAATCAATTTTTGTAAAAACTCTTTCGCCAGATTTATGTTGACAGATTCGAGGAAATCAGCTTCAAATACACGACTCAGATTCCCTGTGAGTTGCGTTACACCGCGTGAATTACGGCCAGCCCAATGAAACTGTATACGCGTGGCATTTAAGATTGTTTCATCTAAGATTGAAACAAGAGAGGTAACCACAAACTTAGATTCAGTATTAATGCCGACAAAGAAAAATGAAATGACTGTGTTGCCCGATGCAAGTGTTTTCAAAACCTTGTCAATCGTAAACCCCTTGGGATTAGATGAAAGGGTAAGAATTTTGGTCTTGATGTCAACCTTTACTTCATGCCCTATAGTCAGCGTGCGACTCATATCTTCAAGTAAGCGCAAGCCATCTGCCCCGGTAATGAGTTGCTCAATTCGATTACCACGCAGATTAACGTTGTCTATCTCCCCTGCATCTAGAATCGCTTCCAGATTTTCGTCCACGCGTTGAGAAAGCTCGTTGCCTATTTGAAGATATTCAGGATTATTGCTGAGAAGATTAGCCAGTTCAGATGCTTGCAGGATATTTGCTCTTTGCTGTTCTGTTGGTTCAAAACGTTGTCCAGCAGGAACGATTGCATTTGTAGTTTCAATGAGGCGAACAAGATTTTCTTCCCACGTAAATTGGGCATGAATGTAAAACAACTCGTCAAAGTTTTCAGGGCGAGTGGCAATGCCTTCATATTCACGCAGAATATCATGGCCGAGAAAAGTGCCCCGGATCTTGTCTATTCTCAACTGTTGGGAGCTGTGGCTGATTTTCTTGAGAAATGTCGTGTTTGCCAATATCATCTCTACCCCTTGAGGACGCACGATGCAAACCACAAACGGTGACTGATCGTACTTTTGCAGGGCAGACAGGGATAAGACGCCATTGGAAAAAGACCTTCCCTTGGCGCTTGAAAAGCGCACAGCGAATTCAGGGCAATAATAAACAGAACGCTTCTTTGCAAGCGAGAATTGCGTGGAGGTAGCACGAGAGATTTCGTCTTTCGTGCATCTGGGATGCGAACTGGCATAGTCGTACAAAAAACGACAAAGTTCCGGGAGATATCTATTCATGGCTATCTGAAAACAAATCCTGAACAATGGGTCTACTCCCGTTGCCATTGGAAGATTTTGGAGTAGTAAGTTGTTCGGCAAGAGTATTCCGTTCCCAAAAAACACCATCAACAAAACCTTGAATCGTCCTGTTTGTGTTCGCTAATTCGAGTCGCTGTGCTGCCAGCAAACAATACTCTTGATCAATTTCAATGCCTAAATAGCTGCGTCCCAATTTTTTAGACACAACGGAAGTCGTACCGCTGCCAAGAAATGGATCAAGCACGAAATCATCAGGATTGGTACTGGCCAAAACTATTTTTGCCAATAGTTTCTCACTCTTCTGGGTTGGGTGATCGGTGTTTTCCGGCATTGACCAAAAAGGAATGGTAATGTCTGTCCAGATATTCGATGGGTGGGTGTCCCGAAAATTGCCTTGTGTGCCGCGATCCCAATCTTTCGCTGCCCCGTCAGGCAGTGTATACGGCGCGATGACTTTTCGGCGCAGTTTTACAGACTCGACATTAAATGTATATTCTTGGGATAGTGTACAAAACCAGATGTCTTCGCTTGAATTCTTCCAGTTTGCTTTTGCGCCGCGTCCCTTTTCCCGTTCCCAGGTAATTCGATTGCGAACAATGAAATGCTTTGATGCTGCTTGAAAGACGGACAATGAAGTAAACCAATCAGCGCATATATAAATGCTCGCCGTTGGCTTTAATAGGCGTTTCAAGGAGTGTAACGTGCTGTCGAGCCAATCTGTATAGGCTTCAACGCTTTGTCGCTCAAACTTTTTACCATTAAATGATTTGTCAAGATTATAAGGTGGGTCAAGAAACAATAAGTCCACATGGCTAGGTGGTAATATTTTCGTCCAATCGTGACAATCACCGTGGATAATTCCGCTAATGGGAGAAATCAAAGGGCGATTGGGTAAATCGGTAAGTAATTTGGGCAAAAGTCGAACACGATCTTCTTCTGATATGGTTAATGTACGATTTCTTGGGGAACGTTGTTTTGGTGTGGTTGTAGTCATCCTTCAGCATCTCCCTGTCCGTCAGTCCTTACACCCGAAACGGAAAAGTATAATCGTATCTTGCCTCTGTTCCACGCCCCACCAATCACCGAAAGCATCCCAATCGTCCGCATTACGCAATACTCCGTACCAGCGCAAGATTGACGGTATATGCGTTAGTCGTTCGCCACTACACGTAGTGCGTGGTGCGTGGATCAATCGTCACTACTGCTTGACGCACTACGCACTACGCACTACGCACCACGCCGCCTTTTAACTTGTGGCTACGCCACCGTCCGCAATACGAAATACGCTATACGCCTTCCTTATGCACCCGCGCCGTCACAAAGACCCGATCCACGCCCAGCGGGTGGGGCGGCAGTTCGCTGCTTTCGTGCCACTCGCCGAAGACAGCATCCCCTGGCGTCAGCACCAGCCGCTGGAAGTGCCAGAGGATCACATTCAGGTTGCGCCCGACAGGGTTTTCGTAGCTGTCCTCCACAATGCCCTGGACGTAGGCCAGCCCGCTGATGAAGCGTGTCTCCCATGTGCCATAGGGCAACTGGCCGTCGTCCCCCGGCGCACAGGTGACGCGCAGGTACACCGGCCCGCAATCAATGGAAAGATAGGCCAACTGCTCCTGGCCGTATTCGATATCCGCCTCCACGATCTGCCCGGCAAAGGCATAGGTGGCGGGGCCGATGCGTACAAAACATTTGGACACTGCTTCGGGCTGCGCAGCGTACCAGTAGACAGCGCCGCTGTCCGGCAGCAGAATGCCCCCGTCCAACACCAGCGACAACGACTCCCCCTGCTGCAAGCCGGGGAAGCCCATCAGTTCGTATTGGGCGGCGGAGAGTTCAAATTCGATTTCGGTAAGTGGCATAAGTCCTCAGAATTCTCAACCACGAAGACACAAAGTCACAAAGAAAAGCGCAAATCTGTTTGTTTTTCTTCGTGTCTTTGTGCCTTTGTGGTTCGGTATCTTACAGGGGAATATTCCCGTGCTTCTTGGCCGGCAACTGGTCGCGCTTGTTTTGCAGCATTTCCAGGGTGTTGATCAGCCGCGGGCGCGTCTCGTGTGGTTCGATCACATTGTCAATGAAGCCCGCGGCCGCGGCCACATACGGGTTGGCAAAACGCTGCCGGTAGTCGGCCACCAGCTCGTTCCTGCGCGCCACCGGATCGGCGGCCTCGGCGATCTCGCGACGGAAGATGACGTTGACCGCGCCCTCCGGCCCCATCACCGCAATCTCGGCGCTGGGCCAGGCCAGCACCATATCCGCGCCCAGATGGCGTGGGTTCATCACACAATAGGCCCCGCCATACGCCTTGCGAATGATAACCGTCATTTTCGGCACAGTCGCTTCGGCAAAGGCGTAGAGCAGCTTGGCCCCGTGACGGATGATGCCGCCGTGTTCCTGGTTCAGGCCGGGCATAAAGCCGGGCACATCTTCCAGCACAATCAGCGGAACGTTGAAACAGTCACAGAAGCGCACAAAACGGGCGGCCTTCTGGCTGGCGTCCACGTCCAGCACACCAGCCAGCACCGACGGCTGCTGGGCCACAATCCCGATGGGTCGCCCCCCCAGCCGGGCAAAACAGACGATCACATTCTGCGCCCAGTGCTGGTGGACTTCCAGAAACTGGCCGCCGTCCACAATGCGCTTGATGATCTCCTTCATATCGTAGGGCCGGTTGGGGTTGTCCGGCACAATCGAATCCAGCTCCTCGTCCTGGCGCAGCGGATCGTCTGTGGGGGGCACAAAGGGCGGGTCTTCCATATTGTTGTTGGGCAGATAGCTCATCAACTGCTGGGCCAGGAAGATGGCGTCGGCCTCGCTGTCTGCGCTGAAGTGGGCCACACCGGATTTGCTGCCATGCACCGACGCGCCGCCCAACTCCTCAAAGGTGACCTCCTCGTGGGTCACAGTCTTCACCACATCCGGCCCGGTGACAAACATATGGCTGGTGTCTTTCACCATCACCACAAAATCGGTGATGGCCGGGCTGTAGACCGCCCCCCCCGCGCACGGCCCCATAATCAGGCTGATCTGGGGGATGACGCCGGAAGCCCTGACGTTGCGGTAGAAGATGTCCGCATAGCCGGCCAGACTGTGGACGCCCTCCTGGATGCGTGCGCCGCCGGAGTCGTTGAGGCCGATGACGGCCGCGCCGTTCTTCATCGCCATATCCATAATTTTGCAGATCTTCTGGGCGTGGGCATAGCTGACCGACCCGCCAATCACTGTAAAGTCCTGGGCATAAATATAGACCAGCCGCCCGTCCAGCGTGCCATAGCCGGTCACAACGCCATCGCCGGGGACGCGCTGTTTGTCCAGCCCGAATTCGTTGGAGTTGTGGGTAACAAAAATGTCCATCTCTTTGAAGCTGCCCTTGTCCAGCAGCAGATCCATACGCTCGCGCGCGGTCATTTTGCCTTTGGCGTGCTGGGCCACGATGCGTTCCGGGCCGCCCCCCTGGCGCGCCGCGCTCTTGCGCTCGCGCAATTCCACAATGCGTGGGTCTGTCTTGTTGATGCTCAAAAGATTCACCTCAAATGCAGTTGAACCACAAAGTCACGAAGACACAAAGGAAGAAGAAAGGGGTTTTTCTTTGTGTCTTTGTGCCTTTGTGGTTTGCTGGTAATACAAAGATTTGAACCACAAAGTCACGAAGACACGAAGGAAGAAAGAGAAATGAGTTTTTCTTTGTGTCTTTGTGCCTTCGTGGTTTGCTGGTTTGGTGTGGTTAGAAGCCCAAGTCCGCAATACCCGTCACCATCAAAATGCCGATCAGAAGCGGCTGGTGGATGACGTAAATGAGCAGCGAATGTTGGCCCAGAAAGCCCAATAGATTGAACGGAAAAAAGGCCGAATAGTCGCGCAGCGAGAATTGGCGCACGCCCTTTGTGTAGAGCGAGTTGCCGATAAAAACGCCGATCAACACCACCGCGAACCAATGTACTAGCGGGAAAAAGTCCTGGGGTGCGTAACCGGGCGGGGTAAGCCCCAACCAGACCCAGGCGCTGGTTGTCACCGGAATCGTCTTCAGGTAGTAGCTCAGGGGCATCAGAATGGCGATGAAAAGCAGATTGAGCCAGCGAAAGCGCAAAAAGGGGTAGGCCAGAATGATGGAGACGCCGATCATATGCAGCACGCCGAAATCAATACGCCCCACGTTCAGAAAGCGCAAAACCGTCCCCATCGCCAGCCCAGTGCCAAAGACAAGCAGCCCGCGCCGGAAGAACTTCCAGTACAGCCCGTTCGCCCCATCCGGCTTCTGTTGCGCCCGGTGGTAGGTAACGGTGAGCGATATGCCCACCAGCAGCACAAAAGAGGAGGCGATGGAGCGCTGGAAATAGAACCAGAAGGGGCTGAAAAGATCGATGTAGACTTCGGCGAAGGACTTTAGATCCCAGGCCAGGTGGTAGATAACCATCGAGACAATGGCAAGACCGCGCCAGGTGTCGATCTCCCAGAGACGGCGAGCCGACGAAAGGCTTTGCTTTTGGGGTGGTTTGGCATCCCGCTCAACCGTCGCGCTGGTCTGGGCCATAGAGCTACTCATCGTTTTCGATCAAAAGTGATAACAGACGCAAATCGTAACTACTCAGCCGGGAACGCCGCC
>CAMDEX010000215.1 GCA_945897075.1 Litorilinea aerophila
GCATTGCCAGAAGAGGTGGCGGCCCAAGCGCGCTTGCCCAGGGCTTGCAAGCGGGCAATACCCACGGCTGCAATGCGATCTTTGTATGAGCCAGTCGGATTGGCCCCCTCCATTTTGAAGTAGAGTTCCGGCAGAGCGATCCCATCGCCAATGCGCGCCGCCCGCAACAAGGGGGTGTTGCCTTCGCCCAAGCTCACCGCATATTGCAGATCGGCCAACGGTAGATGGTCCGCATAACGCCAAATTCCCGGTTGTCGATCATCCGGCACAATAGCGGTCGTGGGGTAGTGCAGGTCAATGGTTGCGCCGCAACGGGGACAGACGCTCAGGTCAGCATCAGCCGCTTGCCAGTCACAGTGGGTGCAGATCAATGAAAACATCGGATTGGCCGCTTATCTTTCCACGCTAACGCGCACCAACCAAACACTGTTTGTATCATCCATCGCTTCCGGGATAGGATGCCAACCGTTGGCGAGCCGATCATAGAGATAGAGGAAGTGGGTCTCATCCACAGCAACTACTTCGGTGTAGGCCGAGGTCTGTTGCTGGTGGTTGTGGTCGGTGTAGCGCGCAATTGCTTCGTTGGGGTGACAGGCGTTGTGATGTGCCTGCATATCAATGGCTTGCCAGGTCAATCCGCTGCCATCGGCGTTGAGCCAGAGGTACAAGCCGGGGCGTCCGCCGCCCAGGGCGATGACGCCATCGGCGCGGGTCGCCAAACTTGGCTGCACCGAGAAGACGCCGTCCATCGTCACGGGCGCGCTCCAGCTTTTGCCTTCATCGCTGCTCCAACATTGACCATAATTGGCGCGCGAACCCACACGAAAGACACAGAGGATGCGGCCATCGTTGAGACGCAGCAAGGCGGACTCGTTTGGCCCCTCTTTGCCGACAACACCACACATGTTGTCGGCAATCAATGAATAGATGGCCCAGTGGACGCCATCGCTCGACTGGACGGCAAAAATACGGTCACCCGGCAGATCGCGCAAAGCACCGTAAACGGTCGCGAGGTAGCTGCCATCCTGTAATTGCAGCGTCTGGCCGTTGAACGCAAAGCTCTCCATATCCAGCCCCGGCACGATCGTCTTGGCTGGGCCAGGCCATCCAGTGATCGTCACGCCGCTGGGGACATACGCAACGTCGCGCGTCGCGGCGGGGATGAGGTTGTAGGGTGCGCCCATTCCCTGAGGGCGCGGGCGCAAAATATAGGGCAGCAAGATGGCATCCCCGTTGCTCAATTGCAGCAGCGTCTGGCCGCCGTCGTTGGTGACAATCGGCTCGCTCCAGCTCAACCCGCCATCGCGCGACCAGGTGACCAGATAGGGGATCGACGACATGTGGATGTCGGCCACCGGCGAAATCGTTGCCAGTAGATCGCCATTGGGCATGCGCCAGAGGTTGGGAAACCAGAAGTAGCCGCGGCTGCGGCCAATGGCAATCGGTTCGGAGAGGGTGACGCGCAGACCGTTCAGGTCAATGGATTGGGCGTCACGCCAGGTGTGGTTGGTGTCAGTCATAGGATTTTCCCGTTCACTTGTTGTGGCAAATTGAGCATCAGGCTGCCGTTGCGAACGCCGCCTTTGCCGAAAATTATTGCATGTCTCGCCTACGCCCTGCCCGCAGCGAGAAAATATGTTTGCGTATAGAACGCATAAGGATGGTTATTCCAATGATCGAGCTGTTTTTGCGCTTCCAATAGCGTTTGCCCATTCAACAGGCCAGTCGCTATGAGCCTCCGATTCAAGTCTGTAAACACGCCGTCTTCCATCGATAAAACATATTGGAAGTCTGGGTGTATATCAGCGAAGCCTTCCTTGCTGCGATACACAGTGTTTGCCCAACCCTCAATTTGAATTTCGGAGAACCCTGCCTGTGACAATAATTCAATGGCCCGCCGTGCTTGATGCGAATCGATATGGGCTTGACTATCGCCTAAGTCCCAAAAGTGTGCCAATGCAGCTAGATATTGATCAAGTGCGGGGCATGGGGGGTAGAATGTGATATTCCCATAATCTGCCAAGTGAGCAAAAACCCAACTGCCACGTTTGGTCACACGTCGCTGTTCAACCAGCGCTTGCACGGGTTCGCGCAGCCAAACAAAGAGATTTGTGCTATAAACAAGATCAAACGTCTCATCAGCAAAATCGATCGTGTAGGTATCCTCTACCTGAAAACTGACATTGGGGCATTGCGCTGCTTTAGCGGCTATCCGTGCCTGGGCAATTGACGTCTCGGAAGAGTCAACTCCCACCACCTCGCCAGGGTAAACAGCCTCGGCAACATCCAGTGTGATTGGCCCTGGACCACATCCAACATCCAGAACTCTCATTCCTGGTTTCAAATATGATCTTAAAGGGGGGCAGAGGGTATCCAGGCGACGATCTTTACTCTTAAGCCCCTCTACCACATCATCTCGTTTCCACTGCTGTTCTAGTGTCATATGATTGTTCCTATAAATTTGGTAAGATCAACAAAATTCGTAGGTACATTAACAAACTTGGAACCAGAGTTTCGCCATTCGATATTTTTCGCTTTACGTACAAAAATCATCGCCCAATGCAACGAATTGGCGTGCGCCATCAGCTACTGTCAAGAGCCACCAATCGCTTGCCTTGGCATACAGACGCTTGCCCCGCTCACACGACCCGCCAGCGCGTAGACGCGGCGGGGATTACAGCGCAAAAACCCGAAAGCCCTGGTTGCCGAAACAGTAGATCACAAACTGGGCGATCTGCGCTTCCGGGTACTCCCGGCGCAAGCCCTCGACGTAGCCAGCAATCTGCACGGTATCTTCGGGCTGTAGCGCAAACGACTCGATGGCGGTGTTGAGTTTGCGCAACTCAGTGTTGGAATAGTATTTGAATTCAATCACCCAACGCAGCCCGGCGAATTTCTCGTGGTATTTCCCGACAAACTCCAGATCACTCTTGCCAGACGGATAGGATCGTTCTACATTCCAGGTGAACCATTTGGAAAGATAGCGGCTGCACAGTTCAAAGAAGGTGCTGCGGTAGAAATTCTCGTTGACGTGGGTAAAGATAGCTTCAGGAAATTGCCCAATGTATTCACGCCAATAGCCGGCAAAGAGTACCTCCAGATTGGGCTGGTTCACAAAGCCCTGCATCAGTTCAGAATAGCGGGTGGAGACATCAATCTGATGCAGCTCATTAAAGTATTCGATAAAGATTTGGCGAATGTTCAGATTGGGCAGACGCAGAAAGAAGTTGTCCTGTTGCGTCAACATACCCAAATAGAAAAAGGAGATGGGATAGAAGCCAGGCTGAAAAAACTGCACGGTATTAAACTTGCTGATGAGAAAGTTTTTGTCGTATGCAATACGATTTTCGCTGGTCAACTGGGTGACAAAGGCTTCCGTATCCCCCGCATGGGCGCTGGTCAGCCTACGCACCCAACTCAGATCGGTGCGCAGGTTCAGGTCGGTCAGATACTCCGGCATCTGTTGATAACGGGTCAGATGCAGCAAGAAGTACATTAAAATGGTTGAGTTGTAGAGCGCCTCGCCTTGTGGGTTGACAAAGTGATAGCCATTGTAATAATTTTTAATGACCGTATCTACTTCCTGGCGCGTCGTCGGGTCGAGGGCATAATCCGCATAGACTTCATCCAACAACTGATCGACTTCGCTTTGTGTGAAGCCGACCATCGCCTCAAATTCTTGATCGAGGGTGATAATCGAGGCGATATTGAAGCCGGAAGCCAGTTCATCAATCAAAATGGGCAGCACCCCTGTCATAAAGACATTGGCAATCGCCCCCGTTTCCCGCCCCTCTTTCAACGTTTTGAAGAACGATTTGAAAAAGCTGTCCTCGGCGACCAGTTGTTGAAAGAGCAAATCCTTATGCCCAGTGACCAGTTGGTTGGCAAAGTTGTCATATTCATCAATGATCACATAGAGACGCGGTAACCCACTCAGCCAGAGATGACTCAAAAAAACACTCAAATTATCTGCGACTGGCGCATTAATATCCAACGCCGACATATCATCCAGGAGAGGCGCATAAAATTTGCGCATTCCACTGAGGATCGCGTTACATTGCCGCTTAAAACTACTCTCAATCTCTTGAATGGTCGGGCCCGTGGCAATCGTGGAAAAGTTGAGATAAAGGACGATATACTGATTTTGCTGTCCCGTTGGGTGTTGACCGATCCAGGTCTGACCAAAGAGCTCGTCAAACTGTGCGGCGTAGTTGCGGTCATAGTAGTAGCGCAAAATCGAGCAGAGCAGCGACTTGCCAAAGCGGCGCGGGCGCAAAAAGACTGGATTCTCGACCCGTTCCAACTGGGCAAGATAGCGAGTCTTATCTACAAAATAGCCCTGCTTGCGCACCAACGCGGCATAGTTGGCTTCGCTGTATAGAACTCGCTTTTTCATAAAACACATTCCTGATATGGCGCAATCGAGGCGGGCGTCGGCTCCAAATATGAACGTCATGTCACGCTACGACGCGTCTCCAGCCATGATACCACACCTTGCACCACCAGCACGCTCATCCGACCTTCCGGGAAGGGGTCACAAGATCACCCTACTGGTAAGAGACGCTCTGACCCCTTCCCGGAAGGTGCAAACCGCTAAGTTAGATAGCGGACAGCCCCTTATCCCACCCGCCAGCGCGTGTACGCGGCGTGGGTGATGCCATCCTGCCCGGTGAACCAGTAGCTGGTAAAGAGCGAGCCATCGGCAAACTGCACGGTGATCGGGTAGCCGAGATCAGAGCCGCCACGGCCCGGTTTGTGACCCACCGCGTTGTGCCAGAGCGACGAGACCGTGCCGCCGTCATCGCGCAGAACAATCGTCCTCTCCGTCTGCCACGTTCGCCCGTTGTCGTTGCTCAAGACCGCCCGAATCCCCATTGGCTCCCAGCGGTAGGTGACAGCACAGAGCAGCCGCCCGTCGTGCAGGCGCAGTATGTGGGGCGGATAGCCCTTGATCGCCGTGCCCAGCGGCTGTGACCAACTGCGCCCGCCATCTTCCGACCAACTCTCCAGCAGATAGCCCTCGGTCAGTTTGCCTTTGGCCGCATGGCGGATCAGTGCCAGCACGCGCCCCGGTGACACCTCGATCAGCCCGACCTCATCGCCATCCACACCGGCAATGCTCGAGGCCATGGGGATCAGCCGCCAATCCTCGCCGGTGGGGTCAGAGCGCAAGACAAAGGTTTGGCCGCGGCTGTAATCGGGGTTGCGTCCGTAGACCGGCAGCAAAATTGACCCATCCGTCAGCCGCACCCAACGCGGAAAGGCAGTCAGCCAACTAAAGCCCGGCACATGCCACTCACGCCGTTGCCAGGTGCGTCCCTGATCGGTCGAGCGCTGGACAAAGAGTTTGGGCATACCCACCACGACTTCTTCGCCAAGCCGGTTGGGGTGATCGCGCACCGACAGCCCCAGCGCCTCGGCCTCTGCCCGGGCCGCGACCGGCCAGCTTTCAAAGCCGACGGTGCCCGCCGCCAGATAGGAGCCATCGGGCATCAGATCGGCGAAACGGTCATAACATTCGCGCACATTGCTCGCCTGCCAGGTGAAGGGAATGGTGGGGTCTTCGCTCTCCTGAAAGCTTTCGCCCTGATCCGTGGAGACGAGGACAACGCGTTCACTCAGCCCGTAGTGATCGGCAAAGGGCGAGACCAGCGCCAATACGGCCAATCGGCCATCCGGCAGCAAGCGGGGAACTGGCCCAATCACGTAGTGGCCGGGTCGTTTGTAGAAAATGCTGTGTTGCATACTCATTCTCGTTTCGTCCACGGCGTCGCTGCTGCACCCACCGGGCGGGCAACGGTGGGCCGCCACGGGATGCTCTGATAGGAACGATAGGTGATGGCAAGCTGCGGCGTCTCGACGCGCACATGGCCCTGATAGCGCGAGTCGATCACCGCTTCCAGAATGCCCGTGGTCAGCAAGGTCCGCTCCACCGGATAGGTGGGTTTGCCGGTGAGAAACATCTCTTCCACATTCAAACTGAGATAGCTGAAATGGGGATGGGGATCCTCGCCCAAAAATACTTCGCACGCCTGCACCTGATCGCCTACCTGGGCAGCATAAGCGAACTTATCGAGCGTCCCAGCGCGGTCGGTGCGCATCAGCACCGTGCCGCGAAAGCCGTCGCGGTATTCGATCAAGAAGACGGCGGGTGCGGGGAAAACTTCCTCCAGCGAACCAGCGGGTTTGTCCTTGATCTGGGCAAAGGCGGCCTCGGCCAGCGGGCGTGACCAGCGGCCCGCTTCGGCTGCGCGCCAGACAGCATCCCCTTCCAAACAGGTGACAGCCGCCACGCCACTTTCGCCCCCCACGCGGCGCTCCACCATACATTGCAATGTCTCCAGCGTGTGAAAGCCATAGACATCAATACCGTCCCAGCCAATCGCGACCGCCTCGCGCAGCGGTGCATCCAATTCGTGTTCCAACCACGGGCTACGCCAGCCAAAGGGCAACGATGAGCCAGCCATAAAGGGCGCGCCCAGACTCTTGGCGCGGTCGTACATCCACTTGGCATCGTGCCAATTGTAGGAAAGATGTTTGTCGTTGAAGACTGGCACAGCCCGTTTGCTGCTGGCAAAGACGCCGCAAATCTGCTCCATAAAGTATTTACGTGGATAGATCTGTTGCTCCTTCTCGTTCCACGGATAGTCGCCATGTTCGCCGATCAGCAGCACGCCATCCACGGCCAGTTCGTCACCGCCCAGCGTCAACGCGCGGCGGATACTGGGATAGATCGGCACGCCAAACTGGGCGGCCACGCTGCGCGCAATGTCTCCCTCTAAGAATTGATCCACATAGATGGAAACGATCTGGGTGCGCGCCGGCAGCAGACCGTCGTCGGTGGGGAAGCCTTTGAGAAACTTGCCGACGATCACATCGGCGTGCGAATAGTGAAAATATTCGCTGAGAATGGCTGCGATTTTTTTGGGTCTGTTCATGATTCTATTCCCAGTTGCCTGATCCGCGCCCCGATCTCCTCGGCCATGCCTGGATGAAATTGCAGTTGACCGGCGGCGTCCAATTGCTTGGTGTCATAAAAGGCGGCGGTTTCGTAGAGATTATAGCCGGCGATGCCCGGCTGGCAATAGACATGCTCCAGGCTGTCGGCGTGAACTTTGCCGTCGCGGCTCCACCACAGAAAACGGCGCAGGTGGGCCGGGATCTGGTGGGCGGTCGCCACTGCGATCATTTCCTGCACCAGCGGATCGGCCAGGGCGCGTTCGGGCGTCCAGGCCGCGCCCATCAACTGTACTTCGGCGGGGAGACCCGTGCGCAGCCAGCGTTGCCAATGAAAGGCGATGTTGCCGGGGCGGGTGCGCCAGCGTGCTTGGGCGGCATCGGGGCGGAATGATTCAAATTCCAGGTGCAGATGGAGCTGCTTGCCGGCCGCGGCCAGGCGTCGTTTGGCCGCACGCAGAAAGCCATCATAGAGATCGCCGCGCACCTCGCCCAGCAAGACCGGGTCGTAGGCTTCCAGCGCCGGGTTGACCCCATAGCGCCGTTGATATTCTTGCACCACCGGTTCGTTGAAGCCATACAGTTCAGGCGTATCGGTCCACGACGAATGGTTGGAGATGCGCACATCCACCCCATCCACCCCGGCGGCAATACAATCGCTGATCCAGCCCAGCCAATACTCCTGCACCGCCGGGTAGCCTTCGCAGAGGGAGCCGGCGAGATAGTCATTGCGCCCTTTGGCAAAGGCAATTACCCCATCGCGACAGATGGGGGTGTCGGGGAAGAGGGTCGCCACGCTGCAATCGCCGATGCCCCGTTCCCGACAGTGTGGGCAGTTCGGACGCTGGTTGTTGACATCCAGGCAGACATAGACATCGCCAATGCCGGCGTCGAAAGCCAGATCATCCTGCCGGAAGTCGCGCTGTCGGCGCCAAACCGACTTGTGGCTGCCCACGATGATCGGCAAAGGCCGGTCGTCGGGGCCAAAGGCTTGCACCATCGCCGCGGCGGTGTTACGAAAGGTTCCCGTGTCGTCGCTGCGGTTGGTGGTGACGGCGACAAAGGGCGCGCGTAGCTGCAAGCCGGTGATGTTCAACACCCGCACTGGATCGCCCTGCTTGGTCACGCGGTTGCCAAAGATGTCCACCACCGTGCGCGGGCAGCTTTCGACCCCTTCTGTCACCTGAAAGGCAAGCGCCTGTTTTTGATACTGGCGATTGTCGGGGCTGGTCCAGATTTCCAGATCTTCCGGTTGGATACGAATCGGCGTCATGTCGCGCTGGCGCAACTGGATGCGCGTCACCGGCAGGTCGTCTACGCCAGTGGGCAGATCGCCAGCGCGCACCTGGACGCGCAATTCGGGGCGCGCCTTGACCCATTCCTCGACCTCAGTGTAGACGCCGCTGCGACAGGGCAAGCCGGGGTTGGCTTGCGCCTGGGCGCTGGCCGGGTGGACGGCATTGCTCATGCCCGTCTCGTAGGGTTTGATGATGGCGAAGAACTCCATACCCCGTTCATGCACCAGACGACTGATGAGCGGCATGGGATCACCCAAGGTTGCCAACGTCTGGCGGGTGCTGGGTGAGGTGCGGGCAAAGACTTGCCACATGCCCGCCAGCGCGTAGTAGTTGTAGTAGACGCGGCGCACCCCTAACCAGTGCATGCGATCCAACAGTTGCACCAGTAGCTCCTGGGTAAAGGGGAAACTTTGACAATCGTCGGGGAAGTCGATGGTGGTTGCGATCAAAAAAGGGCGATTGGGCATATTGGCACACTTATCCAATCAGCTTGTCAATGGCCGCAATCAATTCCGCTTCATCCCAGGTCACGGCAACCGCGTAGTAGTCACGGGCCAGATAACGGGTTTCGACGCTGCGATTTTCGTGTTGCCAGGGTTTGCGCACCGACGGGTTGTAATAGTACATCGTCACCCCCTGGCCGCTCCCCGCATTCCGCCGCACTACACTGGAAGGATAGCCCAGGTCCGTCGGTCGCTCCGGCGGTAGATCATAGCCATACAAAGGCGCGGAAAAGGTGAGCAGAGGGGCCAGCCAACTGCGACCGCTATCGCGGCTGACCTTGCCTTCGATGCGATAGGGGGCTGTGCGGTTGCCATAGGTCATCAGAATATCACCATTGACCAATTGTACCAGATCAGCCGGGTGTTGTCGTGGGCCGGTCACCTGCACCGGCGGCGACCAGGTGTGGCCGCCGTCGCTGGAACGGCTGCTGTAGAGCGCCTGGTCGGGTGGGATGCTGCGCAGCATTGCCAGTAGATCGCCATTGGGCAGGGCGATCAGAGCCGTCTCGTTTTTGTTGACGGCGATCAACGACGGTTCGCCCCAGGTGACGCCATCGTCGTGCGAACGCACCAGATAGCTGCAATCGCCATCGCCCGTCACCGCGCTGGCGTGGCTGCCCAACAGTGCGGCAATCGGGCGGGCGTAGATAGGCATCAACAGAGTGCCATCGGCCAGGGCGACAATCTTGCCAAAGGGTGAGCCAGCGGCCAGCAGATCAACGCCAAGCGGATAGGGCGTCTCCCAGGTGAGGCCGCCATCGTGCGAGCGGGTGACCCGGATCTCGACGCGGCTGTCTTCCATTGCTTCGCGACGACGCCAATTGCCAGCCTCGTCATAATTGCCCTGGCGGTGATAAGACAAGACCAGCGTGCCGGCCTGGCTGACGCCAAAGGCCGGGTTGCGGTCATCAAAATCGCTGTCAGCCACCACGGCCGGCGGCGACCAGGTGTGCCCGGCATCGTGCGAACGCACGACTTCCATGCGGCCATCCAGCCCCAAATGGCCGGCGCCGCCACGCAAAACCGCTACGACGGCATCACCGCTGAGGGCGAGTACAGGGAACAGACCGCCATCCTTGTAGGCGATGACTTCCGACGTACCGGGCAAGGCGCGCACATCCAAAACGGCTATTGATTGAGTTGTCATAGAATGAAGCTCCATCCAACCTTCCGGGAAGGGGTCAAGCAGATTCGCGCAGATTCAGTCGGCTTGCGACCCCTTCCCGGAAGGTAAGTGATTAGGGATATTCGATCGTGATGGTGTCAAATTCGATCACACCGCTGGGTAGATAAGTATAGTCCGGTTGATAGTCGCGATGGGTGCGCAGATAGTCTCGCTGCTCATAGGGCGCGTCCAGCGGCACAACGTTGAGCGGAAAGAGGACGATGATCAGGTCGCAATTTACATCCTTGAGCGCATCCCGAATGTCGCCATAGCCGTAGAGTTTGGTCAGATCGTGGCGACCGCCAGCGCAGGTCCACTGGGTGGGATCGTCGGACAAGAAGAGTGTCTGCTCGCTCCAATCGGGGGTGACTTCCAAAGACTGACCGGTGAGGACAAAATTGGGGCGGGTGTCGCCAATGTCAGCCTGTACCCACAGCGTCAGTTTTGAACCCTTGAGATCGACATTGCCGCGCAGCCGCACGGTCATACGGGCGTTGGTCAAATTGCGATCTTTGTTGTCGGCCAGAAAGCGATTGACGCCCACCTCTGTCTGAAATTTTTCGGTGTAATAGGTCGGATGGGTGTAGAGATAAGTCAATAGGTGTAAATAGCCCGCACCCGGCGGGCTGTGATTGGGGTCGACGCGCCAGGGGCCACGGGTGATCAAGACGCCATCTTTTAGTTCGGGCATGAGCGAATCTGTACCCCAGGCACACCAGCCGCCGGGGCCGTTGTCAAAAGTTTCGATGTAAGGTGCGCGATCCATTTGGTCTCCTCACTTCAATCCCATGCATAGACGGCCCCAAGCAGCCCCGCCTCGCGTTGACCGAGACGGTCGTAGAGGGTTGGCCCGTCCTCCGGCACGAAGCGATGGGTGATGGCCGGGGCAAGATTGAGCCTGCCCTGCCCTAATAAGTCGAGACTCTGGCGGGTGTTCTCGTGGATGGTGAAACGCCAGATGTGGGCCGGATAGCTCTCCGCTGGGTCATTGGAGCAGCCGACCAGCCGTAGCTCCTTGCTGTGGAAATTCTTCAGATAGGCCTGGTGGATGGCCCCGGCCATGGCCGGGTCGGGCGGATCGGGGCGGTAGATGCCGAGGATGGCGACACGACCCCACTTGCGCGTCAACTGCATGGCTTGTACCAATCCGTGATAGCTTCCCGTGGCATCTACAGTTACGTCAATGCCTCTGTCGCCGACAATGACAGCCAATTGCGCGACAAAGTCCGCCGCCAGCGGGTCAAGCGCGTGGCGGATGCCCATCTGGCGGGCAATCTCCAGGCGCGTCTCTTCGGTGTCCAGGGCCAGCAGGGGAATGCCCAGGGCCGCGGCGAGTGCACTGCCCATCAGACCGACCACGCCTTGCCCCAGCACACAGAGCGTCTCGCCCAGCCGATAGTCGCATAGGCGCAGGGCGTGGAGAACAAGGGTTGGCAGGTAGGCAAAAGCCGCCTGGTCGAAGTCAACGCCGTCAGGAATAGGCTGCGCTTCCTCCAACGGCGTCAGCACATACTCATGATGGGGGCCGCTCGTGCGCACGCGGTCGCCCGGCTGGATATCCACAACGCCAGGGCCGACCGCCTCGACCACGCCAGCACCCAAATAGCCGATATCGGGTCCCGCTCCAGCAAAATAGCGAATGACTTCGCTGCCCGTGCTGATCGCGGTGACTTTGTGGCGCACCAATACCTGACCGGGGCCGGGGGTGGGGATTGGCAGATCTTGCAGTTCAAGCTG
>CAMDEX010000216.1 GCA_945897075.1 Litorilinea aerophila
GATTACCAGCGCCAACGCACTGGAATTCATGGCGATTTAGGTGATTGCCGTCAACGCAACCCTAGACATGCGCCCCTCATCAATTTGCCACCGGCTCTGGCCGATCTCGCGGGCCCACTGTTTTTGTCTATGAACGCGCGGGCGAAGCGCCGTCCCCCTTATTTTGACTGGCGGCTGGACCGCTGGAAGATCGGGTTGGCGCTGCTGCTCTGGCTGGGGTTGCTGCTCTTCCCGCCTGCGCAGCCCATGCGCCCCGCTCCCCAGGGCGCATCGCCGATTGCCCGCCCCGGTCAGCGCCCGATAGTGGGGGGCAGCACACAGAGTGAACCGCTGGCGGCTGCTCCACAAACGACGCAGCTGGCTGCGCTGCCGACCGCAGCGGCGCGTGCGGAAAGCGCGACGAATCCAACCGCTACTGCCGCGTTGACGCTGGCAATTTTGGAGCCGGGTCCAGGGCTGCTCCATAACAGCACCCCTCTTTTTTATGGAGAGAGCGCAGCCGACGGGCTGGTGGAGATTGTGTTGGAAGGGCGACGTTATGCGTCCCTGGCCGACGGCGACGGCTATTGGCAGTTTGCGCCGGCCGCGCCCCTGCCCGTGGGGATGACGTGGGTGCAAGCCCGCCAAGTGGCAGCGGACGGCTCTGCGCTCTCCTCCACGCTGTCGCAGATGGCGCTGATCGGGCCAGACGCAACGCCGGTTGCCGCACCGGAGATAGTGACGCCCCTCTCCGCGGCCAGCGCGTTGGAGAATAGCACGCCGCTCATCTCCGGTGTTGGCCCGCCGGGGATGGTTCTGCTCTTGTACGCACAGAACGGCGCAGAAGGGGAGGCGCGTGTGGTGGGCGAGGTGACGGTCAACGGGGAGGGTACGTGGCTCTGGCAGGCGTCCACCCCCCTGGCAGCGGGCACGACAAGGCTGTGGGCCGTGGCTGTGAACAGCGCGGGCAGACCCCTCAGCCGCTCCTGGCCGCTGACAACGGTGAACGCAAGCCACTAATTTGTCAAGACCGAGGCCAATGGGGTATACTGGGGCAAGCAAATACGGGCTCCTAGCTCAATGGTAGAGCAACGGCCTTTTAAGCCGTGGGTTCTGGGTTCGAGCCCCAGGGAGCTCATTGACAAAAGCCGTCTCGCTGCAAACCAGCGAGACGGCTTTTTGTATCTGTTCAACGCCTGTTTATACTGAACACGACGAACGAGCGATATTTTTTTCACCTTGTCACCTGTTCATCGTGTCACCTTGTCATGTATACCTTCACCCAGGAGGACTCTCAATGCAACCCATCATAGATACCCACCAGCATCTGTGGGATTTGGACAAATTCCACCTGCCCTGGCTGGCTGATGCGCCTGCCCTGGCCCAGAGCTACCGCACCAGCAACTATCTGGCTGCCACGGCCGGGTTGGGCGTGGTGAAGGCAGTTTATATGGAGGTGGATGTGGCGGCGGAGCAGCAGCGCGCCGAGGCTGACGCGCTGATTGAACTCTGCGCCCAGACGGATACGCCGACGGTCGCCGCGGTCATCTCCGGGCGGCCCGCTTCGCCCGACTTTGCCGCTTACATCCGCCACTACGCCGCCTACCCGGCCATCGTGGGCGTGCGCCAGGTGCTGCATGTGCCCGATGCGCCGCGCAGTCTCTGTCTGACGCCCCAGTACGTGCAGAATGTCCGACTGTTGGGTGAGTTGGGGCTGAGTTTTGACATCTGCCTGCGCCCCGGCGAACTGAGCGATGCCGTGAAATTGGCGGCCCAATGCCCAGACACCCGCTTTGTCATTGACCACTGCGGCAACGGCGACCCTTACGTCATTGGAGGCGGTGAAGCCCTGCCTGCCGACAATCCCTTTGCCCACAGCCGGGCGCAATGGATGGCGGATATGGCCGCGCTGGCTGACCTGCCCAATACCGTTTGCAAAATTTCCGGCATCATCGCCCGTACCCGCCCCGGTTGGACAGCGGCGAACCTGGCCCCGGCGGTCAATCACTGCCTGGACAGTTTCGGTTTTGATCGGGTGGTCTTTGGCGGGGACTGGCCGGTCTGCAACCTGGGCGCGGGGAGCTCCTACGCGGCGTGGGTGGCGGCGCTGAAGACAATTGTTGCCAAGCGCAGCAGCCGGGATCAGGCTGCCCTCTTCCATGACAACGCGGTGGCCTTCTACGGGTTGGATTGAAAAAGCAGGAGATTAAGAGATTGGGAGATTGCGCATCGGCGCAACTTTCAATCTTCTAATCTCCCAATCTCCCAATCTCCAATCCCCCCTAATTCCCCCGCCGCTCCCGCATCCGGGCCACGGAGAAGTCGGGTGATGTGTAGAAGTCGAAGATGACCTGTTCTTTGGCGCGCACCTCCCCGGCCAGACGCAGGACATCGGCGGCGTGTTCGACGGGGATGCGCACGCAGCCGTCGCCGTCGGCCAGGAGCAGGTCGCCGGGGCGGATGCGCAGTTGGTTGACGGTGAGGGGCGCGCCGATGCGGGTGGCCTGGAAGACGCCGTGGCCGGGCACTGTGCCCCAGGCCCAGATGGGCAACCCCACCTGTCCAATCCCGGCCAGATCACGCACTGTGCCCTCCACCAGCACGCCGACCACGCCCAGCCGTTTGTGCAGACGGGCCATGCCGTCGCCAAAGCTGGCCCCCCGTCCCGGCCGCGAGTCCACATCTTTCAGTACCGCGATCAGCGGCCGCGGCTGCGCTTCCAGATAGGCGTAGTAGTCCAGCCAATCCAGAGCGGGCGAATCGGGGTCGTTGGTGGTCACCTCCACCGTTGCCGCGTAGCCCACCGCGCTGCCCAGCCCCGGCAGCAGACAGCGCATACGGTGATCGGTGTACTCCTCGTTGGGCAGCCCCAGTTTCAATACGAGTGCGTTGAAAACGGTAGCAGTGTCGTACTGGGCCAGGCCGGCGATGATTTCTTGCATTGGGCTTCTTCTCTTTCTGGGTTGGAGGGGTGGATTTCGACCTTTCGTCCGCCGGTCGGTTTCTATGTCTCAGGATTGACTTGTCAAGTCGCTTCGATTAGAATTTCTGTGCGGTTTTGTGATGGTCTATTTGGGAAGGGAAGATCGTTTATGCGCGTTTTTAACACATCGGGTCCCTGTGATCCAGCCAAACATTATACAGTCATGCGCGAAACGTTGGTGGCGGAGGGACAAAAGCTGGTCGATCAGGGGCGCTATTTTACGATTTTTTCGCCGCGCCAGGCAGGCAAGACCACCTGGTTTCAACTTTTGTTTCGGCAACTGCAAGAGCAGGGCTACACGCCGGTTTGGATTAGTCTGGAAGGCTTGAGTACGCTGGCAAGCGCAGAATTTTATCACGCTCTGGCGCATTTTCTGCGGCGTGAACTTGCCGTAGAGGGTATCGAGCTTACCGAAACATTTGCCAATGCATTCCAAGTCCAGTTATTTTTTGAGAAGCTGCACGAAAAAGTCGATCGATTGGTGCTGGTGATTGACGAATTTGAAGCAATTCCAGAGGCAGTGACCAGCGAATTTCTGCATAGCTTGCGCGCGCTCTATCACAAACGCCAATTTCACGCGCTCCATTCGCTGATTCTGGTGGGCGTGAGTACGCTGGCTGAACTGGTTGTCTCCTCGGCTTCGCCCTTTAATGTAATCGATCAGTTGCAGATTACCTATTTCACCTTTGCCGAGGTGAATGAGCTGATTCAGCAGCACGTCAGCGAAAGCGGGCAGGTGTTTGACGCCGTGGTCATCAAAGCCATCTACGACAACACACAGGGGCAACCCGGCCTGGTCTGCGCGCTCTGTCAGCATCTGGTGACGAAAGTTGTGCCCGATTTCAGCCAGCCGGTGCGCATGGAGCATTTCTATCCAACCCTCAAACACTTTTTGACCGCGCGGTTTGATAAAAACATTCTCAACGTTGTCCAGAAGGCCCGCGAAAAACAGGAGTTTATGCTGCGCGTCCTCTTCGATGAGACGCCCATCCCTTTTAATTTGAATGAACCTACGATTGCCTATCTCTATGCCCACGGCGCGATTGACAATGTGGATGGGTTTGTACAAGTGCCTGTGCCGCTTTACAGCAAGGCGTTGATTGCTGCCTTTCGCCCTTCGATCAATGGCGAAACCGACTACTTTATCGTCTCTGCCCACGAAACGCTGCGCGCATACATCACCCCGGACGGTCTTAACCTCCACGCCCTGCTGACCAAATACCAGGAATACGTGCGGCGGCGCGGTTTTCGCGCCTTCAACACCGAACAACTGAAAGAGAGCGCTTGGCACTATTCGCTGGATGGGTTTATCAACTTTTTCATCGAACGGCTGGGTGGCCAGACTTTTATTGAAGTGCCCAGCGGACGCGGGCGCACGGATATTTTGATTCTCTATCGCGGTCAGAAATCAATCATCGAAACCAAAATTTTTAGCGATCAGACCTATTTTCAACAGGGCAAAGAGCAACTGGCCGATTATCTTGCCAGCGAAGGGGTGAGCGAAGGCTATTACGTCGTCTTCAGCCGCAAACACAGCGAGCAGGACACCGTCTACTTTGACGAAAGCATCGCCGGCAAACGTATCCACACCTACATCATCCGCGCCGCTCTACAGCCGCCTAGCCGTCGCCGCCGCTCCTCTGCCTCCTCGACTGCCTGACCCCGTCAGTCTCTCTTTGTGTGAGCCTTTTCCCTATGAAGTCCGGCAATGACGACATTGCGGCCCAATCTCTCCCGTTTGAAACGTTCCAACCCAGCCGCGCAGGGCGCGGACTGCGGTGGGGTTGAAGACGGTTGCTGTGTCGTATTGGGCCAGGCCGGCGATGATCTCTTGCATTCGGTTACTCTCCCTACAGTTTTGGTGGATAGGTTCAACGGTTCGCCAGCTTTTCCACTTCGGCGTCCCAACTGCCCGCTACCTGCACCCCGTATTCAGCCAGCCCACCTGTCGCCTGGGGACCGGTGATGTGAACAGCCCCTCCGACAAGGCGCGCGCCGGCCACAAAGTCCGTGCGGAGGAAGTGGAAGGCCAGCCCGGCCCGTTCGTGATCCGTATTGTTGCGTTTGGTGGCGTGGGCCGTGCCATAGTTGAAGAAGACTGCGCCGCCCGCGGGCAAGGGGATTGGCACGGCCTGCTTCTCGTCTACCTGCATGTGGATGTGGTGGTCACTGCTTAGGTCTCGCTCGTGGGCGAATTGTTGGCGGTGGCTGTTGGGCAGCACGTGCAAAGTGCCGTTTTCCAGGGTGGCGTCGTGCAGGGCAATCCACAGGGCCGTGCCTGCGGTGGGATCAGTGGCCTGGAAGTAGGCATTGTCCTGATGCCAGTCGGTGCCCGCGCCCGTGCGCCCTGGCTTGAGGAATATCTGGTCCAACTGGCGCACGAAGGGGGTGCCGATGAGTTGGCCGATGCAGGCTATCACTTTGGGGCAGAAAGGCAGGGCGCGGAAGAGATCGCTTTTTGTGTTGAGGGGGATGATCTGGTAGTTGACTTCCGTCTCGCTGTGGGTGACGCCGTCGCCGGCGGTGGCGACGTTGCGCCCCAGTCCCTCCTGCTTGAAACGCTCCAACTCGGCGCGCATGGCGCGGATTTCGCTGGCGTCGAAGAGGATAGGCGCGGTGGTGTAGCCGTAGTCGCGGAAGTGTTGGATTTGGGCGGTGGTGAGCATGGGTAGATATCCTCGATATGCGCCATTCGTGGGTAACTTGTACTCGACTTTATCCAAAAACAGCGGGGGGTAGAAAAAAGCAGCAGATAGTGTACGCTAGAAATCTATCCAGTACACGACGGCGGAAGTCCCTGTGCGATGGGCGTGGTGCGTAGTGCGTGGTGCGTGACTGGTATTCGCACTACGCACCACGTCAGCAACGATTGGTCTATTTCCGCCGCACTGCACTAGGAAGTTATTTTGCAGCCATGCGTGCTTTCACAAACATCTACGCCACCACCGACTCGGGTATGAGCGACTGGGGTGTACGGCCAATGCGCAACGACAGCAAGCCAGCCGCAACCGCAATGGTGCCGGCCACCAGGAAGGCAAGCAGATAATCGCCCAGAGTATCGCGAGCAACGCCGCCCAACCAGGCAGCGCTGGCCGCGCCCACCTGATGCGCACAGAAGACCCAGCCATAGACCACGCCCACATTGCGGCGACCAAAGTTGTCGGCCACCAGCGCCGTTGTCGGCGGTACGGTGGCGATATAGTCCAGGCCAAAGAGAATGGCGAAAAGGCTCAATCCCCAGGGGCCGGAGACAAAAGGCAGCAGAAAGAGCGACAAGCCGCGCAAGCCATAGTAGATGCACAAGAGCTTACGCGGGTCATATTTGTCGGTGAGCCACCCGGAGGTCAACGTGCCAACGAAGTTCATCATGCCCATGAGAGCGACCGCCCCTGCCGCCAGCCCCTGCCCGATGCCGTGATCCGCGGCATGGGCGATGAGATGTGTGCCAATCAGCCCGTTGGATGTTGCGCCGCAGACAAAGAAAGTGGCGGACAGCAGCCAAAATTCGGACGAACGCACGGCCTGTCGCATGACGCCCATGCCGGCGCGCCCACTCTGGGGGGCGACAGCCGGAGGATAAACAGGCGAAGCGCCGTAGGGTCGTAGGCCGACGTCACCCGGATCATTGCGCATGAGCAGGAAGACGGGCACGGTGCAGACCAGGGCAACCAACCCCAAAGCCACGCTGCTGACGCGCCAGCCCACTGTCAGCACGAATGACATGAGCAATGGTACGAAGATCAACTGTCCAGCTGAGGCAGCCGCGCCAAACATGCCCACCACAAAACTGCGCCGGGCCACAAACCAGCGATTCGCCACGGTCGGACCCAACACGCTGCCGATGATCCCTGTGCCGATGCCGCTGAGTACGCCCCACAGCAGCACCAGATGCCACTCTTGTGTGATAAAGTAGCTCAGCACCATGCTGACCGAGACGATGAACAAACCGATGAGCATGAGGTTGCGCGGGCCATAGCGGTCAATCAGCGCGCCGCTCACCGGGCCGGCGATACCAAGAATGAGCAGCCCGATGGAGACAGCGAAGGCGATGTCGGCGCGCGCCCAGCCGGTGTCCCGTTCCAGCGAGACGAGAAAGACACCTGGTGCCGAGCGCACCCCCATCGAGATGAGTACGGTGAGCGCGGTGACCGCGACAACCATCCAGGCATAATGAAATCGTTTGGACAAGGCAAGCGCAAATGAGGCCACTGAGTTCCCCCCAATCTGTTGGATCATCGCCAGGACGCAAGAAAGAAATAGTACGCAAGAAGCGCAGCTTTGTCAACGTGTGTTCGTGTGTTTTATGCAATCACCTTCATTTTTGGCGCATTTCCCGGACAGATGATCGGAATGGTATAATCGGCGCATGAGAAAGCCGATCTACGTCCAATCCCTAACCTGGCGAAGCCAGAACCAAAGAGGTTTGTAAACACGGATTCAAAGGAACACGGAATGGAAATCACGCCTGGTATTCATCGCATTGAAGCCCCTCTGGGCGACCGTTTTGTTGCCATGCATCTGTTGGTGGGCGATGTGGCGGCACTGCTCTTTGACACAGGTATGGATCAGATGCCCTACGAGTACATCCTGCCCTATTTGGATCAGATCGGCCTGTCACCGAGCAAGATTCGCTATGTGCTGACCAGCCATGCCGACTTTGACCACACCGCAGGCAACGCGTCTACACGCGAGATCGTGCCCGACGCCATTTTTATGTGTCACCACCTGGATCAGCCCATGGTTGAGGACATTGAGGTCATGATCCGCGACCGCTATGGCGAATTTGCCGCGGATCACGACATTGATGAGAGCGACGAGAGCAAGGCTTTTATCCGCGCCCAATCGCGCCATGTACACATGAACATCACCGTCAGTGGGGGCGAGTACATCCGTCTGGGCCGCGACTGGACGGTGGAGGTGCTGCACACCCCCGGCCACAGCCGCGGCCACCTGACCCTCCACGACCCGCGCAGCCAAACCTTGCTCATCTGCGACGCCACGCTGTGGAACGCTGTGCTACGCAAGGATGGCACGCCCGCCTTCCCCCCCACCTATCGTTACACCGACACCTATGTGGCCAGCATGAACCGTTTTGCTGGCATGAATGTCCAGACGCTCCTCACCAGCCACTACCCCATGTACACTGGCGCGCGCGTTCACGAATTTTTGGCCGAAAGCCGTGCTTATGTAGACCGGGTGGATCAGGCGTTGCTCCAAGAACTGGCCGGCGCCAGCGGCCCGCGTACCATGCGCGAGCTTATCACCGCCCTCAGCCCAAAGCTGGGCGAGTGGCCTGAAGCCGCCGGGGTCTATCTGGTCTTTCCGCTCTCCGGTCACCTGGAGCGGTTGGTGCAGTATGGGCGGGTCGAGGTAGGGCGACGCGGGCGGTTGATGACCTATACGTTGAGGAAAGCGTGAGGGGTGCGGACCCCGCTACCTCCAAAGGAGACGCACATGAGCAAAAGAGTCCGTATCGGCTTTATCGGCGCGGGGTGGTGGGCCACGACCAACCACATTCCCCTGCTCGCAAAACACCCCGATGTAGAATTGGCGGGCGTCTGCCGTCTGGGTCAGGAGATGTTGCAGACGGTCAAGGAGAAGTTCAACTTTCCCTTTGCCACCGAAGATTATCACGAACTGCTGGCGCAAGGGCTGGATGGGGTGGTGGTCACCTCGCCCCACCATGTGCATTACGAACATGCCCGCGCCGCACTGGAAGCAGGTTGTCATGTCATGGTGGAGAAGCCTATGACCCTCAAAGCGGAGCAGGCGTGGCATCTGGTCGATCTGGCGACCGAGCGCCACTTGCAGATCCTCATCCCTTATGGCTGGCACTACAAACCCTTTGCGCAGCAGGCCAAAGCCTGGATGGATGAGGGAGTGGTGGGCAACATTGAGTATCTCCTCTGCCACATGGCTTCGCCCACCAAGAACCTCTTTGGCGGCGGTGGCGCTCCCCCATCGCAGTGGACGCCCACCATTGCCGCGCCTGACCCAGCCACCTGGCAAGCGCCCGAACAAGGCGGGGGTTATGCCCACGGCCAGATTACCCACTCCTCCGGGCTGATGTTCTGGCTCACCGGGTTGCGCGCCCAGGAGGTCTCGGCCCGTATGACCGCGCCCAACGCCAACGTGGACATGTACAGCGCGGCCACGGTGCGTTTCACCAACGGCGCGCTAGGCAACATTTCCGGCGCGGCCACCCTGCCCGATGGCTGCAAATTCCAGGTTGACATCCGCATCTTTGGCGATCAGGGCGTGTTGTTGTTGGATGTCGAGCGCGAGCGCGTGGAAGTGCGCCGCCATGATGGCAAAACGCTGCGCCTGGAGATCCCGGCCAATGCCGGCGACTACGAGTGCGATATCCCGCCACAGCGTTTTGTCGAACTAATTCAGGGCCGCGGGGTCAACGCCTCTCCGGGCGAAGTTGGGGCGCGCTCGGTCGAGCTGCTCGACGCCATGTTTCAGTCGGCGGCACAGGGCGGGCGACCGGTCTTTGTCTAAACTCGTTGTGTGGGAGGAGATACCCGTCACATAGGGCGACGGGTTCGCTTGTCTATGCTATGCTGCTGGGAGCTAGGCGGCAGAGGATCCCAGCAATATACACGGGTGGCCGTGACCGACGCGCCGGATCCCCGACCCGCAGCGGGTGAAGTGGTGGTGCGCACGGCGGTCTCCGCGCTGTGCGGCAGCGAATCACCGATTTTTGCAGATCACTGCCAGGTCTGTCTGCTCGACCAATGACCAATAAATACCTTTTCGTTGAGGAGTGGCATCACAAAGGTTCTCAACCCTTCAACAACGGTCTGAAAGCCCAATGGAGCCACAGCGCCAAGATCGTTACGGGCGACAAATGCACGCCACATCTCCTGTTTCTGCGCTGCAAACGAATCAGTAAGCGCCACAGGCAGCCCAGCGGGAAGGTCGGTACGACGTTGACGAAACGTGGCGTGGATAGCTTGCTGCAGGAGGCTTCCTTCAAACTCGAAACGCTGTGCGATCAGCCAGACATCATAGAAGTCCTTCATCCGGCTGTTGATCTCGTCCAATACGACCATCGCCTCCAACTTCTCGGCTATCACCGTCTCTGGTGGATAGCCGCGCAACTCAGGTGCAGGCATGCCCAGTAAGGTTGGGTAGTGTACCCGTTGCGCAGAAGGCGTAATCGTATCCGCAACCCCAATATCGATCTGCATGGAAGTGCGTGCTTTGCCCAGAGTTCCATTGAACCTGATGCGCACCCCCTGATAGCGTGCCCCCTCGCGAACAATTTCGCCAGTAACGGAACTGGCATCATACGCCATGCCATCGGCGACAACCGGAGTCAGGCAAATATCCTGCGCAATCCTGCGCATCGTTTCCACATCAATTGAGACAGAGCCGCGCAGGTCGATATCGCGCGTCGGCCGTGGAAAGTCGATGCCCCAGGCCAGAAAAACGAGAGCGCCTTTGAGCACAAATTGATCGGCGTGAGGACTTTGCGACAGGCGGTAGAGAAAGCGTTCGATGGCATAGTAGCGCAGCAAATCCTGCGCGTTGCGCCCTTCTGTCTGGGCTTTGTTACGCAGGCGTCGCAAGATCGAGATCGGCAAATTCGTGACAGACTCGCTCACACCAGCACCTCCAGGTAACGGCGGAGTAGGCCCTCGACCCGGTTGATCTGGGCAAAGTGCAAAAGGGCATCCAGATGGATAGGCGGACGACTCAGATAAAGACGCAGGGCCTCCTGCACTACGTCAATGCCAACCATGCGCCGAAATTTGATGCAATCGGCGATACTCTTTTCGACGCTGTAGACACGGATGGGGAATCCATCCGCGTCATGCGTCTCGATCCCCGATTCGTAGGCGAGTTCGGCCATGTGTACCACCTGAATGCGTGGATAATCCAACTTGGGTTTTCTGGCAGCGCGTGGCAGTGCAATGGTGATCCGATGGGGGATTTGCGTGGTCAGGTCGTGGAAGTCTAACGCCGAGATCAAACAGACGACTGCTTTGGGAACACGCTGGCAGACTTGCACCAGGTCAGGGTGTGTTGCCAGCTCCACGTCACCCAGCCGGTACAGCCCGCGACTCTCCTGGACGATGACGCCAGCATCGCGCATGGCATAGAGCGTGGCCGACGGGATGCCCAAATCGATAGCCTGGGCCGTGCGCAGAAGGCCATTGTACTCTCGGAAGATTTGCCGTGCTTGGGTGTAGGAAGAAGTTCTGATCATAACCTAATGATAATAACGTATATCGAAAAATGCAAATGATGACGTTATTATCAATACGTAATTCAAGCATAACACGCCAGCACACTATTCCCCTGCCACGTTCTCCTCGTTGGGCAGCCCCATTTTCAACACCAGGGCGCGGCGAAAATCGCCGCCAGTGGCGTACTTCACGGCTTGCTCCCCGCAGCGAGTGCTTGTTCAATCAGACTGTATACACGTCCGCCGCGGCGACTGGCGTTCATCCGCAGTTGTTCGGTTGTCGTCAGCCCCCGCCGCATGGCTTCCTGGATGGCTT
>CAMDEX010000217.1 GCA_945897075.1 Litorilinea aerophila
CAATAATTGGAGTCCAGACCGCTCCCATACAGTACCTGCTCTTGTAAAAGGTGGTGATGCTCAATCTCTCTGCTATTCAGTTGTTAATCTGCAAAAAAGCATCGACTGTTGGACCCTGCATGACTATTTTTTCAAGACTCTCTATACTCAGCCATAGCTCAACCGTTATTACTGGCCGAACAGGATCATTATTAGTCTTGACCTGAGAAACGGTTCGCTGTTTTCTTTTTCTCATAAGCTCTTACCCTTGGATAACGAGATTAGTCGACGGCCTAACCGTTTATCAGACGGAATCGTTCCAAATAACTACCTGATTTCAGGCTTAATTTCGGAAACACTTTCATCTACGGACCTGCTCTGGCCCTAAATCACATCCCACATACGGAAAAAATTCTTACGATAGATGCACAGTGTACGGTCCCATTTTGGTAGCGTCAACGAGGCAAAATTCATCTCTCACCGCCTGGAAAAGTTACTCGAACAGGTACCCGATCCCATTTATCGCACGCGCTGCACCGATTTACGTAATCCACCGTCGCTTATGCAGGAACTCTCTGCTCCCCATAATAGGTGGCGAGCAACTCTCGAACAGCGGGAATCAACTCAATCGGGATTTCCATCACCGTTTGTGTCTGATCGGCAAACGCCGCTTCGTCTTCGGCGGCTGCTTCGTCATCCGACTGTTTTTCATAATGGGAGAGTACCCGCTCCACTCGCTGTACATCCCATCCACTGGGAAGTTTCGTCTGTTTCATTCAAATCACCTCCAACCCATTCAGCCCCGGCAACAGCGGGAAGGCGGCGTGGGGTTCGGCCTGATACCAGAAGGCGGTGGAGGCGATGTCGTCCTGCAGGGGCAAGTAGCGGGATTTGCCCTCCAATTGCGAGCGCCAGCCCAGCGCCTGAATCGTCACCCGCAGATCTTCCTGAAAGCGGATCGGGTCTTGGACATGCCAGCGGTACATCCCGAAGCGGCTCTGGCTGCGGTAGAGACCGTCCGGCTGGATCACCTGGGGCAGGCCCAGATAGGCAGTGGAGTAGACGCCGTACTGCCCTTTGGGATGCTCCCAATTCCACGCCCCGCCGAAGTAATCTTCCGTCCCCGTGCCGCAGATCGTCGGCCACTCGCCATCCCCGTCCAAATAGAATTTGATCTCGCCTTCGCCCCACCAGCCGGTCGTGTTGGACTGCCAGGCGATGTACGTGCCCACGTAGTGTCCCTGGCCCTGCACCCCATCCAGCAGCGTATGGACTTCCCCATACGGCAGGGGATTGTTGCGCCGCCACTGGGCGTGAAAGTAGGCTGCGTCGTCCGGCACATCGGTCAGGCAGTAGTCAATCGAATAGTAGAAGCCGCGCACCTCATCCGGTGACAGATTTTCCAGGGTGATGCGGACGCTGCCGCGGAAGGGCATCTCCCAATAGCTGTTGAATCCACCCGCCGGGTTGACAGCCACGGGCAACGAAGTCACATTGCAGCGCTCGCCCCAGCCGTTGCAGAAGAAGTCGCCGATGGGCGTCTCCACCGAGGGCGTCTCTTCGCCGTCCCAATAGATGCGCAGCACCAGCCGCCGCCAGTGCTGGGGATGTACAGTACACCAGATGTGTTGGATCGCGCCCGGCCCGGCAATTTCGGCCAGCGTAACCAACTGATTGGGCGCGATGTGGATGCTAGGCGAGACTTTCCAGCCCTGGCCCAGCTCGCGAGCGGCGATTGCACCCGTGCCAGCCGTGGCTTTGCCCCCTTCGCCCCTGGCCCCCGTAAAATTTTCCGGGCTGATCGAGCGGCTCTGCGCCTTGGACAGCCGGGACAGATTGCCCAAATGCACGCCAAGCCCATTGAATGGTGTGGACATTTTTCTTCTTTCCTTTCTTCTTCGTGTCTTTGTGTCTTTGTGTCTTTGTGGTTCAGTTTGTATACGGCAGCACAATCTCGCGCAGCGCCGCCAGATTGTCCCATTCGTCCTCGCCCCGGTGGAAGGGGGTGTCGAAGATCAACGAAACCGGCCCGTCAAAACCGGCTTCGGCCATCAAATCCAGACAGCGCTCCATCTCGGCCCGGTCGGGATGCCCCTCCCCGTCGTAGAGCGCTTTGGCGTGGGCCGAATCGGCCCGGGGCTCGATGGCCGCCAGTTCGTCGTATTTGGTGGGGCCTTTGAAGTTGCCAAAGTCGGCGCACAGCCCCACTGCCCCGTCGCACAGTTCCAGAATGGCGAGAAGCTGATCCGCTCGTTCCGCGGTGGCGCGGAAGTTTTCGGTAATCACCTGCACGCCCCGCTCTGTGCCATAGGCAGCCAGCGCCCGCAGGTTGGCCGCGCTGCGCTGGATGAGCGGATGCTCGCGCAGATCGCCCCCGTTGCGTTCCACCGGCGCATAGCCCGCAATCACCCGGCTGTGGGATGCGCCGATAGCCGACGCCACATCCAACCAGCCGCGCACCCAGGCCAATTCCTTTTCCAGTTGGGCGGGGTCGCTGTGGGTGATGTCCCCGGCGTCTATAAGGACGCTGAACAATTCCACGCCCGCAGTCTTGGCCGCGGCGCGCAGGTCGGCCAGATAGCCCGCATCTGTGCTGGGGAAGTGAAAGTGGCAGATTTCCAGCGTGCCGATACCCGCCGCGGCCAGACGAGCGGGCAGTTCGAGCAGAGAAAGCGTTGCGCCGGCCACGGCTCCGTCGGCGGGCGGACCGTCTGGGGTGCGCATCTGCGGCTTACCCAAAGAACGGTGCAAACTCCAGGAAGATGTGGAAATGCGGGTCATTTTTTCTCCTTGACAGATAACTGATAACGTAGTATGATGACGCCATGCGAACGATTATTGATTTACCCCAAGAACAGATCGAAGCGCTAGATCGCTTACGCGGCAGCGCACGCTCGCGCGCTGCGCTTATTCGTGAGGCGGTAGCCATCTATCTTGTCCAACAGCCAACCACTTTCGATAGTCTGCCTGCCTTCGGCATCTGGCGAAATAGACGAGTGGACAGTCTGGCCTACGAAAGCACCCTGCGTGACGAGTGGCGACAATGAAAGTCGTCTTTGACACGAACATTCTCATCGATTACCTCGATGGCAATGAATCTGCGGCTACCGAAATTCAGCGCTATTCAGAACCCATCATCAGCCGCATTACGTGGCTGGAGGTGCTTGCCGGTATTCGAGAGAAAGACGAAGATGCTAAAATCAGGACATTTCTCGGCGGTTTTACAATACACGAAATGGATGAACTGACCGCAGAAATTGCCCTGGGTTTGCGTCGAGAAAGACGCTTGCGTTTGCCCGATGCGATTATTCTCGCCACTGCTCACGCGCACAGTTGCCTGCTGATCACCCGCAACACACGGGATTTCAAGATCACCTGGCCTGAAATTCACGTTCCTTATACAGTCTGATTTCTGAGAAACGCCTCCACCTCCGCCCCTGTAGGAATCCCAATCCGCGCCCCGTATTTCGTGCAGCAGAGCGCGCCCACCGCGCTGGCGTAGCGCAGCAGATCCTCCCAGCCCATCCCTGCGGACAAACCCGCGGCAAAAGCCCCGTGAAAGGCGTCGCCCGCGCCGGTCGTGTCCACTGCTTCCACCGGGAAGGCCGGAAACCAGCCCTGTCCCGGCCCGAAGCGACTGTCAGCGCGGGCGTGCCAGGCCAGCCCGCGCTCCCCCGCGGTGACGACAACAGTTGGCGCGTACCTGCCCAGAGCAATCGCGGCGTCCGGGGCATGGGTGCAGCCGGTGAACTGCTGGCCAAAACGCTCGGACGTGACCAGAAACTCCACCAGCCCCATCAGTGCAGTCGTGCCCTCGTTGACCGAATCCGCATCCAGCACAGTGGGGATGCCCATTTGCCGTGCCTGGGCGATGAGGGGGATCGCCAGTCCCCGCTGGTGGCCGTCGAAGAGGAGCGCGCCCACCGCCGTCGTCGTCAGATCGACGGCGTTGGCTGCCAGTTGGGGCAGTTCCTGCTGGTAGTTGACCAGTGTGCGTGCGCCGTCGGGCTTGACGAGAATAGCCGAAAGGGAGGTGGACGGGTCGCCGCGCAGGAGCAGCGAAGTATCCACGCCGCTTGCCTGAAATTCGGTCAGATGTGCGTCGCCGTAGAGATCGTTGCCCAGATAGCCAGCGAAGGCGGTGCGATAGCCCAGGCGGGCCGCGGTCACCGCGGCGTTGGCGGCCAATCCCCCGCCACAGCCAATCAGACGCGTGGCGCGGCCCTTCTCATCCGGCCCCAGGTGGTGGTCAACGGAAAAGGTGAGATCGTAGCAGGCAAAACCGACGCAGAGAAGGTCGAAAACAGCTAACATTGGAAAGCCTTACTTCTACCACAAAGACACAAAGTCACGAAGAAAGAAAAGAAGACACAAAAAAATGACTGCTTTTCTTTGTGTCTTTGTGTCTTTGTGGTTGGTTGGTTTGGTCAATTGGCGGCGCGGGTCGGACTGACAGTCCGACCTACGCAAACCAGATAGGGTTCGTCCAGGCGCGCTTGCCTTTGGCGTCGCGCACGGTGACGCGCAGATAGGGACTCTTCAGTTCGCTGATGTCAAACTCGGCTTCTGTCAGGCCATCCCCGAAGAGCCGGCGGCCCTGGCGATCACTGCCGGTGACGAAGATGCGCGCGGCGGGCGAGCAGCGCACTGTGACGCTTTTGCCTGCCACTACCTGCACGTCGTAAATTTCCGGCCCAGTGCTGGCGTAGAAATGGCCCGCTTTGAGCGCAGCCAGCAGAGCGTCCGGGGTATTTTCCGTGGACTTAACCTGCACCCAGCCTTCACAGAAATCGGTGTAGCCGGGCTTGCGGTGGGCGTCGTCCGCGGCGACGGCAAAGTAGCGGTAGCCCCGATCCAGCAGGACATTGAGCAGCGGCCAGCTATCCGCGCAGTCGTTGTCGCCGCCGGCGATGCCGTTGAAAATTTCCACGGCGTGGACGGGGCCGAGGGAGAGCGCGTCCGCTTCGCTCAGATTGTACCAACTGGGATGTGCGATAGCAACGAAGGCGCCCGCCGCCATCGCCCGTTGGGCGAGCTGTGGGCCGGTCTCACCCGCGCTGGGGATAGCGAAATCGGCGGGCAGACCCACGGCCAGAATGTGCCAGACTGTGCCGTTGCCGATCTGCCCGGCGTGCAGTTCTGCGCCCAGAATCGTCGTGAAACTGTCTGTGCGGTAAGGGAGCGTATCCGCGATGGGGAAGGCGTATTTTTCCATAAAGTGATCGGTCAGCGCCAGAAAGTCGTAGCCCACCTCCCGATAGTCCCGGCAGATGGCCTCGGGCGTCTGTGCGCCGTCGGAAAGGGTGGAATGGGCGTGCAGGTTGCCGCGCCAGAAACGGCCCGCTGCGGCGAAGGGCAGGTTGCGCATGAAAGCATCCTTCGGTGTGGCTGTCGGATAAAAGTGGTGCGTCGTGCGTAGTTCGTGAACCAGTATCAGTAGATCGCAACCGATGCGCCGGGCGGATCACGGACTACGCCCGCAGCCTTGCACTCTACTGATATTGAATTACGCCGGATAGGGCTGGCTGTGGGCCGTCTCTACCAGAGCGCGCAGATTCTCTACCGGTGTAAAGCGGGGCACGATGCAGCCGGAGCCGAGCAGGAAACCGCCGCCCGCGCCGGCCTGGTCGATGCAGCGTTGGGCCGAAGCCGCCACACTCTCTGGCGTGCCCTGCAGCAGTTCCGTCACAGTGTTGATATTGCCCACAAGCGCGGTGCGCGCACCGATGCGCTCTTTGGCCGTCGCCATCGAGACGGCGTTGTCGATCTCCACCAGATCTGCGCCGGTGTCGGCGTAGAAGTTGAGTACAGGCGTGCTGTTGCCGCAGATGTGGAGCAGACACGCCTGTGCGCCGTGCGCGTGCCAGGCGGCAAAGACCCGTTGGGAGTAGGGCCAGGAGAAGCGCTGATAGGTGCGGGGCGAGATGACATTGCACGAGGCCAGGGAATCGCCACAGTGCAGGATGTCGGCACCGGCGTCGTGGCAGGCTTTGCCAAAGCGGATCAGCGCCTCGGTCGTCAGTTCCAGCGCGTGCAGCACGGCGGCCTCTTTGGCCTCGGGCAGACCTGCCTCCACCATTGCAATCTCCATCAGCCAGTTCTGCGAGCCGATGAAATAGGAGGCCAGGGCAAAGGGGCCGGTACCGGGTGAACGCAGGGCGATCTGATCGCCGACGGATTTGCGCGCCAGTTTCAACGCTTCGATCATCACCGGCATACGCCCATCCGTGGCTGGGTCAGGCACTTCGATGTCGAAAACGTCGTTGAGATCGGTCAAGGGCGGGCCGATCAATGACGGGATTTCGTCATCCTCACGGGTTGTCTTGCATCCGAAGCCCTCGGCAATGTAGTAATTGTCCGAACCGATGGCGATGACGTCGTGGCCGACCTCTTCCTGCAAGGCCAGTTGCGCCTTGACCATTGCCTCCGGTCTGGTGTAAAAATCCTTCAGCGGCACACCGGACACCGCAGCGGCCATATCGTAAATGTACGGTATGGCCGCCACACAGTCGGTTGGTTCGCGCCGGATTGCACGCAGAACCCGCTGGCGTGGTGAGAGAGTTGTCACCGCAAACCTCCTATGGATATTCAGTAGAACACAATGCCACTTACGGATCACGAATTGTATACGAAGCATTGCGCTCTACTGGCATTGAATTGGATTACATCCCTTTTCCCATCTGCCCACCACCCATCTGACCGCCACCCATTGTGCCGCCACCCATTTTTTGTCCCATCTGCCCTCCACCCATCTGACCACCCGGCTCGTTGCCGGCGGGGGTTGCCATGCCCACACTGGGATCCACGCCGCGCAGCATCATCCCCTGGCCGCGCGAGAGGTGGGTGAGGACGCTGGGCGGATCGAGCGGGTCGCGCATCTGGACGAGGAGCGTCGTGCGCGCTTCGCTGCTGGTGTTGACGGCGGAGCCGTGGATGGTGAGATAGCTGAAGAAAAGCACGTCACCCGCTTTGGCTTCACAGGGCAGCGCCGATTCGACGGGATATTCGCTGAGGGGCAGATGCCAGCCGCCCTCCTTCAAATGGGGAAGCGGTCCGTTTTTGTAGCTGCCGGGGACTACCCGCACGCAGCCTTTTTCCAGGGGTGCGTCGTCAAAGTGGATGATGGCGGCAATCATCGAGTCTTTGTCGTGGGGGAAGAAGGGCTGGTCCTGGTGCATAGGGAAGGGGGAACCCTTCTCCGGTGGTTTGATGAAGAGTTTGTTGTGGTGGAGTTGCACATTGGGTGAGCCGATAATCCCGGCGGCGATGTCGGTGAGGCGGGGGTCGGTGATCAGGCGGGTCAGAAGTGCAGACTGAAACTGCACGTCGTGGCAATGCAGCAGGGAAGTCTTTTCCATCGTCACTTCTTTGGCCGCGCCCCAGGTGGCTTCCACACTCTTGACCGCCTGCAAACGGGCGATGAGTTCGTGGGCCTCCTGGCGAAAGGCCGCGGCTTCCTGCGCGGTGAAGAGGCCCTTCACATGCAGATAGCCGTTTTCCCGGTAAAAATTGAGCTGGTCTTGGGTGAGCATTGGTTTCTCCTTGAAAGAATACGTACATTGGGTTTGCTGAAAAGGGATTGATCGGACGAGAGAGTCAGGTTTCGATAGATTGTATGCGTTCGGAGAAAGAAATTCAAATGAGCCAAAGACCCCGAATACGTCTCTGGACATTTTTCTTGTATTTTTGTTTCTAAAGCTGGTCAACAATGTCGGTTATTCTTGGGAGTCCAGACGACTTGGCAGGGGTATCAATTTGATATAGACTGCGGTTGAAGCAGGCTACTTCCCCCTTTCTCCACCGAATTCCTCTTTGCCCTGGACAAAAGGATGGACAACGATGCGGACATATGAAGAGACCCATCCCTGGCTTCGTTTTCAGCTTGACCTGCGCCAGTTCGACTACCGCCTCTGGCTGATGCTGGGGGAGGCCGAGTCCAAATGCCAGCAGATCGCTGGGGTGCCCCTGTTGCCCGACGTAGCCGAGAGAGTGCATCAGATTTACCTGGCCAAAGGTGCGCTCGCCACAACCGCCATCGAAGGCAATACCCTGACCGAAGACGAAGCCTTGCAACGGGTACAGGGCCGGCTGCAACTGCCCCCCTCCAAACAATACCTGGGCCAGGAGATCGACAATATCGTGGAAGCGTGCAACCGTATCGCCGATGAGATTTTTCAAGGGCGCGGTTCGCTTCTCGACGTGCAGAGCTTCCAAGCCGACAACCGCCAGGTGTTGAAGGGGCTGGCCGTTTCCGAAGGGGTAGAGCCGGGCGTCATCCGCACCTACTCTGTGGGTGTCGGCTCCTACCGGGGCGCGCCGGCAGAGGACTGTGAATATCTCCTGGGCCGGCTGGCCGCCTGGCTGAACCAGGAGTTCGCCCCGCCCGATGGCCGCTACCCTATCGCCTTTGGGCTGGTCAAAGCGATTGTGGCCCATCTCTACCTGGCCTGGATTCATCCCTTTGGCGATGGCAACGGACGGCTGGCCCGGCTGGTGGAGTTCCGCCTTCTTCTGGCAGCAGGGGTCCCCTCCGCGGCAGCCCATCTGCTGAGCAACCATTACAACCAGACCCGTTCTGAGTATTACCGCCAGTTGGAGCGGGCCAGCCGTTCCGGCGGCGATCTGCTTCCCTTTGTGTACTATGCGTTGCAGGGTTTTGTGGATGGTCTGCACGAACAGTTGGAACTGATCCGGGGGCAGCAGCTTCACGTCCATTGGGTGAACTTCATCCACGAGCAGTTTCAGGGGCGGGAGAGCGCTACGGATGTCCGCCGCCGCCATCTTCTGCTGGACCTGAGCGGGGCCACAGGGCCGGTGCCCGTGAACCGGGTGCGCCACATCTCGCCCCGCGTGGCCGAAGCCTATGCGGGCAAGACCGACAAAACCGTCCAGCGAGACCTGAATGAACTGGAGCGGATGGACCTGATTCGGCGAACGCCTGCCGGTATACAGGTGCGCCGGGAGCGGCTGCTGGCCTTTCTGCCGCGTAGGGCGGATCGGTAATCTGCTCCTTTCAGGGTGTCTGAAAACCGGGCGGCAGCCGCGCGCCCTCCAGATTGGCACCTTTCCATTGTACGCCGTCCAGCCGGGTATCGGTCAAATCCGCGTTGACCAGTCGGGCAGAGATGAGGGACGCGCCGGTCAGGTCGGCCCCGGAGAGGTTGGCCCCCTCCAAATTGGCCCCTTGCAGGTCTACGCCGGAAAGATTGGCCGCGGAGAGATCGGCCCCGGCCAGATTGACAAAGCTGAGATAGCGCCCGCGCAAGTCCGCGCCCGCACCGCCGCCGTTGACGATCTCCCAGCCCAGACGCCATTTGTCGGCAACCGTCGTGGATTCGTCCCAGATCAGACCATCCAGGACGGCCCAGGTCAGGTCGGCATCCGCAAGGTCTGCGCCGCGCAGGTCGGCGCCGGTCAACAGACTCTCGCGCAGGGAGGCGTGGACGAGTGTGGCCTGGCGCAAATCCGCCCCGCGCAGGTCGGCCTGGCGCAGGTCGGCGTCGGTCAGAGCGGCATGGGAAAGATCAGCCCCGCGCAGATCCGCCGCGTAGAGAACAGCGCCGGTCAAGTCGGCATCCGACAGGTCGGCCCCGGCCAGGGAACGGCCGCGCTGCGCCTGGTTGACAATCTCCCAGACCAGCCGCCATTTGCCGTCTAGGCGAGTTGTGTCATCCAGCCGGGCCTGATGCAGAGAGGCCAACTCCAAACGCGCGTCTGTGAAGTCGGCCCCGCTCAGGTCCGTATCCTGCAACTGGGCTTTTCTCAAATCAGCGCCGGTGAAGTCAACCCCAGCCAGATACGCGCCACGCAGATCAGCGCCGACCAGATTGCGCCCTGCGCCGCCGCCGTTGACAATCTCCCAGACCAGCCGCCACTTCGCGGTCAGCCGCGTTGTCTCGTCAATGATTGCCCCGCGCAGATCGGCCCCAGCAAAAGAAATCGTGGAGAGGTCTGTCTGGCGCAGGTCTGCGCGGGTGAGAATCGCCTGCTGCATACGCGCGCCGGCCAGGACAGCCCCGCGCAAATCAGCATCGGTCAGCGTGGCTTCGTTCAAGAGTGCGCCGCGCAGATTGGCCTTCTGTAAGTTGGCCGCGGCCAGATTCGCCCCCTGAAAGTTGGTAAAGTAGAGGTTGGCCGCGTTGAAATCGGCGCGGGCCAGGTTTGCGCCCACAAAGGAGGCACTCTCCAAATTTACGCCAGCGAAGGCCGCGCCTGCCAGTTGCGCGTGATCGTAGACAGCCGCGCGGCAGTCGGGCGGGCAACGGCGCAAAAGATCGCCCAGGCCAAAAGCCAAAGCGAAGTAGAGCAGAAAGAGCAGGAGAGGCAGGCCGATAATCAGCGCCAGCCAGAGTCTGGCCCGCACGGCTGGATCGGTCAGGGTAGGGGGCAGCTTCACGCAGGCACGGCCATCTTTTTGGCGGCGGGGAGGTTGGCCTGCTCGTCGTAAAGATAGCAGGCGGCTTCGTGCTGGCCCGCACCGACAGTGTAGAGGGGCGGATGCTGTTGCAGGCAACGATCCATACCGTAAGGACAGCGGGGGTAGAAGCGACAGCCGCTGGAGACGTTGCCCCGCATCTGTTCGTCGTCAATGCTCGTCAGCGAATCGCCGCCCCATTTGATCTTTGGATCGGGCACGGGGATGGAGTTGATGAGCAGTTGCACGTAGGGGTGTTTGGGGTTTTCGATCACCTGCACAGTGTCACCTCGCTCGGCGGTCTGGCCCTGGTAGAGCAGGTGAATGCGGTCGCCGATCTGGTAGGCCGTGCTCAGGTCGTGGGTGATGTAGAGAAAGCTGATGCCCTGTTCGTCGCGCAGACGCAGCATAATGTCCAGAATCATCGCACGCAGCGACGCATCCACCATCGAAACCGGCTCGTCGGCCACAATCAGCCGGGGTTTGAGCAGATAGGCGCGCGCCACCATCATACGCTGGCGCTGGCCGCCGCTGAGCTGGTGGGGGTACTTTTCCAGCACCTCTTCGCCGCGCATCCCCACCACATTCAGGGCATTCTCGATCAGCTCGCGGGCTTCGCTCTTGCTGGCAGCCATCTTGAAATTTTTGATGACAATATCGAAGATGTGCTTGACCCGGTAGAAGGGGTTGTAGACGGCGTAGGGGTCCTGGAAGACGGCCTGCACTTCGCGCCGGTAATCCATCAAACGCTGCTTATCCATCGTGGAAATGTCAGTGCCTTTGTACAAAATCTGCCCCGACGAAAGTTCGGTAAAACCCAGCACCACATTGGCCAGGGTCGTCTTGCCGCTGCCGCTCTCCCCGGCGATGGTGGTGATGGTGGCGGGCGCGGCGTCAATCGTCAGGCTATAGTCCTGCAGGGCGACTGTCACCGGGCTGGTGCGCAGAAAGCCCCCGCCGTAGACTTTGGTGGCGTTGCGAATTTCCAGAAGGGGAGCGGACATCTATCGATCCTTATTTATACTGTAGGGGCGCTTGCTTGCTGCGCCCGTCTCCTGTACGTCGGGCGCA
>CAMDEX010000218.1 GCA_945897075.1 Litorilinea aerophila
CCCCCTACTTATTGATTACCCAGCCACATTGACCAGCCAGCGGACGGTTTGCGGAAAGAGAATCACACTCAGCAGCGCAATGCCCTGCAAAACCATAAAAGGCAACGCGCCCTTGTGGATGTCTATGGTCTTGACTTCCGGCGGCGCGACACTCTGGAGATAGAAGAGCGAGAAGCCCACCGGCGGCGAGATGAAGGCCATATTCAGATTGACGGCCATCATCACGCCAAACCAGACCATATCCACACCCAACTCGCGCGCGGCGGGGACAAAGAGAGGCATGGCGATAAAGCAGATTTCGATGAATTCCAGGTTGATGCCCAGCAGAAAGATGGCGATGTTGGCAACGATAATGAAGCCCCAAAAACCGCCGGGCACATTAAGCAGCAGCCCTTTGATATACGATTGACCACCCAGACCGTCGAAGACCAGTCCAAAGAGGGTGGAGCAGAAGAGAATCATAATCACCAGGGCTGTGATATTGGCCGTGGAACGGGCCGCTGATTTGATCAGACCCCAACTCATATTGCGGTTGAGGACGGTGAGAATACACGCGCCAATCGCTCCCACCGCGCCAGCTTCGGTGGGGGTAGCGATGCCGAAAAAGATGCTGCCCAGCACAGCAAAGATGAGCAGCACCGGCGGCACCACAGCCACCATCGTCTGCTGGAAGAGGGCCATGCCGTGAACTGTGCGCGCTTCGGGCGGCAGGGCCGGCGCATCCTGCGGACGCAGCCAAGCAATCAGAATCACATAGAGGGCGTACAGCCCGGAGAGAATCAGACCGGGGAAGACAGCGCCGAGGAAGAGATCGCCCACACTGACGCCGATCTGATCCGAGAGGACGACCAGCACCAGACTGGGCGGCAGCAACTGGGCCATCGTCCCCGAAGCGGTGATGATACCCGTGGCCAGCCGGTGGTTGTAGCCATATTTGATCATAATCGGCAGCGAGAGCAGACCCATCACAATCACAGTGGCGGCCACCACACCTGTCGTCGCAGCCAGCAGTGTGCCCACCAGCACAACGGCCAGAGCCAGCCCGCCGCGCATCGGGCCAAGCAGAATCCCCACCGTTGTCAGCAGCCGCTCGGCCAGCCCGGACTTTTCAAAGACGGCACCCATAAAGACGAAATAGATGATCGCCAGAAGAGTGAAGTCTGACATTGTGCCAAACCAGCGGTTGGGCAACAATTTGAGTAGATTAAGATTGAATGCGCCTGCGGCTACGCCAATCACGACAAAGACGATGGCGGTCCCGGCGAAGGAAAAGGCCACGGGGTAGCCATACAAAATCAAAACGAAAAAGAAGACAAACATCGCAATTGCGAGCCATTCAAAGCCCATTGAAATTTCCTCTCCCGGTGATGGCGTGCGTTGCCAGATTGGTCACATAGCGACTGCTACGCGGGTACACCCATTCTCGTGGCAGACCTGCCAAGTTTTCCGAAACCTGGCAGGTCTGATGCGCCTGCCACAGGAAAACTACTCGATACGGATCGGTGCCTCGAGTTCCAACTCTTCCAGCACAATATCTTCCCCGCGAACCACAGCCCACAATTTGATCAACTCGGAGATCGTCTGCAACGTCATCATCACAAAGGCGACGATAATCATTGATTTGATGGGCGCGCGCGGCAGCCCGCTGGGATCCGGCGAAATCTCCCATTGCGTCCAGGAGGTGAAGACGGGGTTGACTGTGACCCAAATGCCCAGGAGACAATAGGGGAGCAGAAAGAGGAGATGACCCCAAAAATCGAGCAATGCCTTGCTGCGCTTGCTCCAATTGGTGTAGATGAAGTCCACACGCACATTGATGCCGTGCTTGAGGATGTAGGCAAAGCTGAAAAAGAAGACCAGGGAAAAGAGATACCACTGGGTCTCGATAAAAATGTTGGACGAGAGCTGCATCCCGATAAAGCGCCCCACATAGCGGGCCAGCACATTGTAGAAGCCGATGGCGACGGTCAAAACGACAAGCATCATTGACAACCAGCCCAGGCGTTCGGAAATCGCGTCAATCGCTTTACTGAATTTCAACAGTGATTGCATAAGACAATGACTCCGTGGATCGTTCGAGGACGGGGGTAAGAGAATCATACCCGATTTGGAAAAAATGACAAATAGCCCGCAGCCTCTGGCGCACACTCCCGCCTGCCCTCAACTTTGCCCACAGCCGCGCCTGGGCATACAATAGACGACTGACGTGAACCACAAAGTCACCAAGACACGAAGTTTCTTCTCTTCTTTGTGTCTTTGTGGTTAAAATCCTGACACACAGCCATTTCACCGGTAAAGTGCTTATGAATCGCGGACTTCTCTACGCTCTCGTCGCCTATGGCATGTGGGGTGTGCTGCCCATCTATTGGCGGGCCTTGCACAGCGTCTCGGCCGCGGCCATCCTCTCGCACCGGATGGTCTGGTCACTGGTGATCGTGGCGCTGATTCTGGCTGTGCGCAAAGAGTGGGTCTGGATCAGACGGGTGGACCGCAGGGCTGTGCTGACCTTTGTGGCGGTTGCCGTGCTGCTCATCATCAACTGGTACACCTACATTTGGGCGGTGAACGCGGGCTTTATCCTCGAAACCAGCCTGGGTTACTTCATCAACCCGCTGGTCAATGTGCTGCTGGGCGGCCTCTTTCTGGGCGAACGGCTGCGCCCGGTGCAGAAAATCGCCATCGCCATCGCGGTTTGCGGTGTACTCTATCTCACCATCAGCTATGGCAGCCTGCCCTGGATTGCCCTGACCCTGGCCTTTAGCTTTGGTTTCTATGCGCTGTTGAAGAAGACCGCGGGGCTGAACGCGCTGGAAGGTCTTGGCTTGGAGATGGCAATCCTCAGTGTGCCCGCCCTGGCCTATCTGCTCTTTTCCGGCGACCCGGCATCGCCTTCTCTGCTCAGCGGCGAACTGCGCATCACAGCCCTGCTCTTGGGAACAGGCATCTTTACAGCCATTCCCCTGCTGACCTTTGCCGCTGCGGCCCGCCGCCTGACGCTGACAACCCTCGGCCTGATGCAGTATTTGGCCCCAACGCTCCAATTTTTTATCGGCGTCTTTCTCTACGGCGAAGCCTTCACTCCGGCGCGGGCTGTCGGCTTTCTCCTCATCTGGACGGCCCTGGCCCTCTACTCCGGCGAAACGCTCCTGCGCCACAGACAGCGCAGCCAGCAGCGGGCTTTCCTGGCAAAGACAGTATAATTCTACACCCAACGGAGACCCACCCTATGACCAATCCCATTCGTTTCGGCGTCATCGGCGGCAGCGGCGTCTATCAGATGGAAGCGCTGACCGGCGTGGAGGAGATCGTGCTGGAAACGCCCTTTGGCGCGCCCTCCGACGCCTACATCACCGGCACGCTGCACGGCCAGCGCGTGGCCTTTCTGCCCCGTCACGGGCGCGGACACCGCATCAGCCCCACCCGGCTCAACCAGCGCGCCAACATCTACGGCTTCAAAATGCTCGGCGTGGAATATCTGATCGGCGTCAGCGCCTGCGGCAGTCTGCGCGAGCGCATCCACCCCGGCTCTATCGTCATCCCCCAGCAGTTGTTCGACCGCACCAGTGGCCGCGCCCTCAGCTTCTTTGATGACCCCAGCGTAGGCACTGACGGGCTGGTGGCCCACGTCAGCGTGGCCCATCCCTTCTGCGCTGTGTTGAGCGAGATTTGCGCCAAAGCTGTCGCGCAGGCCGGTGCGGATGTCCATCGGGGCGGCAATTTTGTCACGATCGAAGGCCCCCGCTTCAGCACGCGCGCCGAGAGTTTTGTCTTCCGCGAGTGGGGGATGGACATCGTTGGTATGACGACGACGCCCGAAGCCTTTCTGGCCCGCGAGGCCGAGATGAGCTACGCCTGTATGGCCCACGTCACCGATTATGACGTTTGGCACGAAACAGAGGCGGCGGTGACGGTCGAGGCGGTCATCCGCACCCTCCTGCGCAACGCCGAGATAGCCAAGCAATCCGTCGCCAACGCCATCGCCCTCCTGGCCGGCAGCGGCCCGTCCCCATACGCCGACGCGCTGAAAGACGCGCTCATCACCCACAAAGCGGCTGTCCCGGCGCGGGCGGTAGAGAGTCTACGGCTGATTGTGGGGAAGTACTTTGGAGGATGACCGCGGACGGCAGACCGCAGACCGCCGACGGAGGACGACAGACGAACGTCGGGAATACTTTCTCGTGCCCACCATCCAGCTTGGGGACGAGAAACATCAGCCTTAACGTTCGTTCTCCGTCTGCCGTCGGTGATCTACGGTCTGCCGTCTGTCGTCCGCTGTCTACACACATAAAGGCCCAATCACAATGACGACAACTCACACAGCCAAACCTGTCTGGACCAACTGGGTTGGTAACCAATCCTTTGCCCCCAGCCAGATCATCGAAATCAACGCGGAAGAAGAGATTGCACCGCTGATTGCGCAGGCTGCCCGGCAGGGGATTGGGGTGCGCACACCAGGCACGGGCCACTCCTTCACACCAATCGTCGAGACAGCCGGTCTGCTCTTGGATTTGAGCAAGCTGCGCGGCATTCTGAACATTGACCCGGCGCGGCGGCAGGTGACAGCCTGGCCCAAAACCACAGTGGGCGACTTTGGCGATCCCCTCTGGGAAGAGGGGCTGGCATTGGCGAACCAGGGCGACATCGACACCCAGGCCATCGCCGGTGCCATCGCCACGGCCACCCACGGGTCGGGGATACGCCTGCCCAACTTCTCGGCGACGCTGGTGGGTGGCCGTTTTGTGGATGGGCTGGGCAACGTCGTCGAGGTCTCTGCCGAGCAGAACAGCGACGTGCTGCCCGCACTGCAAACATCGCTCGGCCTGCTGGGGCTGTTGACGCGGCTGACGATTCAGGTGGCCCCGGCCTACGAACTCCACGCCCGCCACCTGCTGCTGCCCTACGACGCACTGATGGAACGCTTTGACGAGTTTGTCCACGACTACCGCAGCTTCTCCTTTTTCTGGCTGCCCAGCGACGCCTCGGCCGCGCTCTACTGCCTGGACAAAGGGCGGGCTGACGATTGTGTGGTCAAGCTCTTTCAGAAAGCTTCGCCCGCTACGCCACGCACTGGGCTGCCGGAGAACGAGCGCATTGACCGATCCTACCGCATCTACCCGATGCACTACGACCCCAACTTTCACGAGATGGAGTACTTCCTGCCCATCCAGGATGCCCGTGAAATTATCGCAGAGATGCGCAAACTGATGCGGCGCTGGCTGCCCCTCAGCGTCTACCCGCTGGAGATTCGCACAGTTGCCAGCGACGAAGCCTGGCTCAGCCCCAACTATCAGCGCGACAATCTGGTGGTGTCGGTTTCAGGCGAGCCGGGGGTCGATTACTGGCCCTATCTGCGCGCCTGCGACGCACTCTTTGCCGAATTCAAAGGCCGCCCGCATTGGGGCAAACTCCATTTTATGACACCCGACCGCCTGGCCCGTCTCTTCCCGCGCTATGAGGAGTTCGTCGCCATGCGCCGCCGCTTTGATCCGCAGGGGACGTTTTTAAACGCGCATACGCGGGCGCTGTTCGGGTAGGGATTACCGCGGATAAGAGGATTGCGCGGATAGAGAAGGGGCAGTCACGAATCCTCTGCTCCCGTAGCAACGCCAACAGTCGGTGGCCTGGAGCGTGCGCTCCCAATTATCCACCCCCGGTGGCCCGGCGTGAACTCCTCCTGTGTGGCGACAGACAAACCGGCCTCTTCCAGTTCAGATTTCAGCCGGTCGTGTACCCAATTCTCTTCCGCAAGGCTGTAGGCGATGAAAACGTCGTAACCAGTTGGCTCAGTCATAGGAAATGATTGTTTACACCTGAAGACGTTCTACGTCCTGCAACAGGACAGGCAGATTGTGGAGAATAATTTCCCAGACGATCTGATCAGATACGGTGTCGTAGCCATGCGCCAGGATATTGCGAAAGCCGATAATTTTACGGTAATCCGTAATCTCCTCCAGAATCTCCTCGTCTACATCGCGCAGACGATTCAGAGCCTCCCCGATGATTTCAAACTTCCGTTCGACAGCCGAACGCAGCATATCGTCCGATTGATAGACGGCAAAACTCTTGCCGCGGACGAAGCGCTGGACAGCCTGACCCGCTTCCTGAATGTCAAAGAACAGCTTCTGTGTCTCTCGCTGCATAGAGCAAACTCTTTCCTTCTTCGATTGCATCACGCAAAAAGGGATTGCGTATAGCGTCCAATTCCAACAGATCAACCGAGCCGTCAAGCTGATCCTCTAAAAAGAAAAGTAGGCCGAAAAAGCGATCAGAAAGAAGCCCGGTCTGGGCGCGGTCGAAGAGTACAGCGAAGTCATAATCGCTATCGTCCCGAGCATTTCCCCGCGCGCGCGAGCCGAACAGACTCAACTCCTCCACGCCAAATTGGTCACAGGCTGGCTGCACAAGTTTTTTGATACTCTGGAGATCGTTCATAAGGGGCTGCTTTCCACATAAGACGTCGCCAACACCCGACAGGCGCAAGTATACCATTTCGCAGAGAGGGGTTCAAGTCAGATCTCCGCTGCGCCTCTGCGGGAGATAGTCGGATTTCTCCCGCAGAGGCGCAGAGACGCAGAGGAAGATATTTTCTTCTTTCCCCCCTGCCCATTTTGCAGTACAATATCCCCAACGACATTCAACCCGCCGTCTGCCGTCTGCTACCTGCCACCTGCACCGGAGCCTCTCCCATGAAAATACGCGCCGCTTACGTCCCCGAACGCAACAGATTGATCGTCTCGGAATTGGTGCTGGACCCACCCAAAGCCAGGGAACTGCTGGTGCGCATCCACGCCGCCGGCGTCTGCCATTCCGATCTGCACACGCTGAAAGGCGAACTGCGCACCCCGCCGCCTCTCGTCCTGGGCCACGAGGGCGCGGGCGTTGTGGAGGAAGTGGGGCCGGGCGTCACCCGTTTCCAAGTGGGGGATCGGGTGCTGATCAACTGGCTGCCCGCCTGCCACATCTGCATCCAATGCCAGAGTGGACGCCCCAACCTGTGCGAACGTTTCCCCGCTACTACCTACCAGGGCGCGATGATCGACGGCACCTCCCGCCTCCATTCCCTGGAAGGGGCGTCGGTCAAGCAATACCTGAGCGCCGCCACAATGGCCGACTACGCGGTCATCCCAGAGGACGGCGCGGTGATTTTGCAGGAGGGCGTGCCTTTTGAGGTGGGTGCCATCATCGGCTGCGCGGTGATTACCGGCGTGGGCGCGGTCATCAACACAGCCAAAGTGCGTCCCGGCAGCAGCGCGGCGGTCATCGGCTGCGGCGGCATCGGGCTTAGCGCCATTTTGGGCTGTCTGGTGGCGGGCTGCCACACAATCATCGCCGTGGATGTCTTCGACAAGAAGCTGGCCTTTGCCAAACAATTGGGCGCAACCCACACCATCAACGCCCGCCACGAAGACCCGCTGCCCGCGCTGAAGGCACTCACGCGCGGCGGGCCAGACTACGCCTTCGACAGCGTTGGCTCGGCGCGCACGATTGCCCAGGCCCTCAACGCCACCGGCCCCGCCGGGGTGACGACGATTATGGGTCTGCATTCCGCGCTGGAAGACGTGCCGATCTCCGCCGGTCAGCTCATCTTCCAGAACAAATCCCTGCTCGGCTGCTTCGCCGGTTCCGCCCGCCCCGACATAGACCTGCCCAACCTCCAACGCCTCTACCTGGCGGGGCGGCTGGACCTGGACAAACTCATCAGCAAACGCTATCCCCTGGACGACATCGCCCTGGCCTTCGAGGATATGGAAGCCGGGAAGGTGGCGCGGGGGGTGCTGGTATTTTAGAAGAAGACCGCAGACCACAGACCGCTGACCGCCCCATTCTCGCCGTCTGTGGTCTGTCGTCTGCCGTCAATCGCACCCAATCACCCTTACCAAAACGCGAATCCCTATGCCAACCACCGCCCAACTCCTCGCCGAATCGCTCCACGCCGCGGGTATCTCCGTTGTCTTTGGTATGCCCGGCGGTGAAGTGGTGGCTGTGCTGGAAGCCATGCGTCAGCGCGGCATCCGCTTTGAACTGATGCACCACGAAACCAGCGCGGTCTTCGCTGCCGACACTTATGCGCGGGCCACCGGCGGCATCGGCTGTGTGCTGACTACCCTCGGCCCCGGCGCCACAAACGCGGTGGCCGGTGTGGCCCACGCCTGGCTGGATCGCGCGCCGGTCGTCATCATCACCGCGCAGAAGCCCGCCGACCTGCTGCCCGACTACACCCACCAGGTGGTAGACCTGCACGCCATCTTTGCGCCCATCACCAAACGCACCGTCGCCGTCAGCGCCGAGAACGCCGCCTCCGTCATCCCAGAGACAATCGCTCTCACCAGACAGGGACGCCCTGGCCCGGTTCACCTCCAAATCAGCAACGAAGAAGCGGTGCGCAAAGTGAGCAGTGAGCAGTTATCAGTGGCAGATGGCAAGTTGCAGGTGGCAGGTGGCAAGTTGCAGGTGGCAGGTGGCAATTCGCCGGTGGTAGCTGATGCCGAGCGATTACCGCCGTCCTCCCGTCCTCCTGTCCTCCCTTCCTCCCTCCCTTCTTCCTTTCTTCCCTTCCTCTCCGCCCGCTGCCCCGTCATCCTCGTTGGCTTGGGGCTGGAACCCGAAGCGCCCTACACCGCCCTGGCGGAACTGGCCGAAGTGTCGAATGCGCCGGTGATCGTCCTGCCCAAAGCCAAAGGTGCCATCTCTGACGACCACCCGCTTGCCGCTGGCACCCTCGGCCTGACCCGCACAGACCCGGTCTATGACATTCTGGACGAGGCCGACTGTGTGCTGGCCGTCGGTTTCGATGTGGTGGAACTGGTCAAGAAGTGGGAGCATCCCGCGCCGCTGCTCTGGATCGCCAACTGGCCCAACATAGACCCGGTGTTGCCCGCGGCGGCTGAGTATGTCGGCCCCATCGGCCCAGCCTTGCAGCGTTTGAGCGACAACGCCTTCGCCACCGACCCTGACTGGGGCGCAGCCCGCGTCCAGCGGTTGCGCGAAAAGCTGGCCGCCCGTCCGATGCCTGCACCGCAAGCGGGCCACCTCCTGCCCCAGACCGTTCTGGCCGCCATGCGCCGCCATCTGCCTGCCGACGGTCTGCTGGCCGTGGACGTGGGCAGCCACAAAATTTTCAGCAGCCTGGAGTGGCCTGCGCTGCACCCCAACCGCTTTTTTCTCTCCAACGGTCTCTCGTGTATGGGCTTTGCCCTGCCTGCGGCCATCGGTGGGGCGCTGGCCCAGCCCGGTCAAGCGGTCTTCTGTCTGATCGGCGATGCGGGGCTGGCGATGTGTCTGGGCGAGCTAAACGTCCTGGCCCGTCTCGGCTTGCCCGTCACCGTCGTCGTGCTGGTGGACAACGCGATTGACCTCATCCGTTCCCACCAGAAGCGCCAGGGCGCGCCCATCCACGGCACGGAATTTCCAGCACCCGATTTCTGCGCCATCGCCGCCGCGCACGGCATCCCTAGCGCCAAAGTCACCAGTGAGGCCGAATGTGAGACAGCCCTGGCGCGGGCCATCGCCAGCCGCGGCCCCTTTCTGGTCGAAGCCCGCATTGACCCCATTGGCTATCCCACAACGCCGCGGGGATGAAGAAACGCGATACAGAATAAGGAGATCGTCGCATGGATCGAGTAACTACCTATCGGGCGCTCGTCAAAGAGTTGCTACAATGTCAAGCCGAGTGCATGCAACGTCACCCCCAGGCAGCCATTGAAACCGAATTAAGCTTCGATGAAGCACACGACAACTATCTATTGCTGAATGTCGGGTGGACAAAACAGGGGCGAATGCTTGTACCCGCTTTATACATCCGTCTTCACAATGGGAAAATTTGGGTGGAAAATGATTGGACAGAAGCAGGTATTGTCGATGCGCTGGTCGAGCGCGGTGTGCCCACAGATGATATTGTCTTGGCCTTTCATCCGCCAAAGACGCGGTCCTACACGGAATTTGCGGTTGCCTGAAAAAGCCGCCGGGTTTCCAAAATCTGGCGGGTCTTTTTTATTACAGAAAGTGGCGAAACACCTACCACAATTCCCCATTCCGCAATTTGCACCTCCCCCGCTCCCCGCGCTATAATAGTTTAGTTCAATTTTTGCCGGTTTTGGATAGACAGAAGGAGAGAGCAATGGCTAAGAAAGGCCCCCGCGTACTTGTCAAGCTGCGCAGCACCGAGAGCAGCCACATGTACCTGAGCGAAAAAAACCGCCGCAACGACACCCAGCGGCTCGAACTGAAAAAGTATGACCCGACCCTGCGCCGCCATGTGATCTACCGGGAAACCAAGTAGATTACTCGGAGTAGAAGCTGCATAAAAGTCCGCTGGTATGTGAGTAGATCTCCCTGCCAGCGGACTTTTTATTTCAAGCAACGGCCTAAGCCGTTGGGTGACACCCATCCTGTGAATAGACGACATACACCCCAACCCAAGCATGTACACGCACTGCTCTGCATTCTATTTTTGCTCGGCGCACAGCAGCCCGCCCGCGCCCAACAGACGAGCGTTCCCAGCCAGCCGCTCGCCCCGCCCGCGTGGCGTATGGATGTTGGCGCAAACCGCGTCACCCTGACCTGGCAGCCAAACCAGTCAGACCGCGCCGACCAAAGCGAGTGGCCGCTGGCCGAAATCAACGGGCTGCGTCTGCCCGCCCAACTGTTCGCCTTTGCCGCTACAGGCCCGACTCCGCCCCGCCTGCATATTAAGAGCCTGACCAGCCAGCCGACCGGCCGTACCGGGAGCGTCAGCGACCAGCCCCCCCCGGCCATCCCCCAAACTGTGGACGGCCCGCCCCGGCCCGATCTGGCCGCAATCCGTCTTGCCGCCCTGCCCGACACACCGGTCTCGATCCTGCGCCGGGGACGGATGCGGGGGGTCGAGTTGCTGGTGGTGGCCGTTGCCCAACGCTTTGCCCAGGACGGCCAACCCCAGACCCTTACATCGCTCACCTTCTCGCTTGACGGTGCGCAGCCTCTGGAGAGACTTGCCACGCCCGCGGCTCTCGCGACGCAGCCTTTTGCACTGGACACTATTTCCGCTCCGTCACCCCTTGCCAGCCAACCGCGGGTGCGTGTGGATGTACAAAGCGCGGGGATGCAGGAGATCCGGCTGGACGATCTGCGCGGCCTGGGTTTTGTGGACAACAACACGCCGCTGGCCCGCCTGCAACTTTACTGGGACGGCCAGCCCGTCGCGCTGGAAGAGAGCGACGACCGCCTGCGCTTCTATGCACCCGCGCCCGGCGACCGCTGGAACGCGTCCACTACCTATTCAATGTCATTAAGTTAAGGTTTTGACGAGGTTGTGAAAGCCTCGAAAATAACCGAAGATGGATATTTTGAACCAGTTTTGGGTCAATTTATCTGATAGAATGGCCTAGTTTTCGAGTAGAATGGCCTGGTTTGCGAGAACCAAATC